>JBFHQA010000057.1:0-15859 GCA_041592455.1 Thiobacillus sp. | reverse complement strand
CGCTATGGGTTTTTCCGGTGTCGTTGTTCGCCTTCGCCTTATCGAAGCCTTCGGGTGGGGTCGCGCTGAAGCGTGAACCTCGATCCGGGCGTTCGAAGCGAGACGATCGTGAATGGCCTACACTCCGAGCATGCTTCAGTCCGGAGTTCGCCATCCGGATCAAGGAGCCCTTGGCTTTCAGGTCATCTTGCGACCGGGAAGCCATGGAGGGGCACCTGGCTTCAGGCGGCGGGGATCAACCATTTTTACAGGGGCGTTTCATGAAAGCTGCGTGGCTTGCTTTGCTGATCGTGTTCAGTGGTGACGCGCTCTCAGGGGAACCGAGCGTATTCAGCAACCCGACGGCGGGTTTTGCCGTCACCAAACCGGCGGGCTGGCATTATGTGACCGCGGAAGAGAACCTGAGTCATCTGAAGGCGGCCCAGCTCGACGACAAGTCGTTCCAGGCTGCGATGGTCAAATACGCAAGCACGCCGATGGTTGCCATGACCAGGCACAAGGAGCCCTACGATGACGTCAATCCGAGTTTCAAGGTCAACATCAAGCCGCTGGGCCCGTTCAAGGGACAAGACCCGAGGGACATCATCGGGGTCATGCTGCCGCAGCTGCAGAAGCTCTTCAAGGATTTCAGGATGGTGCAGCCGCCCGCCAGCGTGACGGTTGCAGGCATGCCGTCGGCCTATGCGCGCATGGACTATACGATGGAGGTGGCAGGCCTCGGCGCGCTCCCCATCACGTCGGAACTATGGATCATTCCGCGAGGCGATTTTTTCTTTCTGGTGGGCGCCGGGACAAGACAGGACGAAGCCACCGGGTCGCGCAAGGAAATCGCCGCCATCATCGACTCGATGGTGATTTCGCCGTGACCATGAGCCGAGCATGACAGCCGATTTCTCAGGACTGAAACGGGCCAGGCAGCCCATGCCGGGTTTTGTGAGGCAGGCGTTATCTGAGCGAGGACTGGTGGACGAATACCGGAAACGCCCCGCCTACCAGCAAAACGACTACCTGGGATGGATCAACCAGGCCAAGCGTCAGGAGACGAAGCAAAAGCGTCTCGCCCAGATGCTCGACGAGCTCGAGGCGGGCGGGGTCTACATGGGCTTGCGGCATGCGGCATCGGACAAGACGTGACGCCTACCCATGCATTTGAAGGCGGCCGCTTCGCTTGCCTGCCATGACGATGGATGACCAACAGGGTTCGTATGTATTCACCACGGCACATTGAGAGCGACCCCGCCTGGCGTGACGAAGACGGCATCAAGATTTACACGATCTCCGCGCGCCAGCAGGCTGTCAGCCACGCGGCCTATCTGCCGCGGCTTGCCAGCGTCAAGGCGGGCAAATCGGTGGACTGGGCGACGACGCCGGCTTTTGTGATTTTTCACGACGGTGCGTCGAGCCGGTATCTCGTGCTGGCATGGTGGGGCAACGACAACGAGTTGTTCACGTCCGTTTCGGTGAACACGCCTGATGGCTGGGTCGAAGACCCCGGGCGGTATTCGTTCTGTGTGTGGGATCTCGAAGTATTCTGGTTCGAGCGTAATGGTTATGTCGAGACCATTTTGTGCGCCAGGCCGGATATCGACCTGTATCGCAATCGTCGCATGGGCTGGCCAGGCGCGCGGCCGTGATGGATTGCAAGCAGGCCCATCCAGGGGCGGGCCTCGTGACGTCAACACCGCGTACCGTGCACGTAAAAACAGCCGCGCAAGGCGGCTGATTCGCGATCCCGCCTGGGCGGGATGTCTGCCGGCTTGCGCCGTCTGTGCGGCGCAGCCGGCGAGTGCGGCATTACTTCTTCTTGGCGGCCTTCTTGCCGGCAACGGCGGTCTTGAAGCCGGCGCCTGCGGTGAAGCGCGGCACGGTGGTCGCGGCGATCTTGATTTCCTTGCCGGTCTGCGGGTTGCGGCCGGTGCGTGCGGCGCGCTTCGAAGACTTGAAGGTGCCAAAGCCAACCAGGGTGACGGAGTCGCCCTTGGCAACGGCCTTGACTACTGCGCCGAGGATGGCGTCGAGAGCGCGGCCGGCGGCGGCCTTGCTGATGTCGGCTTCGGCGGCGGCAACGTCGATCAGTTCGGATTTGTTCATGTGTGTCCCTTTGGTGGATTGAAAGTAATCGATTCTGCGGATGTCAGCTTAACCTGAAAACCGGTGCCGGTGTTGCCGGAACCCGCTCCCAGACTGGAAAGCGATGAACATCCCACGCCAATATAAATCGCATTGCGCGGAAATGCCATAGCTATCTGCATGGTCAAGCAGATTTGTCGGCTGCAAAAGGGGGGCGCAAGGCGATTTTCAGGCCGGAGGCCGTCTGACGCTCTGGGGCGGGCGAGCGGGAATACGTGTCGATCCGTTGCAGAAGCGCCGGCAGGCCTGTCAATGTCAGATGCGATTTATTGGGCTGCGGGCCGCGGCTGGCGGGGCTTGTGTTAAGGTTTCCGTCGGAATAACCATCGCTCATCTGTATGAAGATCGAGAACTTCAGGTCAATCGGCTGCGCGGAGTGCCGCGAGCTCGCCACGCTCAACATCCCGTTCAGCATGGCTTTCCAGCCGATCGTGAATATTCGAGACAAGACGATTTTCGGCTATGAGGCATTGGTGCGCGGGCCGAACAACGAGGGCGCGGACAGCGTGCTGTCCCAGGTCAACGCGGACAATCGCTACAAATTCGACCAGTCGATCCGCGTCAAGGCGATCGATCTTGCGAGCCGGCTCGGGCTCGAAGGCATGCTGAGCATCAATTTCCTGCCGAACGCGGTCTACCGCCCTGAAACGTGCATCCGTGCGACGCTCGAGGCTGCGGCCGAACGCGGCTTTCCCACCAACCGCATCATGTTCGAGGTCACCGAGGGCGAAAAGGTCGAAGACCACGAACACCTGCGGCGGATCATCACCGAATACAAGAAGCAGGAATTCACGACCGCGATCGACGACTTCGGGGCGGGCTATTCGGGGCTCAACCTGCTGGCCGAATGGCAGCCCGACGTGATCAAGCTCGACATGGCGCTCACGCGCAACATCCACCTGGACCGCATCCGCCAGGCGATCGTGTTCGCTGTCATCACGGCGTGCCGGGAGTTGTCCATCAAGGTGATCGCCGAGGGGATCGAAACCAAGGAAGAGTGCCTGACGCTCGCGGACGAGGGCGTCGAACTGTTCCAGGGCTATTTCTTTGCCCGCCCCGCTTTCGAGGCCTTGCCCACCGTTCCGGACGCGATCCTGGAAGCAGTCCAGAGCCGCCGCAAGCAGGACCGGCGGCGCACGCCCGGTCGCTAGTCTCGAAGCGCAGGTCTGCCTGCTGCTGCAGGGTCCGGGTTAGCCCCGGGGGGGCGGGAGCCCGCCACCGGGTGTCTTGTGCCATGCCGCCTCGCCCACCAGCATCGCCTCTGCGGCGTCGATGTGCAGCCGGCCGCACCTTGTCGGGCTTCGCCTGAGGCTACAAAAAAGCCCGGTAAATCCGGGCCTTGTTGTTGCGTGCAGGCTGCGATCAGCGGGACTCGACCGGATAGCCTGCCTCTTTCCATTCCGGGAAGCCGCCGCGGAACCAGTAGACGTTCTTCCAGCCCGCCTGGATGGCAAGCGTGGCGGATTTGTAGCTCTTCCAGCAGATGGTGCCGTCGCAGTACATCATGAACGGCGCATTCTTGTCCTTGGGAAGCTTGTTCAGCGCAAACTTGTCGTCGGCGGCATCGAATCCGACTTCCTTGGCGCTGCCTTCGGTGTAGGGGACGGAGATCGATCCGGGGACGTGGGCCTCGACGAATTCGTCGGCCACCCGCACGTCGTAGACCGGCACGCCTTTTTCAATCAGGGCCTTGGCTTCGGGTGCCGAAATGATCTTGGCGCCCGGCAGGTGGGTGGGCGTCGTGTTCAGCATCGAGCCGACGCTTTTGAAGTCGGCCTTGGTGGCGTCGCTCAGGGCGATGTCGAGGCTGTTGCCTTTTTTCAGGGCAGCCGAGAGTTTCTGTTGCGCCTGGGGGGTGATGCGCTCGGTCTGGACCGACAGGGCGCGCAGCGGGACCGCCGCGCTGGTGGAGACGATGCGGCCGTTGTTTTCTGCGGCCCAAGCCTTGGCTTCGTCTGCCGAGGCTACGGCCAGGTCGTAGCGGCCCAGCTTGAGGCCGAACAGGGGTGCTTCGGGCATGCGGTGGAACTTGATCTCCGAAAAATCCTTTTTGGAAAGACCGCGGCTGTTGATTTCGCTGCGCGCGATGCCGCCGATCAGCGACTCGTAATCCGGCACGCCGAGGCGGGCGCGGGAGTTGGGGGTCAGCGTGCCGTTGTAGCGCGAGCTGGCGACAAACGAGGCTGCGGTCATGTCGTTGGATTTGAGGATGGGTTCGAACTTGAACTTGCCGATGTTGGCGATGACCTGCGAGGGGCCGTAGACGATGTCCAGCTCGCCGGCCTTGGCGTGCTTGATGGCGCCGAAGCCGCGCTTGTAGTACTGCAGGTACACCGGCTGCCCCACGGCACGCTCCACTTCACGGGCAAACGCCCGGTAGCGCTGGTCGGTGCGGGTGTCGGTGATTTGCTCGTCCTGGCCCAGCACCACGGCGAGCGTGAGCGACTTGGCTTGCGCCAGGGCGGAAATCAGCAACAGGGGGACAACGGCAAAGCGAAACATCAATCTCTCCAATGACAACAAACAAAAATCGCGTGCCTGGCGCAACGCAAACGTGCGCAGGATGCGGGATTCACGCATCCGGTGGATAACTAAAGGGGTTTACAACCAGGACTGCAGGATGCTGCGAAGGCGGTCTTCCTGTATTGGCATGGTCAACGCTTCGTCGATGCGCAGTCGCGACCGCACCTTGTCCAGCGCAGCCTGGTGGGCGGCTTCGTAGAACACCAGGATTTTGGTGTCGGGCGAGGCCTGCGCGGTGGCGAGCAGCGATTCGAGGTTGGACAGCCGGTCGCGGAAATCGGTCTGGTGGAAGAAGTCGGCGACGATGACGGCGGGCGGGGTCTTGCGTACCAGGCTGATGGCCTTGCGCTCGGACCATTCGGCGACAACGCTGTAGCCGAGTTCCTGGTACAGCTTGTTGTAGCTCGCCGTGCCAATAAAGGCATTGACCATGAGCAGCGTGGGGGACGTGCTCATGCTTCAGCTTTTTTGGTCGGCTTTTTCGCGGCGGGCTTGGTGGCGGCTTTCTTGGTGGCAGGCTTTTTGGCAGCCGGTTTCTTGGCCGGCGCCTTCTTGGCGGCCGGTTCCTTGGTGGCCTTGGGCTCGGCCTTGGCCTTTTTCTCGGCCGCGGGTTTGGCGGCAGCCTTCTTCTTCACCGGCTTCTTGGCCGGGCCCTTGGCGACGCGCGCGGCGATGAGATCAATCGCCTCTTCGACGGTGATCTCTTCGGGCGTGATGTCCTTGGGCAGCGTGGCGTTGGTGGTGCCGTGCTTCACGTAGGGGCCGTAGCGGCCGCTGCGCACCGTGATGTCCTTGCCGTCTTCGGGGTGTGGGCCGAGGTTCTTCAGCACCGAGGCGGCGGAGTCGGCGCCGCGCGGGGCGCGTTCCATCTTCAGCACCTCGAGCGCGCGCGGCAGGTCGATCTCGTAGACGCTGTCGGTCTTGGGGATCGACTTGAACTTGCCGTCGTGCAGCAGATACGGCCCGAAGCGACCGTTGTTGGCGACGATCGGCAGCCCGGTCTCGGGGTTGATGCCGACTTCGCGCGGCAGCGACAGGAATTTCAGTGCCAGTTCGAGCGTGGCGTTTTCCAGCGGGATGTCCTTGGGCCACGAGGCGCGGCGCGGCTTGGGCGCCTTCTTGTCCTCGGGCATCTCGCCGATCTGCACGTAGGGGCCGTAGCGGCCCGACAGCAGCTTGACGTCGAGGCCACTCGCCGGATCCTGGCCGAGAATGTTGTCGCCCTCGACGGCGCCGGCGTGCAGCGGGCGCGTGTAGTCGCATTCGGGGTAGCCCGAGCAGCCGATGAAGAGGCCGCGCTTGCTCGCCTGCATGAACAGTGGCTTGCTGCACTTGGGGCAGGCTTCGGGGATCGGGCAGCCACGTTCGACGTCCTGCTTGGCCTTCAGTTCGCCGTCGAACTCGGTCCAGAATTCGCCGAGCAGCTTCGACCACACGCGCTTGCCGTTGGAGACGTCGTCGAGCTTGTCTTCGAGCTTGGCGGTGAAGTCGTAGTCGACGTAGTGGTTGAAGTGCCGCGTGAGGAAGCAGTTGACCAGCCGGCCGACGTCGGTGGGCTGGAAGCGCTTCTTTTCGAGCAGCACGTATTCGCGATCCTGCAGCGTCGAGATGATGCTGGCGTAGGTCGACGGGCGGCCGATGCCGTATTCCTCGAGCGCCTTCACGAGGCTCGCTTCGGTATAGCGCGGTGGCGGCTGCGTGAAGTGCTGTTCGCCGTAAAGTTTGTCGACCGGCAAGGTCTCGTTCTCGACCAGGGCCGGAAGCTTGGATTCTTCCTCGTCCTCGTCGTCCTGGTACACCGCGAGAAAGCCGGCGAACGCCAGCGTCTGGCCGGTGGCGCGGAAGGTGCCCTCGCCGACCGTGATGTCGGCGGCGACGGTGTCGAACTGCGCCGGGGTCATCTGGCAGGCGACGGTGCGCTTCCAGATCAGCTCGTACAGGCGGGCCTGGTCGTGCGTGAGGAAGGACTTGACCGACTCGGGCGTGCGCATGACAGAGGTCGGGCGCACGGCCTCGTGCGCTTCCTGCGCGTTCTTGGTCTTGGCCTTGTACTGGATCTCGGTCGGCGGCAGGAATTCCTTATCGAAGTTAGTGCTTACATACTTGCGAATGTCCGTGATGGCTTCCTGTGCCAGGTTCACCGAGTCGGTACGCATGTAGGTGATGAGGCCGACCGGGCCTTCGCCGAGGTCCATGCCTTCGTACAGTTGCTGGGCGGTGCGCATGACGCGGTCGGTGGTCATGCCGAGCTGGCGCACGCCGGCCTGCTGCAGCGTCGAGGTGGTGAACGGCGCGGCCGGGTTGCGCGAGCGGCGCTTCTTTTCGACGCGCATCACGGTCGCGGCCTTGCCTTCGAGCGTGGCGAGCCATTCCTTGCTGCGCGCCTCGTGCTCGACCGAGAACTGTTCGAGCTTTTCGCCGCGGAAATGCGTCATCTTCGCGGTGAACGCCTGCGCGCCCTTGTGGGTGTCGAGGTGCATCGACCAGTATTCGCGCGGCTGGAAGGCTTCGATCTCTTCCTCGCGTTCGACGATCATCCGGAGCGCGGGCGACTGCACGCGGCCGGCGGAAAGGCCGGGGCTGATCTTGCGCCACAGCAGCGGCGACAGGTTGAAGCCGACCAGGTAATCGAGCGCGCGCCGCGCCTGCTGCGCGTCGACGAGGTCGGAAGCGATTTCGCGCGGATTGCGCACGGCATCCTGGATCGCCGATTCGGTGATTTCGTAGAAGGCGACGCGCTTCATCGGCGTCTTGACCTTCTTTTCCTTGAGGATTTCGCTGATGTGCCAGGAAATTGCCTCGCCTTCGCGGTCCGGGTCGGTTGCGAGCAGCACTTCGTCGGCTTTCTTGGCGGCCTTGACGATGGCGTCGACGTGCTTGGCATTGCGCTCGATGACCTGGTACTTCATCGAGAAGTTTTCGGTATCGACCGCGCCGGTCTTCGGCTGCAGGTCACGTACGTGGCCGTAGCTGGCGAGGATGTCGTAGTCCGCGCCGAGGTATTTCTTCAGCGTTTTGGATTTCGACGGCGATTCGACAATGACGAGTTTGGACATAGCTAATCAATATAGACGGCCGACGCTCAATGGAGACGGCCGGGCTCGTGATTCAACAGCATGTCTTCCAGATGCGTGAAATGCTCGATCAGGCCGCGGCTCCACAGCACGATCAGCGTCATCCAGCGCACGTGGTCGGGCTCGATGTCTTCGCCGCCCAGCGCCATCAGGCCCGAAATGACCCATTCGCGGGATTCGGGGTCGAGGATCTGGGCGTTGACCAGGAAGGCCAGTTCGTCGCGGCAGGCTTCGTTCAGGCGCTCGAGTTCCTCGGCCGCGTAATGCCGGTAGTGCGCATGCGCCAGGCGCTCGTGCGACGCGCTGGCGGCCAGGTTGGCAAACCAGTCGAGCGCGGCGTTGATGTCGGCTTCCTGGAAACCGGCTGCAAACAGCCGTTTTTCCAGCGCGTCGCGATCGGGCGCGAGCTCAGCCATGCGAAAGCTTTCGTAGAGGTAGACCAGGATGTCGAGCATAGTGTTCAGTGTATTTTTTGGTAACGCCCGCCGGGCAAGGAAGCGATTCGCCCTTCCAGTTCAAGCTCCAACAGCTTCGCCGAAAGCGCATCCAGCGTCAACCCGGTTGTTTGAGCCAGGCTGTCGAGGGTGGTCGGTGCGCCGCCGAACGCGTCGAGCACCGGATCGGGTGTTGCGGTCTCCGGGGAGCGGGTAGGCACCGCGCCCTGGGGCGGCGTCAGCCAGGCCAGCTCGTCGAGGATGTCGGCGGCCGATTCGACCAGCTTGGCGCCCTGCTTGATCAGCGCGTGGCAGCCGCGCGACAGTGGCGAATGGATCGATCCGGGGATGGCGAACACCTCGCGCCCCTGTTCGGTGGCGACCTTCGCCGTGATCAGCGAGCCGCTGCCGGGCGCCGCCTCGACCACCAGCACGCCGCGGCTCAAGCCGCTGATGAGCCGGTTGCGGCGCGGAAAATGCCCCGGCAAGGGCGGCGTGCCGAGCGGAAACTCCGACATGATGAGCCCGCCTTCGGCCAGCTGGTGGGCCAGCGCCTTGTTCCTGGCCGGATAGATGCGGTCGAGCCCGGTGCCGATGACGGCGATGCTCGACCCGGCGCCCGCCAGCCCGCCGCGGTGCGCGGCCGCATCGATGCCGAGCGCCAGTCCGCTGATGATGGTGAGGCCGGCGTCGGACAGCGCGTGGGCGAAGGCCTCGGCGTCGCGCACGCCCTGCGGCGTGGCGTTGCGGCTGCCGACGACGCCGAGCGCGGGCTGGCCGAGCAGCGCGCGCCGGCCCTTGCAGTACAGCATGGCGGGCGGGTCGGCGATTTCGAGCAGCGCGCGCGGGTAGTCGAGGTCGGCCAGCGTCATCAGGCTGTTGCCGGGCTGGTCGAGCCAGGCCAGCGCGGTGTCGAGCTCGGCGGGGTCGGGGTCGGCCAGCAGCGCGTCGCACTGCGCCGCACTGAGATGCAGCGAGAGGGTGTGGCGCCCGGATGCCAAAACGGCCTCCGGAGAACCGAAGGCCGTCAGCAGGCGAAGCAGGCTGGTGTTGCCGACGCCTGGCACGAGGCTCAGGCGCAGCCAGGGGTCGATCATGCTCAGGGGTTGCGCACCGTGTCGAGCAGGTAGACCGGGCCGTCCGATTCCATGATCAGCGCATAGGACACGCGGTCGAACACGCGGTAGACCATGACCAGGCCGCTGCGGGCGTCGGGCAGCTTGACGGCGCGATCGCTGGTGTTGCCGAGGCAGGTGCTGCGGAAGGCGTTGCGGATCTCGATCGCCTGGTCGTAGGTGACCTTGCCGTCGTCCTTCAGGCAGCGCACGTCGTTGTAGAGCCATGCGCCGCCTTCCGGCACGCCGGAGGCCTTTTCGTTGACCCAGGCCATGCGGTCCTTTTCGTCGCGGGTGAGCTTGACCGCCGTGCCTTCGCGGTACACCGCCAGCACATGGCCGGGCTCCAGGCCGTCCTTGCTGCCGCGGTTGAGCACCACGGTCTGGTAGCGGCCGCTGTCCGACAGGCCGCCGTAGGCGGAAATGATGCGGGCGCTCACCTTGGCCTCGGGGGCGTGGGGCAGGTACTCGAACGTGGTGGTGTTGTCGGCCTCGACCAGCTTGTCGCGAGCCAGGATTTCCTTGACCGACTGGGTGATCGTGATCTTCTGCGGTGCGCCTTCGACCAGGGTGCGGGCATCGCCCAGGTATTCGACTTCGCGGCCCAGCACTTCGCCGGTTTCAGGGTCTTTCAGCGCCTTGCCGGGGCGCAGCACGTTCCAGCGGGTCACGCCGGGCTTGCCGCCGGTGGCAAAGGCTTCGTCGCCCGAGCCCAGCACGACGCGCTCGGCGTTGGTGCCGAGAATGAACGGCGCGCCGTCGAACGTGCCTTCGGGCACGACGCGCGGCTGCGCCAGGAAGGGATGGATAACGCGGATGGGAATCGGCGGAATGGCCTGGTCCGAAATGTCGGTGGCGCGCACGCCAGGCGCCAGCTTCACGGTCGGCAGGGCGCTGCCGCCCTTGACCAGGCTCAGGCGCGGTTCCTTGCCGCTGCGGTCGAGCACGACCATGTCGCCGGGATAGATCCAGTGAGGATTCTTGATCTCCTCGCGGTTCATGTTCCAGATCTGCGGCCAGCGCCACGGATCCTTCAGGAAACGACCGGAAATATCCCACAGGGTGTCGCCCTTGACGACGACGTACTTGTCCGGCGCGTTGTCCTGCAGTTTCAGGGAATCGGCCAGCACCGGGGTGGCCAGCAGCAGGGCAAGAGAAACAACGAGTTGACGCACGGGGGAACCCTCCATATTTCGACTGAGCCAGGCTCTCGGACCTTGTCTAATTTTCTGCGTTGAAAATATACTGTGCGCATAGCTTACGGCTATCCCCGGCCTTATATTTAGGGGCGACGCGCATCGAGTTGCAGATTCTGCATCAAAGTGTGCGCCCAGCCCCTTCATTCGTAAAGTATTTATTGTTTTTCGGGGTGCCCGGAACGCCGCCGGTGTGGTTTGACGTCCAAACGCCCTGCCGCGCGAGCCAGGCCGGATGCGCCCGTGCTGGCGAACTTTTTCAACCTTTTCGCGCCGAACCCGACATGGCCCTACTCGATATCCTGCATTACCCCGATGCCCGCCTGCACACCGTTGCCAAGCCGGTGGCGAACGTGGACGACCGCATCCGCAAACTGGTCGACGACATGGCCGAGACCATGTACGACGCGCCCGGCATCGGCCTCGCCGCCACCCAGGTCAACGTGCACGAGCGCGTCATCGTCATCGACATCACCGAAACCCATGACGCGCTGCGCGTGTTCATCAATCCCGAAATCGTCAGCCAGTCGGGCCGCGCCGAGGGCGAGGAAGGCTGCCTGTCGGTGCCGGGCATCTTCGACAAGGTCGAGCGCGCCGAGCGCGTGACCGTGCGCGCGCTGGACCGCGACGGCAAGCCGTTCGAGCTCGAGGCCGAAGGCCTGCTGGCGGTATGCATCCAGCACGAGATGGATCACCTGATGGGCAAGGTCTTCGTCGACTACCTGTCCAACCTCAAACGCAACCGCATCAAGACCAAGCTGATGAAACAGGCGCGCGAGCGCCGGCCCGACCCGGCGCCGGTGCGCTCGGCGTCGCTCTGAGTCCGTTTCCGGTGCGCATCATCTTTGCCGGCACGCCGCCGTTCGCGGCCGCTGCCCTCCACGCCCTGGCCGAAGCCGGCCACGACATCGCCCTGGTGCTGACCCAGCCCGACCGCCCTGCCGGGCGCGGCATGAAGCTGACCCCGAGCGCGGTCAAGCAGGCGGCGCTCGCGCGCGGTCTGCCCGTGTCGCAGCCGGCGACGCTGAAGACGCCCGAAACGCAGGCCGAGCTTGCCGCAGTCAACGCCGACGTCATGGTCGTCGCGGCCTATGGGCTGATCCTGCCGCAGGCCGTGCTCGACCTGCCGCGCCACGGCTGCCTCAATATCCACGCCTCGCTGTTGCCGCGGTGGCGCGGCGCGGCACCGATCCAGCGCGCGATCCTGGCGGGCGATGCCGAAACCGGCATCACCATCATGCAGATGGACGCCGGGCTCGACACCGGCGCGATGCTGTTGAAAGCGGTCGTGCCGATCCGCGACACCGATACCGCCGCGTCCTTGCACGACACACTCGCCGCGGCGGGCGCGCAGGCGATCGTCGATGCGCTCGCAGGCTACGATGCGCTGGTGCCCGAGCCTCAGGACGACAGCCAGGCGACCTACGCCGCCAAGCTGACCAAAGACGAAGCGCGGCTTGACTGGGAGCAGCCCGCCGACGCGCTCGCGCGGGCGGTGCGCGCCTACCATCCGGCGCCGGGCGCATGGACGCTGCTGGACGGCGCGCCGCTCAAGGTCTGGCTTGCCGAACCGGCAAAAGCCCCGGGCGGCGCGCCTGGCGAAGTCGTGCGTGCGGAGGCAGGCCAGCTGGTGGTGGCCTGCGGACAGGGCGCGCTGGCCTTGCAGGAGATCCAGCCGGCGGGCAGCAAGCGCATGAGCGCGGCGGCGTTCCTGACCGGCCGCTCGCTTCCGCCGGGCACGCGCCTGGGTTCCTGAAGCCGGCGCTGTCGCGGTAGCCGGCCGCCGGGGCGCGCGCCCCGGCCTGTTATCATCAGCCGATT
This sequence comes from Thiobacillus sp., assembly GCA_041592455.1. GTDB lineage: Bacteria > Pseudomonadota > Gammaproteobacteria > Burkholderiales > Thiobacillaceae > Thiobacillus. The sequence continues at coordinate 3,566 of JBFHQA010000057.1, read as the reverse complement.
GTTTTTTCGGCCCGATACCATGCCCTTCCCTTTCATCCGAGCCCGCCGTCGCCATGCGTAAGCTGCAGAAACTGGCCGCCGGCGCCCTCGAGGACGTGCTCGCCGGCGCGGCGCTGCACCAGGTGCTGCCGCAGCGTCTGAAGCAGCTGGAGACGCCCGGCGAGCGCGGCGCGCTGCAGGACATCGTGTACGGCAGTCTGCGCCAGCTGGGCCGGCTCGACGCCTGGCTCGACGCCCTGCTCGAACGGCCCCTGACCGACCCGCAGCTCGGCTGGCTGCTGCGCGTGGCCCTCTATCAGCTGGCCTATACGCGCGCGCCCGCGCACGCCGTTGTGCACAACGCGGTCTCCGCGGCCGGCGAGGGCTGGCGCCGAGGGCTGGCCAACGCGGTGCTTCGCAATTTCCAGCGCCGCCGCGCCGAACTGGACAAGGCCGCGGAGGACAAGCCGTCGGCGCGCTGGTCGCACCCCGACTGGTGGATCGACAAACTGAAGGCCCAGCATCCCGAGCGCTGGCAGGCCATTCTGCAAGCCAGCCTGCAGCATCCGCCGTTCACGCTGCGCGTCAACCGCCGCCATGGCGACGTGGCAGGCTACCTGCAGCGCCTGGCCGAGGCCGGCATGGCGGCGCGCCAGACCGGCCCCGACGCGGTGACGCTCGACAAGGCCGTGCCGGTGCACAGCCTGCCGGGTTTCGACGCGGGCCATGTGTCGGTGCAGGACGCCGGCGCGCAGTGGGCGGCGCGGTTGCTCGACGCGCCGCCCGGCGAGTGTCAGGCGGCGCACCCCTTGCGGGAGCTGCGCCATGACCGCCCGGAGGGCGAGCGTCAGGCGGCGCACCCCTTGCGGGTGCTGGACGCGTGCGCTGCGCCCGGCGGCAAAACCGGCCACATCCTGGAACGAGCAGACGTCGAGTTAGTGGCGCTCGATCTCGATGCCGAGCGTCTGCGGCGGGTGCAGGAAAACCTCGACCGGCTGCAGCTGAACGCCATGCTTGTCCAGGGCGACGCCGCGCAGCCCGACGCCTGGTGGGACGGTCGGCCGTTCGACCGCATCCTCGCCGACGTGCCGTGCAGCGCCTCCGGCGTGGGGCGCCGCAACCCCGACATCAAGTGGCTGCGCCGTCCCGAGGACATCGCTCAATTTGCGGCGCAGCAGGCCGTTATTCTGGAAGCACTCTGGCGGCTGCTGGCCCCGGGTGGTACATTGCTTTACGCCACCTGCTCGATATTCCATGAAGAAAACGACGGGCAGGTGCAGGCGTTCCTGGCGCGACACGGACAGGACGCCGAACGATGCCCGCTTCCTGAACCCTTGTCCGATGGGGCGCTATTGCCCGATGCCGAACATGATGGATTTTTCTACGCCCTGCTGCGCAAGACGTGATGCCGTGTTTCGCTGGCTGGCCATGCTGTTGCTGGGACTCTGTCTGTCCGGCAGTGCGTGGGCGGGGCCGGCGGCCGACCGCAGCGTGGTGCGGGAGGCGCAGATCCAGGCCACTCCGCAGGGCCATGTGCTCGATACCGAAATCGGCATTGTGCTCACGCCCACGCTCGAAAACGCCCTGACCAAGGGCATCAGCCTGCCTTTCCTGCTCGAACTGGAACTGAGCCGGCCGCGCAACTGGTGGTTCGACGAAACCATCGTCGAGCCGGTTCGCAAGATGCGGATCTTCTATCACCTGCTGCTGCGTCGCTACGTCGTCGAATCCGGCTATACCACGCGCACCGCCGCCACGCTGGCCGAGGCGCTGGCCATGCTCGGGCGCGTGGAGGAGTGGCAGGTTGCCGAACGCGGCGTCCTGCGGGCCGGCCAGCGCTACGACGCGCGCCTGCGCCTGCGGCTCGATGCCGGCCAGCTGCCCAAGCCGCTGTCGATCGGCGCGGTCACGGGGGACAAATGGGACCTGGCCACCCCCTGGTACAACTGGTCGTTCGATGCGCCTGCCCTGCCTGCCCCGTCCTCCAACCCGTCCCTGCCCTGATGCGTAGTCTGATTGCGGCCGCCCTGATCGTGGGCATCGTCCTGCTGGCGCTGCTGTTCGACGCCAGCCGGGGCAGCAGCGACTTTTCCGACACCCTGCCCACGCTGTTCATCGGCGGCGGCGCGCTCGGCGTGGCCTTGCTGGTGCTGCTGGGCTGGCGCATGTGGTGGCTGCAAAAGCGCATCCGGCGCGGCGTGTTCGGTTCCAAGCTGACGCTGAAGCTTTTATTGATGTTCGGCGTCGTCGCCATGCTGCCGGGCCTGGTGGTGTACGGCGCGTCGGTGTTTTTCCTCAACCGTTCGATCGAGACCTGGTTCGACGTGCGCGTCGACAACGCGCTGACCTCGGGCGTCAACCTCGGCCAGGCAGCGCTCGACGACCTGTTGCGCGAGCTCGACCGCAAGGCCCAGCGCCTGGCCCTGTCGCTGTCGGACGAGGGCGCGGGCTCGATCATCACCAGCCTGTCGACGCTGCGCGAGCAGAGCGCAGTGCAGGAGCTGACGCTGTTCGACGAGCGCGGCGGCGTCATCGCCCACGTCGGCAACGAGCGCGGCAGCCTGCTGCCGGTGATGCCCGATCGCAGCGTGCTGTGGCAGGTGCGCCAGCAGACGCCCTACAGCCGCATCGAGGAAGTGCCCGACCGCGGCCTCGTCATGCATGTCATCGTGCCGGTCTTCACCAGTGCGCTGACCAGCGAGACGCGCGTGCTGCAGCTGGTGCAGCCGGTGCCGGCGAGCCTCGCGCAGGACGCGCAGGCGGTGCAGCTGGCCTACCAGGAATACCAGCAGATCGCCGTCTCGCGGCTGGGGCTCAAGCGCATCTACGGCGTGGCGCTGACGCTGACCCTGCTGCTGGCCCTGCTGATGACCTTCGTGATCGCCTACCTGCTGTCGGAGCGGCTGGGTGCGCCCCTGCGCACGTTGGCGAGAGGCACGCGCGCGGTCGCCAAGGGCGACTTCTCCGAGATGCCGTCGGTCAAGAGTCGCGACGAGCTTGGCGTGCTGATCCAGTCGTTCAACCGCATGACCCGGCAGCTGTCGGATGCCCGCGAGGAAGTCGCCCGCAACCACCAGGAAACCGAGCAGGCCAAGGCCTTCCTGGAACGGGTGCTGGCCAACCTGTCGTCCGGCGTGGTGGTGCTGGACGAGGCCCTGCGGGTGCGCACGATGAACGATGCCGCGGCGCAGATCCTGGGGGTGTCGTCATCCGCGATGGTCGCGCAGCCGCTGGCCGCGCTGGGCGAGTCGGGCGAGGCCCTGCACGAGTTCGGCATCGGCGTGGCCGCGCGCTTTGTCGAGCACGAAGGCGAGTGGCAGGAGCAGATCGATTTTGCCGGCAGCGGCGGCAAGCAGACGCTGCTGCTGCGCGGCACACGGCTGCCGCCGGGGGTCGAGCGCGGCTACGTGCTGGTGTTCGACGACGTGACCACGCTGATCGACGCCGAGCGCAACGCTGCCTGGAGCGAGGTGGCGCGCCGGCTGGCACACGAGATCAAGAATCCGCTCACGCCGATCCAGTTGTCGGCCGAGCGCATCGCGCGCAAGCTCGACGGCCGGCTGCAGCCCGCGGACGCCGAGTTCCTG
>JBFHQA010000056.1:0-15862 GCA_041592455.1 Thiobacillus sp. | reverse complement strand
GTGGCGCGCGAGCGCATGGCCGCGCATGCCCGCGAAATCGTGGCGTGCCGCCTGCCGCTGCCCGGAGATCTGTTCGAGGCCGAAACGAAACCGCCCGCCCCCTGGCGAAAAGTGGCTTGATGCAAGCGTGAAGCTTGCAGGCGTGATGCATTCAGGAGGGCCGCTTAAAGCGACAGCGTGACCAGGGCGACGGTGGCGCCGAGCAGGCCGCCCACCAGCACGTCGCTCATGTAGTGCAGCCCCAGCACCAGGCGCGACAGCGCGACCAGCGCAGTGAACGGCCACACCAGCCAGCCCATCTCCGGGTAATACGCCGTGACCACGAGACTGAACACGACCGCGTGCAGCGTGTGGCCCGAGGGGAAGCTGAAGCGGTCGAGCGGTGCGGTCAGGCAGCAGATCGTCGGGCAGGCCTGGTAGGGACGCGGGCGCTCGGTGGCGCCCTTGAGCCATTTGTAGATCAGCGTGCCAATCAGCCCGGCCACGATCATGTGCAGCACGGCGGGCATCGCAGTCCAGCCATGCCAGGCGATCAGCGACAGCATCAATCCATACCAGAACACGCCGTCGCCCAGCCGGCTGGCCAGGCGCAGCAGGCTGACCTCCCACCCCGGCATGCGCTCGCCGTTCAGGCGTTCAAGCCAGGCGTGCTCGCGGGCCGCAAGACGGTTGAGTCCTTCGTGGGCAAGCATGTTCAGGCGCGTGTGTCGCATGGTGGTCTCCTCATTTGCTGGAGCGGGCAAGTGGCCAGTTCAGGGGGGCGGCGTCCTGTGCGGTTGGCGGCACGGCCAGCCGCAGCAGGACGCGCTCGAAACTGTCGACGATGGCATCCCACGACAGTTGCGCGACCCGGGCCGCGGCCGAGGCGCCGAGGCGACGCTGGAGTTCGGGAGCGCTGGCGAGCATGACAGCTTCGCGGATGAAGGCGGCTTCGTCTTCCGGCGCGGCCTTGAGGCCGTTCTCGCCGTGGCAGATCACTTCCTCGGCGGCGGCGCAGTCGTATGCCACTACCGCGAGGCCGGACGCCATGGCCTCGATGGTGACATTGCCCCAGGTCTCGGTCAGGCTGGGAAACAGGAACACATCGCCCGATGCATAGTGTTCGGCCAGGGCCGTGCCGACATGGGTGCCGCAGAACACGGCATCGGGATAGCGGGCCTGCCAGGCGGTACGCTCCGGGCCGTCTCCCACGATCACGAGGCGTGCGGACGGGTTCGATGTGCGGATGGACTCGAACGCCCGGAACACCAGTTCCAGGTTTTTCTCGGCGGCGACGCGACCCACGTACATCACCACGGTGTCCTGCTCGGAGGCGCCCCAACGGGCCCGCAGGTCTGCGCGGCGGCGCGTGGGGTGGAAGCGCCGGGTGTCGACGCCGCGCCCGATGACCTCGAGGTTTTCGTAGCCGTAGCCTTGCAGCTCGCGGCGGATGCCTTCGGTCGGCACCAGCGTGACGTCCGACTTGTTATGGAATTTGCGAAGGTAAGCCACGATGGCGCGGCGCAGCAGGCCGAATCCGTAGTGGCTGCTGTAGCTGTGGAAGTTGGTGTGGAAATCGCTCGCCACCGGCAGGCGCAGCTTGTTGGCAGCGGACAGCGCCGACCAGCCGAGCGGGCCTTCGGTGGCGATCTGTACCACGTCGGGGCGTTGCCGGGTCCACAGCCTCGTCAGGGCTGTCTTGGCCGGCAAGCCCATTTTCAAGCCTTCGTAGCGCGGCAGCGCGATCCCGTGCTGCAGGTGCTCGCTGAAGCTGGCAGTGGGCTGCGGATGATCGTTGGCGTGCTGGCGCGGGCGGATCAGCTGGACCTGGTGATTGCGCACCTGCAGGCCCCTGACCAGATGGCCGAGAGTCATCGCGACGCCGTTGACTTCAGGCGGGTAGGTTTCGGTGACCAGTGCGATGCGCAGTTGCGGGCGCATCGACGGGATCGTCTGGCAGGTGAAGACGGTTGTGTCCATGCAGGCAGCTTGCGCCTGCATGAAGACAGGAAGATGAAGCGAAGATGACGCTTAGGTGACGATCGACGGAGTCGCTGCGAAAGGCGCCGTGTCTCGGGAGATCGCGCGCAGCAGCATGATCTCGCGGTAGGCGCAGGGCTCGAAGCCGATCCGGGTGCCGCCCCGCTTGTCGAAGATCAGGTCCTCGAAGAAGGCCTCGATCTCGGGCGTGCCCCACAGGTCGACCAGCTTGTCGGTCAGGTGAGGATAGGACTCCAGCCCGCGGCCGATCTGGTTGTCCTGCGAGATCGGGTGGCCGCTCAGGTTGATGTTGAAATGACGCCGGCACTCGGCGCTGGCGGCAGCGTAGTTCTCGGTGTCGCCTTCGCGGTGCAGCAGGTCGAGCAGCAGCAGCCAGGGGGTCGGCGAATCGGGCGGATGGTCGCGCAGGTGCTCCTGCAGCATGTGGATGGCCAGATCGCCGTGGCCGTGGGCCACGTAGACTTCCGCCTGGTCGATGATGTCTTCCTTGACCACGGTGCTGCGATTCATCGTTGGCGGCACGATCTCGAAGCTGGGCTCGACGACAGACTCGGGTGCGACGGCGGTGGGTTCGCCTTCGCCGGACTGGGCCTTGCCTGGATGTGTCTTTGCAGGCTGGAGCGTGTCGTCCTGAGGCTGCTTCCACGGCGAGGACTCGAGGCGATCGAGGTCCAGGTTCTCCATCGGGCCCGTGGGTTGCCATTCCTCGACGTAGCCGTTGCGTGACTGGCGGCTGCGGGCGCGCAGCCACGCCACCAGCAGCACGGCTGCGGCGACCAAGCCGACCGCCAGCAGATACAGGGGCCACTGTCCGGTGCTTTCGGGCGATGTGCTAGCTTGCGTGCCGCGCTTGGCTTCCAGTTCGGCATTGCGCTTGTGCAGCGCCGCCAGCTGCGTTTCCAGGTAGGCCAGCTTGCGGGTCAGCGCGGTGTTTTCGTCAGAAATTTCGTCGGGCGTCAGGTCGTCCGGAAGTGGCCGCGTCAGGTCCGGCAGGTTGGTGTCGAGGCGCAGGGCCAGTGCGCTGCTGGCCGAGCCATTCCTGCCCGAGAGCACCAGTCGCGGCGTCGAGTCGGCGAGCGCAGGCGAGCGGTCCGCTGTCGTGGCAGGTGCGCTCACGCTGGCCGGGCGCGCCAAGGTATCAGGCTTGCGCGGGGTTTTCCTGGGCTTGGGTGCAGGTTTGGGCGCGGCTGGCTTGGGGGCGGCTTCCGGGGTGACTGCCGCCGAGACGCGGGCGGGGGGCGCAATGAGTTCGGCGGTCGAAGGCGGATCGAGCAGGATGACGTAGTCGCGCCGCAAGCGCGCCTCGCAGTCCGAAACCAGTTCGAACTGGACGATGGGATCGTAGATGCGGTCGCGGGTGCGAAGGTGAAGCAGGGGCTGCGTCCCGCCGGACTCGTAGCTCAATTGCACGGACCTCGGGGGCGGCGACATCGCGCCCTGGCTGGCGGACAGGCTGAAGCAGTCGGCGGCCGTCGTGGGGCCGGGGGCGAGGATTTTGACGGTGGCGTGGAGCGGTTGCCCCAGATGGGAGCGAACGTTCAAATCACCGAGTCCGAGCGCGGAGACGGACCCGGCATGGGACAGGCTCAGCAGTAGGCAGATCGATCTGAAATTCACGCGCTCAATGGAGAGGAATTTCCTCGTATTCTCGGCTAGTTAGGGCAGATACTTTAAGCTATCTGCCTGATATTGGCACGATTTGCAGAAATAGTCAGCAGAAAAGTACCAGCCCCCAGGTCGCGAGGACGTTGATCAGGGCGATCATGACCGCCGCGCTGCCCATGTCCTTGGCACGCTTGATCAGGTGGTGATGATCCAGCGAAATGCGGTCGACTGCCGCTTCGATTGCAGAATTTAACAATTCGACGACCAGCACGCCAAGCACGGCGCCGATCATCAACGCGCGTTCGATGCCGGTTTCGCCCAGGTACGCGGCGAGCGGAATCAGCATTAGCGCCAGGAACACCTCCTGGCGGAAGGCGTCCTCGTGCTTGAAGGCGGCCCGCAGGCCCGCCCAGGAGTAACCGGCCGCGTTCAATACGCGACGCAGGCCCGTCTTGCCCTTGAAGGGGCTGGCGGGTTCGCTCATGCAGCGGGCTTGTAGGCCAGGTCGAGTTCGCGCGCGGCCTTGACGTCGTCGAGGCGACGCACCGGCAGGCTGTAGGGCGCACCCTTGACCAGCTCGGGCGTGGTCTCGGCTTCGAGCTTGATCTTGATCATCGCCTCGACGAAGCCGTCGAGCGTCTCGCGGCTTTCGGTCTCGGTCGGCTCGATCAGCAGGCACTCGGGTACCAGAAGCGGGAAGTAGGTTGTAGGCGCGTGGTAGCCGTAGTCGAGCAGGCGCTTGGCGAAGTCCATCGCGGTCACGCCGGTGAGATCCTTCAGGCGCTTCAGCGTGACGATGAACTCGTGGCTCGCGCGGCGCGTCGGGTAGGCGAGGTCGAAGCCGGCTTCGCGCAGCCTGGCCATCAGGTAGTTGGCGTTGAGCGTGGCGTACTCGGCGACGCGGTGCATGCCGTCGCGGCCGAGCAGGCGCGCGTAGACGTAGGCTCGCATCAGCACGCCGGCGTTGCCCATGTTGGCGGCCATGCGGCCGATCGACTGCGGCAGGTCGGCCTCGGTCGCCAAACGGTAGGCGCCGTTTTCGTTCAGTACCAGTGGGATCGGCATGAAGGGCAAGAGCCGCTTGGACACGCCGACCGGACCGGCACCCGGGCCACCTCCGCCGTGAGGCGTCGAGAACGTCTTGTGCAGGTTCATGTGGATGACGTCGAAGCCCATGTCGCCGGGGCGCACCTTGCCGAGAATCGCGTTGAGGTTGGCGCCGTCGTAGTACGACAGGCCGCCGGCGTCGTGCACGATCTTCTGGATTTCCGAGATCGCCTTCTCGAACACGCCGAGCGTCGAAGGGTTGGTCAGCATCAGGCCGGCGGTCTGCGGGCCCACTGCCTTGCGCAGCGCTTCGATATCGACCGCGCCGGTGGCGTCGGTGGGGATCTCCTTGACCGTGTAGCCGCACATTGTCGCGGTGGCCGGGTTGGTGCCGTGCGCGGCATCGGGGACGATGATCTCGCGGCGCGCCGTGTCGCCGCGCGCGTCGTGATAGGCGCGGATCATCGCCACGCCGGCGAATTCACCGTGCGCACCGGCCATCGGCGCCATCGACACGCCGGCCATGCCGGTCACGTCCTTCAGCATCTCCTGCAGTTCGTACATGCTGGCGAGGAAGCCCTGTCCCGTCTCGTCCGGGCTCGCCGGATGGCGTGCCAGGAACTGCGGCAGCATCGCCAGCGAATTGCACGCGCGCGGGTTGTACTTCATCGTGCACGAGCCGAGCGGGTAGAACTGCGTGTCGATCGAGAAGTTCTTTTGCGAAAGCCGTGTGTAGTGGCGCACCACGTCGAGCTCGGACACCTCGGGCAGGCCGGGGGCCTGCTTGCGTCGGAACGCAGCCGGCAGGTCGTCGAGGCTGCCGCCGGCTGCAGGCATCTGGGCGTCGGCCGTGCGGCCGGGACGGGAATGGTCGAATATCAGCATGGTGAGTGAGGTGTTAAGGGTGAGGGGGGAGGCGTGAGGACGGAACGGTCAAGCGCGGCATGGCCGCACAAAAACGCCTCACCCGTAACGCCTCCCACCTCACAATTGTCATTTCAATGCGGCCAGAGCAGCGTCGTAGTTGGGTTCGCTCTTGATCTCGGGCACCAGCTCCGAATGGATCACCTTGTTGCTTTCGTCGAGCACGACGACCGCGCGTGCCGTCACGCCTGCGAGCGGGCCGCTGGTGATGTCGACGCCGTAGTTGCGCTTGAACTCAGCGCCGCCTCGCAGCGTAGACAGCGTCGTTACGTTGGGTGCTTCGGCGCCGCAGAAGCGTGCCTGCGCGAACGGCAGGTCGGCCGAGATCACGAGCACCGCGACCTTGTCAGAGGCAGCGTCGTTGAACTTCTTGGTCGACGTTGCGCACACGGGCGTGTCGAGGCTCGGCACGATGTTGAGGATTTTTTTCTTGCCGGCGAAGTCGCCCAGCGAGACGTCGGCAAGATCCTTGTTCACGAGCTTGAAGTCGGGCGCGGCATCGCCGGCCTTGGGAAAATTGCCTGCAACGTCGATGGGGTTGCCGCCTAGAGTCACTGCCATGTCTTTCTCCTTGTGCGTTCGTTCAAAACATCGGGCGTGCTGCCCGTTCCTTGCATCGCCGGTCAGCCGGCCTGTTCGTCGTAGCGTTTCATATGCTCGTCGATATTCTCGCGCAGCATCGTCTCGTACTGGTTCATGAAATACGCGATCGCCGATTCCTTTTCGGCGATCAGCTGTGCCTTGTTCTCGCTTGCCGCCGCGATGACGAAGGCGTTGAAGCGGGCTGCAGCGAACAGCGCGGCGGCGCTGACGCGGCTCGGCTTTTCCTTGTCCAGATGCGTGTTGGCCAGCTGGATGAAGGTGTCGGCCATGTCCCAGTACGCCTTGTCGCGTGTGATGTCGCTCATGTGATGACTCCCTCAGTTCTTGTACGCGCACGGCGGTGCTTCGCGCCGCTTCGACAGGATACGTTCCATTTGTTGCGCGTAGTGGTCGAGGTCGGTGGCGGTCTTGGTCTCGGTCACGCAGACGAGGATCGCCTGGCCGAGTTCGGGATACCAGCCGGAAATGTCGAGCCCGCCGAGGATGCCCTGGGCGCGCAGCGCGCGTAGCACTTCCTGCGCGTTGTCGTTGAGCTTCAGCACGACTTCATGGAAGAACGGGCTTGCGAAGGCTTTCGTCACGCCGCCAATCGCCGTGAGTTTCTCCGCAAGTGCGACGGTGCCGCCATGGCTCGCCGACGCGACGCGTGCCAGGCCCTGCGGGCCGAGCAACGACATGTATTGCGTCGCCGCGGTGACGACGAGGCCCTGGTTGGTGCAGATGTTGGACGTCGCCTTCGAGCGGCGGATGTGCTGCTCGCGCGCCTGCAGCGTTAGCGCGAAGCCGGGCTTGCCGTCGAGGTCGACGGTGCGGCCGACGATGCGCCCCGGCATCTGCCGCACGAAGTCCTGGCGGCAGCACATGAAGCCGAAGTAGGGGCCGCCCGAGGCCATCGGCGCGCCGAGCGGCTGGCCTTCGCCAACCGCGATGTCGGCGCCGGTCTGACCCCAGTTGCCAGGGGCCTCCAGCACTGCCAGCGTGGTCGGGTTGACCAGTGCGATCGCGAGCGCGCCCTTGTCGTGCGCCCAGTCCGTCATCGCGTGCACGTCTTCGAGCACGCCGAAGAAGTTGGGCTGCGGGATCACGAGGCCGGCGAACGCGCCGGGATCGGCAGGCAGCACGGTCTGGCCGGTCGCCGGATCGAAGTCGACTTCGACAAGCTCGATGCCCTGGTTCCTGACCGTGGTGTCGACGACGCGGCGGTAGATTGGATGCACGGTCTTCGGCACCAGCACGCGGCGCGAGGATTTATGAGATCTGACAGCCATCAGCACGCCTTCGGCCAGCGCCGACGCGCCGTCGTACAACGATGCGTTCGAGACGTCGAGCCCGGTCAGGCGCGTCATCATCGTCTGGTATTCGTAGATCAGCTGCAGCGTGCCCTGGCTCGCCTCGGCCTGGTAGGGCGTGTAGGCGGAATAGAACTCGCCGCGCGTCGTGACCTGCCAGATCGCGGCCGGGATGTGGTGCTCGTAGACGCCGGCGCCGATGAAGTTGGACCAGAAGCCGTCCTGCGACGCGCGCTCCTGCATCAGGCGCGCGACCGCCATCTCGGGCAGGCCTTCGGGCACGTCCTTGAGCTTGCCGGTCTTGAGCGCGGGCGGGATTTCGTCGAACAGGTCCTCGATGCTGGATGCGCCGATGGCGCCGAGCATGGTGGAGATGTCTTCTTCGGTATGAGGGATGAAGGGCATGGTTTCAGTGAGGCGTTAGGAGTGAGACGTCAGGCGCGGGGTTCGCCTCACCCCTTGCGCCTCACGCCTCACGGTTTTCAGTGGGCTTCCGACTCGACCAGCTTCTGGTAGGCGGCGGCATCGAGCAGTGCGTCGACGTCGGCGGGGTTGGCCGGCTTGATCTTGAACATCCAGGCGGCGTAGGCATCCTGGTTCACGGATTCGGGGCTGGCTTCGACATCGCCGTTGGCGGCGACGACTTCGCCCGCCACCGGGGCGTAGACGTCGGACGCGGCCTTGACCGACTCGACCACGGCGCACTCCTCGCCCTTGGCAAGCGAGCGGCCGGCGGCGGGCGTTTCGATGAACACCATGTCGCCGAGCAGGTCCTGCGCGTGGTGGGTGATGCCGACCGACAAGGTGCCGTCGGATTCGACGCGCACCCATTCGTGGCTGGGGGTGTATTTGAGGTCTGCAGGGATGGACATGGTGGAGTTTCCTTGGGTCGTTTCAGGTTGCTGTCGGGGCCAGGGGTGAGCCCCTGAAAATTCAAATCAACGCTTTGCCATTGCGCACGAACGGATATTTCACGACCTTGGCTTTCAGCTTCTTGTCGCGAATTTCCACTTCGACTTCATCGCCGGGCGCGATGCCGAGCGGGATGCGTGCGAGCGCAATCGATTGTTGCAGTGTAGGCGAGAAGGTGCCGGAGGTGACTTCGCCTTCGCCGTTCCTGGTGATGACCTTTTGATGGCTGCGCAGCACGCCGCGGTCGAGCAGCACGAGGCCGGCGAGCTGTTTCGAGACTTCGCTCTTCTCCAGCGCGGCGCGGCCGACGAAGTCGCGTTCGGTTTTCAGGTCCACGGTCCAGGCGAGACCGGACTCCAGCGGCGACGTGGTCTCGTCCATGTCCTGGCCGTAGAGGTTCATGCCGGCTTCGAGGCGCAGCGTGTCGCGCGCGCCGAGGCCGATCGGCTTGCCGCCCGCTTCCATCAGCGCCTTCCAGAAGAAGGGGGCCGATTTCGCCAGCACCATGACCTCGAAGCCGTCCTCGCCGGTGTAGCCGGTGCGGGCGATGAACATCTCGCCCATCGCGGCGGCGTTGAACGGCTTGAGGCTGGCGGTGATCGTGTCGACGCCGGGCAGCGCTTCGTTCAGCGCCTGCGTGGCGTTGGGCCCCTGTATCGCGATCATCGCGAGGTCGCGGCGCGGCGTGAGCGTGAGGCCCATGTCCCAGGTGGTGTTGCACGTCTGCATCCAGGCGAGATCCTTCTCGGCGGTGCCGGCGTTGACCACCAGGCGGAACCAGGACTCTTCCATGAAGTAGATGATGAGGTCGTCGATGACGCCGCCGGCCTCGTTGAGCATGCACGAATACAGCGCCTTGCCCGAAACCTGCAGCTTGTCGACGTTGTTGGCCACGAGCCGGCGCAGGAAGGCGCGCGCGTTGGCGCCCTTGATGTCGAGCGGCAGCATGTGCGAGACGTCGAACAGGCCGCAACCGGTGCGTACGGTGTGGTGCTCTTCGATCTGCGAGCCGTAGTTGACGGGCATGTCCCAGCCACCGAAGTCGACCATTTTGGCGCCGAGTTCGCGATGCGTGGCGTTGAGCGGGGTTGTTTTGAGCGCGGCTTGATCAGACATGAACGGTAACCAAAATAAAAAAGGGGTGAAGCGTGGATTCGCTTCACCCCTCTGTCCTTGGTACCTGAGAGATTACGGCGCGTGAACGGCACCGCTGCCCCTTCGGTGGCGGTTGGCCGTGTGTGCACAGCGCCCGCGCTCTCCAGAGTATTCCGGTTGTTGCGGTCCTTTTGCCTGAGCGATTCCGGGTGGTTTACGCCTTCGGCGGCGGCCGCTTGAACTCATTCGGCGCGCGCTCTCCCGCAACGGGAACGGGTGATTATACCGGAGTTGGCTTCGGCCGCTCCACGAAAAGATCGGCGGCGTGAAAAAAAGCCCTAGTAGGTCAGCTTCAGGTCGAAGCCCATCGGGGCGGGGCCGCGCACGGTCAGCGGCAGGGTCAGGTCCTGCTCGCTGCGCGGCGGCATGCCGGTGGCAATCCGCCTGGGGTCGGCCAGGTACTCGCTGGGCGCGAAACTGCGGCGGGCCAGCGGCCGGTTGCGTTGGTCGGTCAGCGTCAGAACCAGCACGGGCCAGGCCTGGACCTGGCTGGCGCGGTTGCCGAGCGTGATGGCGAGCCGGAGACGGCCGGGCGCCTCGGTCTGCAGGTCGGAGCCGACGATCTGCAGGCGCGCCAGGTTTTGCGGCAACGACAGCGAGCAGCCTGCCAACTGGCACATCTGCTCGAATGCGGGACGGGTGGGCGGCAACTGGCTGACGATCACGTCGCGCAGGAAGTACGCCGACTGGGCCAGCAGCGTGAGCAGCAGCAGGAAGCTGGCGCCTATCCATATCCCGGTCCGGGCCCGGCGGACGGGCTGGGGGATGCGGGCCGTGCCGGGCTGGGGCGCGGCATATTCGATGCGGGCCACCGGAGCCGTCTGCGCGACAGGCATTGCGTCAGCTGCCAGCGCGGGTGCGGCCGGCGCCCCGGGGTAGGTCGATTCGGGCGTGATGGGTGGCAGCTCTTCCGGCTCGTCCGGCAGCGCGGCGTCCGGATCGATCAGGATGATCGAGGGCAGGTCGAGCGAGGCCTCGCGCTGCACGATCCCTTGCGGCATGTCTGCAGGGGCCGGGGCTTCGGTGTGTTCGGGTTCGTCGGCGACGGCTGCCTCAGGTTCGGGAACCGGGGCGCTCGGGGAGGAGATTGGCTCGGGCTCGGCAGCGGGCGGCTCGGGCGGGGGGAGTTCTTCCACCGGCGGGAGCGGCGAGCCATCCGCCATCAGCAGGTGCGTATACGCGTTGAAGGCGCTGCCGCACACGCTGCACTGCACCCACCCTTGCGCGGCATCGAGCTGATCCGTGTCGAGACGGAACACGCTGGCGCAATGCGTGCAGGTGGTGCGGTAGGTCACTGCTTGACGCCTGCCAGCCGCACCCAGCCTTCGTCGACTTCGGGCGGGTCGAAAACGAACCAGTCGCGGTACACCGTCATCACGTCTTCGGCCTGTTCGGCGAGGATGCCGGACAGTACCAGGCGGCCGCCGGCGCGCACGCGCCCGGCCAGCAGGGGCGCCATGCCCTTGAGCGGATTGGTCAGAATGTTGGCGACAACGACATCGTACTGTCCGGGGGCGAGTTCTCCGGGCAGGCAGAAATGCGCGGTCACGTCGTTCAGCGTGGCGTTGTCGCGCGATGCGGTGACGGCCTGCTCGTCGATGTCGACGCCGTCCACGCGTGCCGCGCCGAGCTTGGCCGCGGCTATGGCGAGGACGCCGGAGCCGCAGCCGTAGTCCAGCAGCGTCTCGCCGTCGGCCAGGTGCGCGTCGAGCCAGCGCAGGCACAGGCGCGTGGTCGGGTGGCTGCCGGTGCCGAACGCGAGGCCGGGGTCGAGCTTGAGGTTGATCGCGTCGCTGTCGGGGGCGTCATGCCAGGTCGGCACGATCCACAGGCGCGGCGAAATCGGAATGGGGTCGAACTGCGACTGGGTGAGGCGCACCCAGTCCTGCTCGGCGACGGATTCGACCGTGTAGTCGGCAGGGGTCGGAATGCCGGCCTGGGCCGCGGCAGCAGCCAGCGTGGCGGCCACGTCGGCGTGCTCGTCCAGCAGCACGCAGGCGATGCTGTGCGGCCACAGTTCGGCGGTCGGGTGGTCGGGTTCGCCGAACAACGGCGTTTCGTCGACGGTGCCGGCATCGGCGTCTTCCAGCGACACCGACAGCGCGCCGACCTCCATCAGCGCATCGGAGAGCGGTTCGGCCTGCTTGGAATCGACGAGGATGCGAACGGATTGCCAGGACATTTGAGGTGAGGCGTGAGGGGTTAGGGGGTAGGCGTGATCGGAGGTGCGTGGAGCGGGCAGCGCCTCACGCCTTTCGCCTCTCCCCTCACGCCTTCTCGCCTGCCAGCTTGTGCTCCAGGTAATGAATGCTGGTGCCGCCGGCCATGAAGGCGGCGTCGTGCAGCAGGTCCTGATGCAGGGGGATGTTGCTCTGGATGCCTTCGACCACCATTTCCATGAGGGCGCCGCGCATGCGGGCGATGGCCTGGTCGCGCGTGTCGCCGTAGGCAATGACCTTGCCGATCATCGAATCGTAGTGGGGCGGCACGTAGTAGCCGTGGTACACATGGGAATCGACACGGATGCCAGGGCCGCCCGGCGCGTGGTAGTTGGTGAGCTTGCCGGGGCTGGGCACGAACGTGGTCGGGTGCTCGGCGTTGATGCGGCACTCGATGGCGTGGCCCTTGAACTGGATGTCCTTCTGGCGGAACGGCAGCTTTTCGCCGGCCGCGACGCGGATCTGGGTCTGCACGATGTCGATGCCGGTGATGAGTTCGGTCACCGGGTGCTCGACCTGGACCCGCGTGTTCATCTCGATGAAATAGAACTCGCCGTTTTCGTAGAGGAACTCGAAGGTGCCCGCGCCGCGATAGCCGATCTTGCGGCAGGCCTCGGCGCAGCGCTCGCCGATCTTGTCGCGCAGCTTGGGATCGAGCCCCGGCGCCGGCGCTTCCTCGAGGACCTTCTGGTGGCGGCGCTGCACCGAGCAGTCGCGTTCGCCCAGATGCACGGCGTTGCCGTGTTCGTCTGCGAGAATCTGGATTTCGATATGGCGTGGGGTCTGCAGGAATTTTTCCATGTAGACCATGGGGTTGCCGAACGCGGCTCCCGCTTCGGTCTTGGTCATCGTGACGGCGTTCAGCAGTGCCGCCTCGGTGTGCACCACGCGCATGCCTCGGCCGCCGCCGCCGCCGGCCGCCTTGATGATGACCGGGTAGCCGATGCGCGCAGCCGTCTTGATGATCTCGTCCGGGTCGTCCGACAGCGCACCGTCCGAACCGGGCACGCACGGCACCTTGGCATCAAGCATGGCCTGCTTGGCGGCGACCTTGTCGCCCATCAGGCGGATGTTGTCGGGACGCGGGCCGATGAAGGTGAAGCCGGACGATTCGACGCGCTCGGCGAAGTTCGCGTTTTCCGACAGGAAGCCGTAGCCGGGGTGGATGGCGGCAGCGTCCGTCACTTCAGCGGCAGCAATGATGGACGGCACATGCAGGTAGCTTTGCGCGGAGGCGGCGGGGCCGATGCAAACCGATTCGTCGGCCAGTTTCACATACTTGGCGTCCCGGTCGGCTTCGGAATATACCGCGACGGTCTTGATGCCCATTTCGCGGCAGGCGCGCTGGATACGCAGGGCGATTTCGCCCCGGTTGGCGATCAATATTTTTTCAAACATATTTTCAGGGGCCAGGGGTCAGATTCAGGGGCCAGGGGTGGTGCGGCCTGCGGCCGGGCTCTGCCGGAAGGCATGGAGCACATTCCCTGAATCCCGATCGCCGATCCCCGAGTCCTTCCTCAGGCAATCACAAACAGGGGTTCGCCGTATTCAACAGGCTGACCGTTTTCGACCAGGATGGCCTTGATGACGCCGCCCTGATCCGCTTCGATTTCGTTCAGGAGTTTCATCGCCTCGATGATGCAGAGCGTGTCGCCCGCATTCACGCTTTGGCCGACTTCGCAGAAGTTCTTGGCTCCCGGGGCGGGGGCACGATAGAACGTGCCGACCATCGGCGAGCGGACCACGTGACCTTCGGGAACGCTTTCCTCGGCGGCCTCGGCAGGCGCGGCCGCCGTGGCCGGGGCCGCCGCGTGGATCACCTGGGGCGCGTGCGCCATCATCATCGGGGCGCCGGCTATGCTCTTGGCGATGCGGACTTTCTCTTCGCCTTCGGTGATTTCCAGCTCGGCAATGCCCGATGCCTCGACCAGGTCAATGAGCTTTTTCAGTTTTCTGAGATCCATGGGAAGTCCTGTTTTGGAGATGTCGCAGGGCAAATTCCAGCGCCAGTTCGTAACCGTGCGCGCCGAGGCCGGACACGACGCCGACCGCAAGGTCGGAGAAATACGAATGATGGCGGAAGGATTCGCGCGCGTAGATATTGGAAAGATGCACTTCGACGAACGGGATCGCGGTTGCCGCCAGCGCATCGCGCAAGGCCACGCTGGTGTGCGTGTAGCCTGCCGGGTTGATGATGATGAAGTCGACATGATCGCGAGCGGCCTGGTGGACGCGGTCGATCAGGGAGCCTTCGTGGTTGTGCTGAAACGTTTCGACGTGTGCCGCGGCCGCCTCGCCCCGGCTCACCAGCGCACGATTGATGTCATCGAGCGTGGAGAGTCCGTAATGCTTGGGCTCGCGACTGCCCAGCAGATTGAGATTGGGTCCGTGCAACACCAGTACATGCGGGTGCAGACTGGCGTCTGATTTTGACGTGGCACGGCCGGTGCGTTTTGATGTCATGGCGGCAATTTTGCCGTAAATGGCGGTAAATTGTCCAGATATTGACGTTAAATCGCTTCTATGCGCCGATTTTGCCCAGCGTGGAATGGAGCGTGGCGTCGAGCGTCGCGCGTGGCAGGCGACCCAGATGGGTCAGGAGGATGTCGCCGTCGCGACCGATGACGATTGTATAGGGGAGTGCCCCGCTTGGGTTGCCGAGATGCCTGGACAGTCCGTGGGCGGCGCCCTCGCCGACCAGGATCGGATAGTCGACGGCCTGCTCTCTCAGAAAGCGCGCGACATTGTCGGCATTGTCGATCGCAATGCCGACAAATTCCACGCCGTTCTGGCGATATTGCGCGCGAAGCTGCGAAAAATCGGGCATTTCCTCGCGGCAGGGCGCGCACCAACTGGCCCAGAAATTCAGGACCATGACCTGTCCCTTCCACTGCGACAGGGCCTGGGGCTGGCCCCGTGTGTCGGGAAAACTCAGTAGCCAGAGCGCGTCAATGGCAGGCTCGGCCGGGGGCGTAGGCGCCAGGCGGGAATGCGCCAGCCAGGCACCCGCGGCGAGGGCGGCCAGCGCCAGCGGGATGCCAAACAACAGCTTGTGCGACAGGCCGCGATGGACGCGTTCCGAAGCCATCATGGGCGTGGGTTGAGTGGAGGCTTACTGGCTGCCGGCCGGTTTAGGCGCCATGCCGCCCATCATTTGCATCCACATGGCGGGATCGAACGGGTTGGTGGCGGCCGGAGGCGTGCTCGCGGCCTTGGGCGCGGCCGGTTGCGCTGCCGTGGCGGACGGCATCGGGAAAAACGGCAGCGGCGACGCCTGTGCCGGTGCGGGCGCAGCGGCAGGCGCGGCCGGCATCATCGGGAAGAAAGGCATGGGGGAAGCCTGGGCCGGCGCTGCCGGCAGCATCCTCATGAACGGGTTGGCCATGCCGGCCGACGGGTTCAGGTAGGGGTTGTTGGCCGCCATGGGGTTCAGGTAGGGGTTCATCATGGACTGCGGCTGGTACATCTGCGCAGACATCATATTCGCGCCCATCGGCATCATCATCGGTGCCGCCATCATGCCCATCGGCGCCGCCATGGACATGGGGTTCATGCCGCCTCCCATCATGCCCATGCCCATCATGCCGGCAGGCGCCATCATCGTCATGGGACCCATCATGGTCATCGGATTCATCATGCCCATCGGATTCATCATGGGCGCCATGCCGAACTGGGCGTGGGCGGTTCCTGTTCCAATCAGCAGGGTGGCGAGTGCAAGTTTGCGAGCCAGCATAGTGTGGGAGCCTGTTCTGCCGGGGATGGCCGGCGGGTTGATTGATGGGGGCTGGACTTCGCCTACTTCGCGGGCGCGGCAGGAGCGGCAGGCTTCTCTTCGGCCTCCTTGGCGGCAGGAGGAGGCGCCATCATTCCGCTCATCGGCGCCATCATCGGTCCCATCATGCCCATGGGCTGCTGCATCATCGGCCCCATCATCGTCATCGGCTGCGACATCGAGCCCATCGGCACCATCATCATGCCCATGGGCTGCTGCATCATCGGGCCCATCATGTTCATCGGCTGGGCCATGGACCCCATTGGCGCCATCATCGGTCCCATCATGCCCATGGGCTGCTGCATCATCGGACCCATCATGTTCATCGGCTGGGCCATGGACCCCATCGGTGCCAT
>JBFHQA010000055.1:0-16370 GCA_041592455.1 Thiobacillus sp. | reverse complement strand
ATGAAGTCGCGCGGCATGAACTTCTCGACGTTGGCGACCTTGGACAACGGTGCCATGCCGATCTTGTACTTGTAGGGGCTGTCGGCCAGGCGGTCGACCGTCGGCATCACCGAGTTGTGGCCCTTGAGCGCAAGCTCGACGGCCTTCTTGCCCAGTTCGTAGGCCTGCTTGACGTCTGTCTTCGACGCGACGTGACGCGCGGCACGCTGCAGGTAGTCGGCAACGGCCCAGTGGAACTTGTGGCCGAGCGCATCCTTGATCATGTTGGCGACCACGGGAGCGGCGCCACCCAGCTGTGCGTGGCCGAAGGCGTCACGCGTACCCTGCTCGGCCAGGAACTTGCCGTCGGGATAGTGGCAGCCTTCGGAAACGACGACCGTGCAGTAACCGTGCTGCTTGACCAGCTTGTCGACGCGGGCGAGGAATTTCTTCTGGTCGAACTCGATCTCGGGGAACAGGATCACGACCGGAATGCCCTGGTCTTCGACCAGGCCACCTGCGGCCGCGATCCAGCCGGCGTGGCGCCCCATCACCTCGATGACGAAGACCTTGGTCGAAGTCTTGGCCATCGAGCGCACGTCGTAGCTGGCTTCGAGCGTCGACACCGCGATGTACTTGGCCACCGAGCCAAAGCCCGGGCAGCAGTCGGTGATCGGCAGGTCGTTATCGACGGTCTTCGGCACGTGGATGGCCTGGATCGGGTAGCCCATCGCCTCGGACAACTGGCTCACCTTGAAGCAGGTGTCGGCCGAGTCGCCGCCGCCGTTGTAGAAGAAGTAGCCGATGTTGTGCGCCTTGAAGACTTCGATCAGGCGCTCGTATTCGCGCTTGTTGGCTTCGAGCGACTTGAGTTTGAAGCGGCACGACCCGAAGGCGCCCGACGGCGTGGTGCGCAGCGCGGCGATCGCAGCGGCGGATTCCTTGGTGGTGTCGATCAGGTCTTCGGTCAGCGCGCCGATGATGCCGTTGCGGCCGGCGTAGACCTTGCCGATCTTGTCCTTGTGCTTGCGCGCGGTTTCGATCACGCCGCAGGCGGACGCGTTGATGACCGCCGTCACGCCGCCGGATTGCGCGTAAAAGGCATTCATTTTCTTCTTGGCCATGGTGTTGTCTCCTCGTTTTTCTGGTTTGCAATCTGCATAACAAAAAGCCAGCGCCGGTTGTGGAATCGGGCTGGCCTTGTTGATCAACTGTTGCCGTCGGCGGGGGTTTCGGCGAGACGCTTGGCTTCTTCGTCCGCCTGCATTTTCAGCAGCGTGGTGACGCAGTCGCCGATGTCGTCATACTCCTCTCGCCCCGTGCTGAAGCGGTCGCGGATGCGATAGAAGAACATGCTGCGATACCGCGAATCGCCGGTCTTCGACAAGACGAAGTGGCATCCGTGCTCGTTCCAGTACAGGCCCGGGCACAGGGTCAGTTCGCGGTCGTCGAGATGCAGGCGGATTTCGGTTTCGACATCCTGGATCACGACTTCCCGGCCGTAGCGCTCGTTGACCGCCTGCCGGACGACCCAGCGCTCGGTATCGGTCATCGGAGCAATCTGCTGTGGCATTGCTGCGCGGACCCGCTTCAGCCCAGTGCCGCAAAGATGGAATCGCGAATGCCTTCGACCTTGCCGACACCGGACACCTTGACGTACTTGGGTGCACCGGCCTCGCCGCGCGCGGCCCAGTCGCCATAGTATTTCACCAGCGGCTCGGTCTGGGCATGGTAGACATCCAGGCGCTTCTTGACGGTTTCTTCCTTGTCGTCGTCGCGCTGGATCAGGTCCTCGCCAGTGACGTCGTCCTTGCCCTCGATGCGGGGTGGATTGAACACGACATGGTAGGTGCGGCCCGAGGCCACGTGAACGCGACGACCCGACATGCGCTTGACGATTTCCTCGTCGGCAACGTCGATCTCGACGACATAGTCGATCGGCACGCCAGCGGCCTTCATCGCCTCGGCCTGCGGAATCGTGCGCGGGAAGCCGTCGAACAGGTAGCCGTTCTTGCAGTCGGGCTCCTGCAGGCGCGCCTTCACCATGCCGATGATGATGTCGTCGGACACCAGGCCGCCTGCATCCATGATGGCCTTGGCCTTCATGCCGAGCTCGGTGCCGGCCTTGATCTGGGCGCGCAGCATGTCGCCCGTGGAAATCTGGGGGATGCCGTATTTTTCCTTGATGTAATTGGCCTGCGTACCCTTGCCCGCGCCGGGGCCACCCAACAGAATCAAACGCATTGCAGTCTCCCTTGGTATTAGGATTAAGAAATCTTGAATTGATAAAACCGGAATAGACTAAGCGAAGCGCGGCTTGAGCAACACTTAAAATTTTTTATTCAGCGATTCAAGCGACTCAAATCACGCTGATGCAAAGAGCTGCCTCACCCGCTCCAGATCCTCGGGCGTATCGACGCCCGGGGCCGGTGCGGTGGGCATGACGCCCAGGCTGATCCGGTGGCCATGCCACAGCACGCGAAGCTGTTCGAGCATTTCGTAGCGCTCGATCGGCGACGCGGCAAGACTCGCGTAGGTACGCAGGAAACCTGCGCGATAGGCATACAGGCCGATGTGGCGCAAGGCGCCCAACTCATGCGGCATGGCTGCCTGCGCGGCAAACGCGTCGCGCGGCCAGGGAATCGGGGCGCGGCTGAAATAAATCGCGTAGCCCGCCTCGTCCGACAACACCTTGACGACATTCGGATTGATGAATTCGGCATGGTCGTGGATAGGATGCGCGAGCGTCGCCATGACGGCATCGTCGTGCACCACCAGCTGCCGCGCGGCTTCGCGGATCCACTCCGGGTCGATCAGGGGCTCATCGCCCTGCACGTTCACCACCAGCGTGTCATTGTCCCAACCCAGCGTCTCGGCCACTTCGACAAGGCGCTCGGTGCCGGACTGGTGATCCGGTGAGGTCATGATCGCCTGATAGCCTGCTGCCTCGACCGCCTGCATCACGCGGTCATCGTCGGTCGCCACCACGACGGACTCGGCGCCGGCCTGCAGGGCGCGTTCCAGCACGCGCAGCACCATCGGGCGCCCGCCGATGTCAGCCAGCGGCTTGCCCGGCAGGCGGCTCGACGCGTAGCGTGCCGGTATGACGACGCGAAAATGCATGCTCAAGCCTGCGGGTGGATTTCGTTGGGCTCCAGCGCGCGCGCTTCTTCCGGCAGCATGACGGGGATGTCGTCACGGATGGGATAGGCAATCCGGCAGGCGCGGCACACCAGTTCGTGAGCGGATTTCTTCCACTCAAGCGGGCCTTTGCACACCGGGCACACGAGGATTTCAAGTAGCTTTGGGTTCATTGATCAAGGTCCTGTAATTCGTCTGCGCATCAGTCCGCTGGGGCTGCTGCGACTTGCTCTTGTATAGATGGATGTCGGCCACCGACAGCAGGGTTATCAGGTCGCGGCCGTCGCGCGGCGCCTGGCTCACGCCCAGGCTGACCGCCATTGGCAACCCGTTGCCCTGGCTCCAGGCAAGAGTTCGCGATTCGATCCGATCGAATATCTGCCGGGCAGACGTGTCGTCGCGCTGCGGCAGGATGGCGACGAACTCGTCGCCCCCCCAGCGGCCGCACACACCCGTCTCGGCCGATTCGCTGAAGATCCTGGCAAACTCGGCCAGCACGCGGTCGCCCACGCCGTGGCCGAACTGGTCGTTGACCGCCTTGAACTGGTCGAGGTCAGCAAACAGCACCATCGCAGGATGATCGTGATCGGACTTTTCGAGCACCTTCTCGGCCGCAGCCAGCAAGCCATGCCGGTTGAGCAGCCCGGTCAGCGCATCGAAGCGGCTGCGGTAATCCAGCTGGTGGCGCTGCCCCTCGATCCGCCCCATCAGGATGTAGGCATAGAGGGCCAGCGTGACCCAGAACACGCCGAAGAACACATCGCCCGCCGACACATCGAAACCGCCTACGCGATAGCGCACGGCAAACGAGATGGCCATGCCGAGAAAAGCGCCGCCCAGGACTTCTGCGAACAGGCGCATGCCGTAGCGCATCCCGTTCCCGAGCAACACCATCAGGAAGGCCAGCGCGGACGGCGGGATCAGGTTGGGATCGTGGATCACGCACAGCGTGACGATGGCGAGGTCGGCCGCCATGGCCGCGCGTATCTTCATCAGCGTGACGCCATTGAGCGCCAGGCGGAAGAACCAGGTGTTCAGGATGAAATAGACGCCCAGCGCCATCAGCACCTGCTCGATGCTGAACCAAATATGCGGCACGGCTTCGAGCGTCGAAAAATAGATGACCGCGAGTGAGAAGAACAGGTAGCGTGTGAAATACTGGGTGACGATTTCGGATCGCGCGGGCACCCAGAATCCGGACTCCCCTTTTTCGGCCAGCCAGCGGCATGCCTGCCGGCGGTCGCCCCAATCAGAATATTGCATTGCCGTCACCCCTCCCTCGAAGCGCATGCATGAGAATTGTCATTGTTGTTGGAAGCGTGCGCCCAGCCAGTCGATGAATCCGGACTCGGGGGTAACGTCCAGGGTCACCGCCCACCAGTCTGTCTCTGCGAAATCGATGCATTTTACAGCGTCTTTTTCGGTCATCAACACTGCGCTGCCCGGGGGGATGTCCGCCGGCTGGAAAGCATGATGGTCGGCAAAGGGCCGCGGGGTGAAACGCATGCCATGCTGCTGCAGCATGTCGAAGAATCCCTGCGGCCGGCCGATTCCGGTCACAGCCAGCCATTCTCTTGGAGGCAGGTCATGCAGCGGAACGACATGGGCAGGGTCGACCAGGCGATAGGCTCGGCCGACCGAATAATCGGCCCGCCAACTCGTCCCGGGCAGATCGTCCCGCACGCTTGCGGCACCGCGCACCACCTGGATCACGGCATCCACCTGGCGCAGGCGGCTGGCGGGCTCGCGCAATGGTCCCGCAGGCAGCAGCCAGCGATTGCCGAGCCCTGAGGTCGCATCGACCACCGACAATTCGAGATCCCGTTCCAGGCGGTAATGCTGCAGTCCATCGTCGGACACGATCACATCGACGCCGGGATGACGCGCCAGCAAGGTTCGAGCCGCCGCCACCCGGTCCCGCCCCACCACCACCGGCGCATCGGTCTTGATCCTGATCAGCAGGGGCTCGTCGCCGACTTCGCCGGGGAAACTGCCTGGCTGCACATCGACGCAGCCCGAAGCCGTGCCGCCGTACCCCCTGCTGACCACGCCCGGCCGGTAGCCCCGTGCGCGCAGCCAGCTCACCAGCCAGATCGTCAGGGGCGTCTTGCCGCTTCCACCCGCCGTGATGTTGCCGACGACCACGACCGGCACCCCCACGCGGATGCGGTTCAGCCACCCGCACCGATACGCCAGCCGGCGCAGGCTGGAGAAGGCACCAAACAGGGCGGAAACGGGCAGGAGAAGCAGAGCGGGCACGCCCCTGCGCACCCAGGCTTGCTCAATCGAAGACAAGCTCAAACCTGCTCAGGGAGCAGTCTTGGTGGCAAACGTGATGCGGGCCAGTCCAACCCGGCGAGCCGCTTCCATCACGTTCACCACGGATTGATGCGAGGCGCGGGCATCGGCATTGATCACCACGACCGGATCGTTCTGGCCCTCGGCTGCCTTTTTGAGGGTGGCGGCCAATTCGTCGATTGTGGCTTCGCCCACGGCCGTATTGTCGATCTGGTAACGGCCGCTCTCGGCAACCGCCACTTCGATCTGCTTGGGCTGAGTGGGCGTCTGTTCGGCGCTGCTCGTCGGCAGATTGATCTTGAGTTCGGCGAAACGCGCGTAGGTCGTCGTCACCGCAAGGAAAATCACGATGACGAGCAGGATGTCGATGAACGGAATCAGGTTGATTTCCGGATAGTCTTCACGGCGCCCTCGACGAAAATTCATGTCTTACTTCCGTTCGCCATGAACGATTTCGACCAGCTTGATCGCCTGCTGCTCCATGTCCACCACCAGGGATTCGACCTTGGCGCGGAAGTAGCGGTAGAAAATCATCGCCGGAATGGCCACGATCAGGCCAAATGCCGTGTTGTACAAGGCAATCGAGATGCCGTGGGCCAACTGGCCGGGATTGGTTCCGGTCGAAGTCTGCGAGCCGAAAATCTCGATCATGCCGATGACCGTACCGAGCAGGCCCAGCAAGGGGGCCATGCTGGCGATGGTGCCGAGCGAGGTCAGGAAGCGGTCGAGCTCGTGCGTCACAGCCCGGCCCGACTCCTCGATGGATTCCTTCATGACTTCGCGCGAGCTGTGCGCGTTCTTCAGGGCCGTGGCGAAGACGCGCCCCATCGGAGAGCCGTCCGACAGGCGAGCCACCAGTTCGGACGTGACGCCGCGCTCCTGGTAGGACTTGATGGTTTCAAGCAGCAGGTTGGCGGGTGCCACTTCCTGGGCTCGCAGACTGTAGGCACGCTCGATGATGATGGCAACCGCAACGACCGACGCCAGGATCAACGGCCAGATCGGCCAACCGGCCGCCTCGATGATGGCAAGCACTCAAACCACTCCATTCGAAAACAACAAACGAAATGTAGCGCTCCCCCGAGGGTTTCCGCAAGCACCAATTGCCTGTATAACATTTTGCCGGCCCCAATGAGTTCTCCACAAATGATGTGGATAAGTCTGTGAAGAACTACCGCTCGGCCACCCTAAACACCCGCCCACAAAGAGTTTTTCATTTTGGCCCAAAAAATAACCAATCCTCATTGTCCTTATATATCAACGACTTACACAATACTCGTTCTCGTCAATAGGGATTTAAAAGATTTTTTATGAAATTCTGGTGACTGTGCATGACGCTTGACAGCCGCGAAGCCTTATCCTGCCTGCCATGGATTTGATCACCGACGATTCCCGCTCTTCAGCCTCGCTGCCGGTCCTCACGGTCAGCGAGCTCAACCGCATGGCGCGCCGCGCGCTCGAGTCGCAATTGCCCCTGTTGTGGGTGGAAGGCGAAGTGTCCAACTTCACCCGCGCGGCATCCGGCCACTGGTATTTTTCCTTGAAGGACGCCAGCGCCCAGGTGCGCTGCGTGATGTTCCGGGGGCGCAACCAGTTTGCCGACTTCACGCCTGCCAACGGCGACCATGTCGAAATCCGCGCCCTACCCTCCCTGTATGAAGCGCGCGGCGAATTCCAGCTGGGCGCCGAAGCCATCCGCCGGGCCGGCGCAGGCCGCCTGTACGAAGCCTTTCTCAGGTTGAAGGCCAAGCTCGAGGCCGAAGGCCTGTTCGACCCGCTCAGCAAGCGTGCCCTCCCCGCTTTTCCGCGCTGCGTGGGCATCGTCACGTCGCCGAAGGCTGCGGCGCTGCACGACGTCTTGACCGCCTTGGCGCGCCGCATGCCTGCGCTTCAGGTCATTTTATATCCGACACCGGTTCAGGGTGCCGGCGCGGGAGCGCAGATTGCCGCCGCGATTCGCACAGCGGGATCGCGGGCGGAATGCGACGTGCTGCTGGTCTGCCGCGGCGGCGGCTCGCTGGAAGACCTGTGGGCGTTCAACGACGAAGCGGTCGCCCGCGCCATCGCCGCCAGCCCGATGCCTGTCGTGAGCGGCGTCGGCCATGAAACCGATTTCACGCTGGCCGACTTTGCCGCCGACCTGCGGGCGCCGACGCCGACGGCCGCCGCCGAACTCGCCAGTCCCGCGCGCCAGGAACTGCTGCAACAGCTCGACCACCTGAAGCGGCAGCTGCAGCACCACCTCGCCCGCAAGCAGCACGGCGAGATGCAGCGGCTGGACTATCTGGCCAGGCGGCTGGTGCATCCTGCCGAACAATTGAATCGCAAGCTGCAGGAACTGAGGCAACTGGAACAGCGGCTCAATGGCTCGGCGCGCGCGTGGCTCGCACGCGAACAGCTCGGGCTCGCCCGACTGAACCAGAAGCTGGTGACGCCGCTGCACGGCATACGCCGCGAACAGCAGCGGCTCGAATCGGTTGCGACACGCGCCAGGCGCGCGGGCCAGGCCGGGCTGGTGCAGCGCCAGCTGAACCTGGAGCGGCTGCAGAGCAGCCTCCTGCATCTCAACCCTGAAGGCGTGCTGGCACGCGGCTACAGCATCGTTCAGATGGAAAACGGCCAGGTGATTCACGACGCCGCCCAGCTCAAGCCCGACGACAGTGTCCGCATCCGCCTGCACCGCGGGCAGGCGCACGCCACGATCCGGTCAACGACGCCGGATCAGGCCTGACCCTCGAGCAGAAACCGTTCCACCAGGGCTGACGCCTGCGCGTCGAGATCCTCGGCCAGCGCGTCCAGCACGACCGCGCCGGGCCATGACCGCAGCCAGGTCAGCTGGCGCTTGGCGAGTTGGCGGGTGGCCGCGATGCCTTGTTCGCGCAAGGCATCGAGCCCGATCTCGCCTTCCAGGTAGGCCCAGGCCTGGCGATATCCGACCGCCCGCATCGACGGCATGTCCGCCCGGAGCGCATAGGCCTGCCGCAGGGCTTTCATTTCATCGAGGAATCCTTCCGCCAGCATGGCGTCGAAGCGCGCCGCAATCCGCTGGTGCAGCACGGCCCGGTCCGACGGGATCAGCGCCAGCTGCAAGACGCGATACGGCAGTTCGTCCTGGGAACGATCGAGCAGCGCCGACATCGGCTGGCCGGTGAGTTGGAAGATTTCCAGCGCGCGACCGATGCGCTGGGAATCGTTCGGGGCCAGCCGCCCGGCCGTGACGGGGTCGATCTGGGCCAGGTCGGCATGCAGGGCAGGCCAGCCGCGTAAAGCTGCCTCGTTCTCCAGCCTGTGGCGCACGCCCGGGTCGGCGCGCGGCAAGTCGTCGAGCCCCTGCAACAGCGCGCGGAAATACAGCATGGTGCCACCCACCAGCAGCGGCACCTTGCCGCGCTGCACGATATCGGCCATCAGGCATCGGGCATCCTCGCAGAATGCCGCCGCCGAATAGGGCTCGGTGGGATCCCGGATGTCCAGCAGGTGATGCGGCGCCTGCGCCAGCGTGGCCGCATCGGGCTTGGCCGTACCGACATTCATGCCCCGATACACCAGCGCCGAATCGACGCTGATGATTTCGACCGGGAACTGCCTGACGAGCTCGACGGCGAGGGCCGTCTTGCCCGAAGCGGTCGGTCCCATCAGGAAAACGGCGGGGGGGTGAATCTTCTCTGACATACCTTGGATTATCCCCCATCGCCATGCCGTCGCCGGAACGTGCATACGAAAAATCAAGGACTACAGTGAATGAGGGCCTGTTCATGCTGCATGAATTTCCGGCCCTGATTGCAAGCCTGTTGCGTATAGGAGGACCTCATGAACATCGACACGCTCAAGTCCGTGGCTAACGCCATCGTCGGCAAGCAGAAAGGCGTACTGGCCGCAGACGAAAGCAGTCCCACCATCAAGAAGCGGTTCGACACGATCCAGGTGGAATCCACCGAGGAAAACCGCCGGCGCTACCGCGAGATCCTGTTCACGGCGCCCGGAATCGAGCAGTTCGTCGGCGGCGTGATCCTGTTCGATGAAACCCTGCGCCAGAGTACCCGCGACGGCATTCCCTTCCCCAAATTACTGACGGATCGCGGCATCATCCCCGGCATCAAGGTCGACAAGGGCGCCAAGGCGCTGGCCCTGCATCCGGGCGACAAGGTGACCGAAGGGCTGGACGGTCTGCGCGACCGCCTTGCCGAATACAAGCAACTGGGCGCGCAGTTCGCCAAATGGCGCGCGGTGATCGAGATCAACGAACACGGCATTCCGTCGGCCTACGGTATCCGCGCCAATGCCCATGCCTTGGCGCGCTATGCCGCGCTGTGCCAGGAAATCGACCTGGTGCCCATCGTGGAACCTGAGGTGCTGATGGATGGCGCGCATGACATCGAACGCTGCGAAGTCGTGACGGCGCGCGCGCTGGAAGCGGTCTTCGCCGAACTGGACGCCCACCGCGTGCTGTTCGAGGGCATGCTGCTCAAGCCGAACATGGTCATCGCCGGCATGAAATGCCCGCAGCAGGCGGGCGTTCAGGTGGTGGCCGAAGCCACGCTCCGCTGCCTGCGACGCTACGTGCCGGCTGCCGTGCCGGGCATCGTGTTCCTGTCCGGCGGGCAAAGCGCCGAGGATGCGACCGATCACCTCAACGCGATGAACGCCCTGGGACCGCAGCCGTGGCAAGTCAGCTTTTCCTACGGGCGCGCCCTGCAGGCGCCGGTGCTGGCCGAGTGGCGTGGCCAGGAAAGCCAGGCCGAAGCGGCGCAGCAGGCGCTGCTGACGCGCTGCCGGCTGAACGGCCTGGCCCGGGATGGCCAGTACGCACGCAACATGGAAGGCACTGCTTGAACGCCCGCTGGAAGAACGGGGTCGCCTGGCTGGCGATGGCAGGCGCCGGCCCGCTCCAGGCGGCCGAGCCCGCCCAGGCGACGCAGCATGCATGGGTGGTCGGCGTGTTCGCACACGACCGCGGACCCTTCAGCGATCAACACGAAAACGGCGTCGACCTCAACCTCGAAATCCAGTTTGCCCGGCTTGAGGTCATCGGGTCGCCGCGTCCGCATCTGGGCCTGACGGCCAACTTCACCGGCGATACCAGCGTGGCCTATGGCGGACTCGCCTTTCGGCTGCACGACAAACCGCGCTGGGCGATCGACGGCCTTCTGGGCATCGCGGTGCATGACGGGCCGCTGCACAAGGATCCCGTCCGCTGCGACCTGTACAGCGACTGCGGTTACGGCACCCGCTTCCTGCCCCGGCTGGGCGTCGAACTGACCTACCGGCTCACGCCGTCCGCTTCGCTCGGCCTGCTCTACGACCACATGTCGCACAAGTGGGTCGTGCCCGGTGAAAACGAAGGCCTCGACCACATCGGCGTGCGCTATCACCGCGCTTTCTGACTCGCGAATACAAAAAAACGGCGGGAATCCCGCCGTTTTTCTGGGTGCCGGAAGCCGGATCAGGCTGCGGCGTATTGCTCCTTGGCCTTGCGGGCCGCCTCGATTTCCTCGGGGCCATAGGCCTTGCCGGACCACAGCATTTCGTAGGCAATTTCCTCGTTGCCGTTCTCGCACAGGTCCAGCACTTTCTGGAACAGCGGCTGGAAGGTGTCGGAACGATGCGACTTCTCATGGTCCTCGAAGGTGTTCCAGAAGGTCACGATCAGGGCTTCCTTGCCT
Source organism: Thiobacillus sp. (assembly GCA_041592455.1). Classification (GTDB taxonomy): domain Bacteria; phylum Pseudomonadota; class Gammaproteobacteria; order Burkholderiales; family Thiobacillaceae; genus Thiobacillus. The sequence continues at coordinate 5,289 of JBFHQA010000055.1, read as the reverse complement.
TTCATCTTGCTTTCGACAGCCTGGCCGATGGTCGAACCTTCGTTCGACACCTGGCCGGAGTTCAGGGCGACGAAGCCGCCGACGAAGCCGGTGTCGGAGTGATAGGTCTTAACGTTTTCGCACAGAAACGCCACCCGCTCCTGCAAGTCGTCCACCGTAAACTCAGGCTTCAGAATCACCCGGTTGATGGTTACGATCCCGTCGGTCGGGAAGTTGGCAATCAGTCCACTCATGGTTTATCTCCTGTAGGAAGGGTTGAACACACGGCTCTATTGTAATTACCTGAGTAAATTAGTCAACAACTATATTTGAATATTTAATAATTGCATTACATTCGCTTATGTTGCTAAACGGCATCAAACAATGCTCTTAATTGATTGAATACCTGATTGTTTTACTACACGCCTACAAGTAACTCTTCTGCATGCTGCGCTTGCCAGGACGCTTTTTCATGATCACCACCCCCTTGGCCACGTCGACGTTGGCGATCGGAATGTTCTCGTAAAGCGGGTTCAGCGGCTTCAGCATCCAGCCATCCTCGTGCTTCACCATCTGCCGAAAGATATACTCGTCGTTGACATAGGCCACCACGAACGAGCCGTCCTTGACCAGGCCGGAAGGTTCGACAACGATGATTTCGCCTTCCTCGAACTCGGGCATCATCGAATCGCCCAGCACCATCAGCGCGTAGGGCTCGGCGCTGGCGCAGTTGCTGGCTTCGTTGACGTCCTGGATCGGAATGGTCTTGCGTTCGGTGCTTGCGTTCATGAGGGGTCTCGATGATTCCTGACTAATTTGATCAAGTTTATATTCAAACGCCCGGACTGCAAAATCATCGGCCGCGCATGAACATGGCGTCGAGTTCCTTGAGGCTGACCTGGAACCAGGTCGGTCGGCCGTGGTTGCACTGCCCCGCCCGCTCGGTGGCCTCCATTTCACGCAGCAGGGCGTTTATTTCAGGCAGGGTCAGGCGGCGATGAGCCCTCACCGCGCCATGACAGGCCAGTGTCGCCAGCAGTTCGTTGCGCCGTTCGGCCAGCAGTCGCACGACGCCGAACTCGGCCACCTCGCGCAGCACCGCCCGCGTCAGATCCACGGGGTCGGCCTGCCTGAGCAGCCAGGGCACCGAGCGAACCGCGACTGAGGTCGGCGAGGTCACGGAGACCTCGAACCCGATCTCGCCCAACTGCTCGAGATGCGGCGTGATTTCGGCCACATCGCGCGCATCGACCGTGATGGCAACCGGAATCAGCAGGGTTTGCGCCGGCACGGCGCGGGCGTCGAGCGCGGTCTTGAGCTTTTCGTAGACGACGCGCTCGTGCGCGGCATGCATGTCGACCAGCACCAGCCCCTGCGCGTTCTGCGCCAGCACGTAGATGCCGTGGAGCTGCGCCAGGGCATAGCCCAGCGGCGGCGCATCGACAGCGCTGGCGGCTTCGCGTTCGTCGGCCAGAGGCTCCGTCACAGTCCGCGCCTCCGGCAAGGGCGCGTAATAAGCCATCGCCTCGCTGACCTGCAAGGGCATGCTCGACTGTTGCGGCGCGAAATAGGGCCGGGCCGGCGTTGCGCCCCCCGACGGCGCCGGTGCCACTGCCGGCTCCGCCTCGACCGGCGCCGACAGCAGGCGTTCGACGGCGTGGTACAGGAACTGGTGCACGCCCCGGCTGTCGCGAAAGCGGATCTCGGTCTTGGCCGGATGTACGTTCACGTCGACCCCTTCGGGCGGCAAGTTGATGAACAGACAATAGGCCGGGTTGAGCTGATGATGCAGCACGTCGCGGTAGGCTTCCTTCAGTGCGTGAATGATCAGCTTGTCGCGCACGTAGCGCCCGTTTACGAACACGTGCTGGCCATCCCGGCTGGCCGTGGCGGCGCTGGGGCGGATCACCCAGCCTGACACGCTGAACACACCCGCGTTTGCGTCGACTGCAATCGCGTTGGTTTCGAACGACTCGCCCAGCACCTGGCGCACGCGCGACGCGGCGCTTTCGGCGTTCATGCGCAGCTGGACCCGGCCGTTATGGGTCAGCGTGAACGCGGTTTCGGGATGGGCCAGCGCCAGCCGCCGGACGGCTTCGGCGCAATGGGCGTATTCGGTGCCTTCGGTCTTGAGAAACTTGCGACGCGCCGGGGTGTTGAAAAACAGATCCTGGATGTCGATCGTCGTTCCGACGGCGCGCGCGGCGGGAACCGGTGCATCGATGCGTCCGCCCTCCGCCTGGATCTGCCAGGCATGCGCGGCCTCCGCGCAGCGGCTGGTGAGTTCAACCCGCGCAATCGAGGCGATCGAGGCCAGCGCCTCGCCGCGAAACCCCAAGCTCGCCACCTGCTCGAGGTCGGCCAGGCTGGCGATCTTGCTGGTGGCATGGCGGGTCAGCGCCAGCGCCAGGTCGTCGCGCGCGATGCCGGAGCCGTTGTCGCTGACCCGGATGCGCTTGATGCCGCCCTGCTCGAGCTCGACCTGGATATCGGTCGCACCCGCGTCGAGGCTGTTTTCAAGAATCTCCTTCAACGCGGCGGCTGGACGCTCGACCACCTCGCCGGCCGCGATCTGGGAAATCAGGACATCGGGCAATACCTGGATCGCCACGGTCAGGCTGCGAACGTGACGCCGCGCCGGGCCGCCATTGCACGCCCCAGGCGCAGGAGATCGGGCGGCGCGAGCATGCGACGCGCCAGCGGCAGGAGATGGGTGTTCTCGAACTCGATGTGCTTGCGGGTCAGGGACGTGAATCGTCCGACCAGCGCCGCGTCCAGGCGGCCTTCCTCGCCTTTCTCGACCAGCAGCATCGCCTGGCGCAAGCGGCGCCACAACAAAGCCAGTTCATCGTGCTCCAGCGTGAGCGTCTCCACCAGGTCGCAGGCTCCCGGCGCACCGGCCTCTTCAAGAAGGGGGAACAGGTTGCGCTCCTCATCGTCGTGGTGATGCACGGCTGCTGTATCGAAGTAGGCCAGGACTGCGCGCGCAGCCTGACGCGCCTGCATATCGGCGCCGTGAGCAGGGAGATGTTCCAGCAACTTGTCCAGGGTGTCGCACTGCCTGGCCATGCGTGCGTGGCAGGCTTCGAGCACGTCGACCGGCTGCTCGAAACCCGGAGCAGCCTCGCCCAGCAAGCTCGCGGTCATGGATAACGGGTCAGCCGTGCCGGTGACGTCAACGGATGCTTGTCGAAATATTTCAGCACGCCGGCGACGATGGCATCCACCATTTTTTCCTGATAGGCGGGATCGTTGAGGCGCTTTTCTTCTTCCGGATTCGAGATGAAGGCCGTTTCGATCAGGATCGACGGAATGTCCGGCGCCTTCAGCACGGCGAACCCGGCCTGCTCGACCCGGGGCTTGTGCAGGGTGTTGATGGTACCGATTTCCTTCAGCACCGCATGACCTAGTTTCAGGCTGTCGTTGATCGTGGCAGTCTGCGACAGGTCGATCAGCGTGCGCTTGAGGAAGGGATCCTTGACGTCGACGTTGATGCCGCCGACCAGGTCGGCCTCGTTTTCCTTCTTGGCGAGCCAGCGTGCCGCCACCGAAGTCGCGCCGTTTTCCGACAGGGCAAACACCGACGACCCGCGCGCCTGCGGCTTGATGAAGGCGTCGGCATGGATCGACAGGAACAGGTCGGCCTTCACGCCGCGCGCCTTGGTGACGCGGTTCGCCAGCGGCACGAAATAGTCTCCGTCGCGGACCAGCACGGCACGCATGTTCTCCTGCGCATCGATTTTCTGCTTCAGCCGCTTGGCCAGCGCGAGGGTGATGTCCTTCTCGCGCGAGCCGTTCGCGCCGATCGCACCCGGGTCTTCGCCGCCATGGCCGGCATCGATCGCCACGGTGATCAGGCGTGCGTACTGCGGCACCGGCACCCGGGGCTGCTCGGCGACGACAGGCTGGGCCTGCGGAGCCGGGTTGGCCGCGACGCCTTCCGACCTGGCCGAATACAGGTCGACGACCAGACGATGTCCGTACTGGCCGAGCGGCTGCAACTGGAAGACGGACGGCTTCACGGGCGCTTTCAGGTCGAGCACCACGCGCATGACGCCGGGCCGGTTGACGCCGACCCGAATGCCGCCGATGTAGGGATCTTCGGGCGTCAGCTGGCCAGCCAGCGCATCGAGCGCCGCCCCCGGCTCCACGCCTTCGAGGTCGATAACCAGTCGCTCGGGATTCGATAGCGTGAAATACTTGTGGGCGACAGGCTGCGCGGACTCCAGCGTGATACGCGTGTAGTCGGGTGACGGCCATAAACGGGTAGCGGACAACTGCAGCGCCTGGGCCCAGCCCGACACCAGGACACTACACAGCAGGAAGGTCTTCAGCAATGCGCGCAACTTGTCTCCAGATAATCTGCGCCGACCGGGCTTCGCGCCTCTAATTCGGCTTCGCGGCTGTCGTCTTCGATTCGCAGGTGGACCACCACATCCGGCCTGGGCAGCCAGCCGGCCGCCTTCTCCGGCCACTCGATCAGGCTCACCGTCCGATCGTCACTCGAATCGCGAAACCCGGCGTCCAGCCATTCACGCGGGTCATGCATACGATACAGGTCATAATGATATAGCTCAAATCCAGGCAGCGCATAGGTTTCGGCCAACGTATACGTCGGACTCCTGACGCGCCCGTTGTAACCGAGTGCACGCAGCAGGCCTCGCACCAGGGTGGTCTTGCCGGCTCCGAGGTCGCCTTCCAGGTAGAACGTCATGCCCGGCTTCAATCCCCGGGCCAGGCGGGCTCCGAAAGCCAGGGTCGCGGCTTCGTCTGCCAGATGGCAACGGCATCCCACGGTATCATCGTCCTTATGCATGAGCAGGATTCACTTGTTGATTCAAGCCGACTGGCCGCAGAAATCAAGCGATGGGGCCGCGAGCTCGGGTTTGCCGCAGTGGGCATCGCCGACTGCGACCTGGGCGCGGCCGAAGCCGGCTTGCAGGAATGGCTGGACAAGGGTTTTCATGGCGAGATGGATTATATGGCCTCGCACGGAACCAGGCGCAGCCGCCCCGCCGAACTGGTTCCGGGCACGGTCCGCGTCATCACGGCCCGGCTGGATTATTATCCGCCCGCCTCCGCCGACCCGGAGGCTGTCCTGGCAAATCCTGAAGCGGGTTACGTGTCGCGCTACGCGCTGGGCCGGGACTACCACAAGGTGCTGCGCAACCGCCTGCAGGCCCTGGCCGAACGCATCAGCCGCGAAGTGGGCGAGCATCATTTCCGCGTGTTCACCGACAGCGCCCCGGTGCTGGAAGTGGAGCTCGCCAGCCGGTCCGGCCTGGGCTGGCGCGGCAAGCACACGCTGCT
>JBFHQA010000054.1:0-16487 GCA_041592455.1 Thiobacillus sp. | reverse complement strand
GTGCCGGCCGCCTTCAGGAAACCCTGCGTCTCGCCGTCGATGACCATCTTCAACGGAATGAACAGGAACAGGTAGACCGGGATGAAAATAATGAACATGCCGAACCAGGCCTCGGCGACCCTGAAGTACTGCACCGGGATCGCGAGGGAGGCCCAGAACAGCACCCGCCGGTCGGCGCGGCGAGTGGGAATGATGCTGAAGTATTCCTTGAGCGCGAGAAAGCTCACCAGCGCGAAGAACACGATGGACAGCTGCCGGTCGACCGCAATGGCCAGGATGAACAGCCCGGCCATCACCCACCACGAGCGCATGCGCAACCACAATTCGTGGTCGCCGGGGCCGGGCTTGATGAATCGCTTCAAACCGATAACCAGCGTGCCCAGCACCAGCAGGCCGAGGATGCCGTAAAGCGCGTACTGCAGGTTAGGCGGCATCGGCTTCCTTCCGGGCGGCTTCCCTCAGCGCGGCACGCGCGCGGTTGGCGATCGTCCACACCAGCAGGACCAGCATCACGGCGAGGCCCCAGTTGATCCAGTTGCCCGGTTCCACGCCCACACCCAGCGCGAGGCCGAGCGCGCCGAACCACAATGCGCGGTCGCTCTTGCCCATCGGCCCCTGGTACTGGCGACGTGCGCCGATCTGCACGGCCACCACGCCGGTCATTTCGGACATCACCGCCGCCACCACGACGACCTCGATCAGCGGCACATAGACCATCGGCACCCAGGCCAGCGGCAGATACAGCGCCGTATCAGATATGACGTCGCCGAGTTCGTTGAGGATCGCGCCGAGCCGGGACTGCTGATGGTGCTCGCGCGCCAGCATGCCGTCGATGGCGTTGAGCCCCATGCGCAGCAGCAGGATCAGCGGAAGCAGAAGCAATGGCCAGGTTTCGGACGGCCGCCAGGTGATCAAACCGCCCCCGATCAGCGACAGCACGATCGCCGAGACGGTGACCTGATTGGCCGTCACCCCGCGCGCCGCGAGGGCCCCGACCAGGGGACGCAACAGCGCCTGGAATCTCGGTTTCAAATCATAGACAGAGGCCACACTGTTTCCTGAGCGATGACGAGTTGACGCGATTGTAACGGCAGCCGCCCGCAGCCCCTACCGGTTCATCCACAGCGCCCCACTCAGATCGGTTCGGGCTATTTCTGGTAGGGCTGGATCAGCACGCGCACCGGGTCGTAAGCGGCATCGTCGATCGTCACGAAGCCGTCGTAGCCGCTATCGAAGGCTTCGAGCGTCGCAGCCATGTCCGGCGTGGACTTCTTGAGGCCGAGCAAGGCATCGCGCAACTGGTTGCGCACCGCAACCGGCATGGCCGGATGCACCGCAAAGACATAGGAGGGAAGCGGGGGTGTGCTGCCGATCACCACGACCCCCTTGCTCCGGAAGTCGTCGGCGACGGAGTCCTTGAGAATGCCCCCGTCGAAATCCCCGGCCAGCACGGCCTTGGCGATATTGTCGTAGTGTTTCAGATACGCGAAGTTCGAGAAATCATGCAAGTCCAGTCCCATCGAGGAGACCGCCGCGCGTTGCAGCAGGGCCTTCTGGTCGCCAAATGCAAAGCGCCGGCCCTTGAGCTGGGCAGGCGTATTGATTCCCGAACCAGCCTTGACGCCGATGACCAGCGAGAAATTCGGGCGCCCCTGCATGGTCGGCGCCACCAGAGGCACCACGCCATACTTCTTGCGGGCTTCGATGTAGGCCACCGGCGTCAGGTAGGCAATCTGGGTCTGCCCCGAACCCAGGTCATCCACGGCCGTGCCCAGGTTGGGCGAGGGACGGAAGCGCACCTTGAGACTGGTATTGAGCGCCAGATAGTTGGTCAGCGCACTCATGCGCTTGATCATTTCGACCGGGATATCCATGGCCACGGAGCCCATGGTCACGTCGTAGGTGGGGGCCGCGACCGCCGCCGCATCGGCCTGACCGACAGCCGCCCCTATCGATACAGCTACGGCAAGCGCCTGGAATGCCTGTCTCATGCTCATGTTGTCACCTTTTCCCCGGGGGGCATGTCGCTTGTATGCACGGTATAGCGGTCGCGTCCGTCATGCTTGGCCTGGTAGAGCGCCTTGTCGGCGGCAAAATACAGCGCCTGGGCGGATTTCATGGCCGCGTCATACTGGACGATGCCAACGCTGATCGCCACCCTGACCTCGCTCCCTTCGTGCTCGAACACCTCATCCCGCACGCTCTCCATGAACTTCTCGACGAACACCACCGCCTGCTCGGCATTCGTGCGATACAGCACCACGGCAAACTCGTCGCCACCCAGCCGCGCGGGGAGGTCCGATTTCCGGACGTGCTGCCGCAACAAGGCGCCCAGGCGGCGCAGGACCACGTCGCCGGCGCCATGACCATGGCCGTCGTTGATCGACTTGAAATGGTCCACGTCGAACAGCACCAGGCTGAATGTCTCGGCAAAGCGCTCGGACTGATGAAACATCCGCGACAGGGCCTCGTCGAATTTGCGACGATTGGGCAGGTCGGTCAGCCAGTCCGTCGTCGCCATGGTGTTGAGCATGTCCATGGCACGCTCAAGCTCGTGGGTTCGCGCGACCAGCTGGTTGTTCTTGTCGACCAGTTCCTGGTTGGCGAGGTCGATCCTGCCTTGCAATTGGACGTGATGACGGGCCAGTGAACGGTTCAGCGTATTGAACACCGACATCAGCCGGCCGATTTCATCGCGGCTTTTTACCTCCAGGTCGCGGGCAATGAACGAATCCCCCTGTTCCACCGCTTCCTCCATGACCCGGGTCAGCCTGCGTATCGGCGAAACGATCCCGACCACGGTAAAGAGGTAGACGATCAGCCCGAGAATGCCGCCGAACACGACCTGCTCGACCAGCACGCGCCAGTACAGCGCACTCAGTGCCTTTTCCAGCCCATCGGTCGACACGTCGACGAGCACCTTGCCGATCGGCTGTCCATCGAAAACGACGGGGGACTCGAAGCGTTTGCTGGCTCCTGCTTCCCGGATGCCTGCCTGGGCCATCACGCGGTCTTGCCGGTTGAGGATGACCACCCGGATGACGTTGGCCTGGTTCGACACATTCTTCGCCAGGATTTCGAGGTTGCCATAGTCGTAACCGGCAATCAGGGAGGCGGCTCCCGAGGCCGAGGCATTGGCCACGCTCTGGCCGGCCTTGCCGATCAGGTCGCTCAGCACACTGCGCTCGTTCCGGACCCGTACCACGCCGATGACTGCAGACGTGACGAGGACGCCAGCCATAACATAGCCCATGAGCCTGATGCTCAGTCCAACCTGCAAAACAGTCTCCTGGTGATGGTTATTATGGAAACAGCATGACCGCTTAGCGTATATCGGCCCGGACTCCAGGAACTGAAGCGTCAAGCCCGCCATTTATGCGCTTGTTTTGGATTTCGGTGCGTTTCGAGCGGTTCCTGGCGTCGAGGCGCACCGAACCTCACGCCGGAATGCATCGATCCGGGGCTGACGCGGCGGCTGCGCTGCCGGCAAAGGCTCACGGCTTGCGCCCATTTCCCGTAAAATACCGGCTTTGAAGCAGATGGACTCGGCGTTGCCCCGGCGATTCCGAGCACGACCCAGCATGACCGCACGCCTGCGCGAAATACCCTACAACTACACCTCGTTTTCCGACCGCGAGATCGTCATCCGCCTGCTCGGAGCCGATGCATGGGCCGTGCTCAACACGCTGCGCGCCGAACGCAAGACCGGACGCTCGGCGCGCATGCTGTTCGAGGTGCTGGGCGACATCTGGGTCGTGCGGCGCAACCCCTATCTGGAAGACGACCTGCTCGACAACCCCAGACGCCGTGGCTTGCTGGTCGAGGCCCTGCGTCACCGCCTGCACGAGATCGAGGTGCGGCGGCAGGGCAACGAACTGGTCGGCCAGCTGCTCGCCGCGACCGAGCGTGCGGTGCGCGAATTCGAGGCCTGGTTTGCCGACACCGCCAGCCTGCGCGCGCGCATCCTGCGCCGTCTGGCGGGCATCACCCGGCGCGACAACATCGCGTTCGATGGGCTGGCACGCGTCTCGCACGTCACCGACGCCACCGACTGGCGGGTCGAATATCCCTTCGTCGTGCTGACACCGGACACCGAAGCCGAGATGGCCGGGCTGGTGGCGGGCCTGATCGAACTGGGCCTTACCATCATCCCGCGCGGCGGCGGCACCGGCTATACCGGCGGCGCCGTGCCGCTGACCGACCAGGCTGCCGTCATCAACACCGAAAAGCTCGAAGCCATGAGCGCGGTGGAAATGCGTCACCTGCCCGGCGTCGAATTCGAAGTTCCGACGATCCACTGCGGCGCCGGCGTCGTCACCAAACGGGTGATGGAGGCCGCCGAGACTGCCGGGCTCGTGTTCGCGGTCGACCCGACCTCGGCCGACGCCTCGACCATCGGCGGCAACGTCTCGATGAACGCCGGCGGCAAGAAGGCCGTGCTGTGGGGCACCGCGCTCGACAACCTGGTGTCGTGGCGCATGGTCACGCCGGACGCCGAATGGATCGAGGTCAGCCGGATCAACCACAACCTCGGCAAAATCCACGACGTGTCCTCGGCCACGTTCGAAATCCGTCGCTTCGCCGCCGACGGCAAGACACCGAAAGGCTCGCCCGAGATGCTGCTGATCCCCGGCAGCCGCTTCCGCAAGACCGGGCTGGGCAAGGACGTCACCGACAAGTTCCTCGCCGGCCTGCCCGGCATCCAGAAGGAAGGCTGCGACGGCCTCATCACCTCTGCGCGCTTCATCCTGCACCGGATGCCCGCGCACGCCCGCACCGTATGCCTGGAGTTCTTCGGCTGCTCGCACGACGCCACGCCGGCCATCGTCGAAATCAAGGACTATTGCGACGCCCACGGCGACATCCTGCTTGCCGGCCTGGAGCACCTCGACGCCCGCTACGTCAAGGCGGTCGGCTACGCGACCAAGTCACCGCGCACCACGCGGCCCAACATGGTTCTGCTGATCGACGTGGTGTCGGACAATGAAGTGGCGGTGGGCGAAACGGCTTCGCACATCGTGCGCCTGGCCAACGCGCGCGGCGGAGAGGGTTTCGTCGCCGTGTCGGCCGAGATGCGCAAGAAATTCTGGCTCGACCGCGCCCGCACCGCCGCCATCGCGGCGCACACCAATGCGTTCAAGATCAACGAGGACGTGGTCATTCCGTTGCCGCGTCTCGGCGACTACACCGACGGCATCGAGCGCATCAACATCGAGCTGTCGATCGCCAACAAGCTCAGGCTGCTCGATGCCTTGCGCGAATTCTTCGCGTCCGAGCGGCTGCCGCTGCTGGAAGACGACGACACCGTTGCCGATCCCGAGCAGGTCGAGGAAAAACGCCAGCGCGCGCTGGCCCTGCTCGAAACGGTGCGCGCACTCTGGCAGGGCTACGCCGACAACCTCGACGCCCCGCACGACAGCGGATCGATCTTCACCGCGCTGCGCGACAAGCACATCCGCGTGTCGTGGAAGCGCGAGGTGCGACGCGAACTGCACCAGCTGTTCGTCGGCCGCGAATACACGCGCATCCTCGAAACCTGCGACCGCCTGCACCAGGGCATCCTGAAAAGCCGCGTGTTCGTGGCGCTGCACATGCACGCCGGCGACGGCAACGTGCACACCAACATCCCGGTCAACTCCGACGATTACGCGATGCTGCAGTCCGCCAACGCGGCCGTGGCCCGCATCATGGCGCTGGCCACCGAACTCGGCGGTGTCATCTCGGGCGAACATGGCATCGGGCTCACCAAGCTCGAGTTCCTCGACGAAGCGACCATCGCGACCTTCGCCAAATACAAGCAGAAGGTCGACCCCAACCAGCGCTTCAACAAGGGCAAGCTGATGGCGGGCGCCGACCTGCGCAACGCCTACACGCCGTCGTTCAGCCTGCTCGAAGCCGAATCGATCATCCTCGAAGCCTCCGAGACCGAGGCGATCGCCGACTCGATCAAGGACTGCCTGCGCTGCGGCAAGTGCAAGCCGGTGTGCAACACCCACATCCCGCGCGCCAACCTGCTCTACTCGCCGCGCAACAAGATTCTTGCCACCTCGCTCTTGATCGAGGCCTTCCTCTACGAGGAGCAGACCCGGCGCGGCGTCTCGCTCAAGCACTTCGACGAATTCGGCGACGTCGCCGACCACTGCACGGTCTGCCACAAGTGCAAGAATCCGTGCCCGGTCGACATCGACTTCGGCGACGTCTCGATCGCCATGCGCAACATGCTCAGGAAACAGGGCAAGAAGAAATTCAATCCTGGCACCTGGGCGTCGATGGCCTTCCTCAACGCCACCGATCCCAAGACCATCAAGGCGCTGCGCAAGCCGCTGATCGAATGGGGCTATGCCGGCCAGCGCCTGGGGCACACGCTGTTCAAGCGCCTCGGCCTGATCCAGGGACAGACCGCGCACCCGCCCGCCACGCTCGGCCGGCCCAAGCCGGTGGCGCAGGTCATCCACCTCGTCAACAAGCCGATGCCCGGCGGCCTGCCGAAGAAGACCTCGCGCGCGCTGCTCGGCCTCGAAGACCCGTCGATCGTGCCGATCCTGCGCAATCCCGCGAAGCTGTCCGACGACTCCGACGCCGTGTTCTACTTCCCCGGATGCGGCTCGGAGCGCCTGTTCTCGCAGGTGGGGCTTGCCACCCAGGCGATGCTCTACGAACTCGGCGCGCAGACCGTGCTGCCGCCCGGCTACCTGTGCTGCGGCTACCCGCAGACCGCGGGCGGCCAGGCCGACAAGGGCGAGGCGATCACCGCAGCCAACCGCGTGCTGTTCCACCGCGTCGCCAACACGCTCAACTACCTCGACATCAAGACCGTGATCGTGTCGTGCGGCACCTGCATGGACCAGCTGCTCAAGTACGAATTCGGCAAGATCTTCCCCGGCTGCCGGCTGCTCGACATCCACGAATATCTGATGGAAAAGGGCATCAAGCTCGATGGCGTCGCGGGTGAGAAATACCTCTATCACGACCCCTGCCACACGCCGATGAAGACGCACGCACCGATGAAAGTCGCCAACGCGCTGCTCGGCGGGCAGGTCAAGCTGTCAGACCGCTGCTGCGGCGAATCCGGCACGCTGGCCGTGACGCGCCCGGACATCTCGACCCAGATCCGCTTCCGCAAGGAAGAGGAAATCCGCGCCGGCGTCGCGTCGCTCGATGCCGGCCAGCCGGTCAAGCTGCTGACCAGTTGCCCGTCGTGCCTGCAGGGCCTGTCGCGCTACAGCGACGACACCGGCACCACGCCCGATTACATCGTCATCGAACTGGCGAAGAAACTGCTCGGCGAAGACTGGATGGAAACCTACATCGACAAGGTCGGCAACGGCGGCGTCGAGCGCGTGCTGCTGTGAGTTGCCCGCTGTGCGGCACGCCCGGCGGTGAAGTGCTGTGGCAGGACGATTTCTGCCGCATCGTCCTCGCCGACGAACCGGACTATCCCGGCTTCCTGCGCGTCATTCTCAACGCGCACATCAAGGAAATGAGCGACCTGCCGGCCGCCGGCCAGCAGCGGCTGATGGGCGTGGTGCTGGCCGCAGAAACCGCTCTGCGCGACGTGATGCAACCCGACAAGGTCAACCTCGCCTCGCTCGGCAATGTCGTGCCGCACCTGCACTGGCACGTGATTCCACGATTTGCCGACGATCCGCATTTTCCGAACCCGGTGTGGGGCGAGAAGAAGCGCGATACGCCGCATGCGGCGCCAGCCGATTGCGAGACTCGCCTGCGCGAAACCCTCAGACAGCGGCTTGGCCGCGGAACGGAATGACCTTGCCGTCCCCGGCGTCGCCCGACTGCGTCCGCTGAACCGGAAACACGGCCGAGAACGTACTGCCCTTGCCCGGCGTGGACTGGATCTCCAGCCGTGCGCCATGGCGGGTCAGCACATGCTTGACGATGGCGAGACCCAGGCCGGTGCCGCCGGTTTCGCGCGAGCGACTGCGGTCCACGCGATAGAACCGCTCGGTCAGGCGCGGAATATGCTCGGCCGCGATGCCTTCGCCGGTATCGGTCACCGAAAACACGCCCTCGCCTGAGCGCTCGCGCCAGGCCAGCTTGATGTGGCCGCCCTCCGGCGTGTAGCGCACGGCGTTGGACACCAGGTTGCCCAGCGCGCTGCGTATCTCCTGCAGGTTGCCTTTCAGCGTGGCGCCGCTGTCGAGCGCCAGGCTGACCTGATGGCGGCCGCGGCTCAGCGACTCGGCCTCGGCCTTCAGCGCACTCGCCAGTTCGGCCACATCGACCGCCTCGTCCTTGAGGCTGTTCTCGTCGCTTTCCAGCCGCGACAGCGTCAGCAGGTCGTCCAGCAAGTGCTGCATGCGACGGGTATGGTCCAGCATCAGGTCGAAATAGCGGCGCGATTCGCTGGCGGGCAGGTCGGGGCTGTCGGCCAGGGTCTCGACGAAACCGCCCACCACGGTGAGCGGGGTGCGCAGTTCGTGCGATACGTTGGCGATGAAATCACGGCGCATCGAGTCGACGCGCTCGAGGTCGGTGATGTCGCGGGCGATCAGCAGCTTCTTGCCTTCGCCGAACGGCACCAGCTGCAGGGACAAGGTCACCTCGCGGTTGACCGGGGACTTGCACACCAGGCGCGTCGAGAAATCGTTGGCGTCGAGAAAATCCAGAAAGTGCGCCTGCCGCATCAGGTAGCGCAGGAACTGCCCGCGGTCGCGCACGCAATCGAGCCCCATGTACTTGCGGGACGCCGGATTGCACCATTCGATCTGCTCGCTGACGTTGAGGATGACCATCGCGTCGGGCACGGCCTGGGCGGCGTGCTCGAACTGCTCCAGCGCGCTGGTCAGTTCGGTGCGGCTGGTGCGCTGCCGGCGCTGCAGCTTTTGCAGGCGATAGAAGATGTCGCCCCAGGTGCCGGTGGCGTCGGGCGGGTCGACTTCGTCCGGGTTTTCCAGCCAGCGCGCCAGGCGAAACTCCTGCCACAGGCGCCGCAGCATCACGAACGCCTGGATGCCCGCCAGGAATCCCAGCGCCGCCACCCATCCCGACCCGGCCCACAAGATCAGCGCCACCAGCAATACGCTGGCCAGCACGCTGAGCGGTCGCCACCAGAATCCCATGTTGTCCTGCCTGATGAAACGAAGGTAAGGCGAATTATCCCACTTCGGCCGAAAAGCGATAGCCCGCCCCACGCACGGTCTGGATCAATTCCGAATGGCCGGACGGCTCCAGCGCCAGGCGCAACCGACGGATATGGACATCGACGGTACGCTCTTCCACGAACACGTCGTCGCCCCACACCTGGTCGAGCAGCTGGGCGCGCGAGTAGACGCGCTCGGGGTGCGTCATGAAGAAGTGCAGCAGGCGGAACTCGGTCGGTCCCAGCTCCAGCGGCTGGCCGTTGCCCTGCACGCGGTGGCTGGTGGGGTCGAGCCGCAGGCCGTTGATTTCAACCGGTTCGTCGGTCATCTGCGGCGCCCGGCGGCGCAGCACGGCCTTGATGCGCGACACCAGTTCGCGCGGGGAAAACGGCTTGGTGATGTAGTCGTCAGCGCCGGTGTCGAGGCCCAGCACCTTGTCGCGCTCCTCGCCGCGCGCGGTCAGCATGATGATGGGGATCGGCTGGTAGCGCTCGTCGGTGCGCAGGCGACGGCACAGGTCGATGCCAGACATGCCGGGCAGCATCCAGTCGAGCAGGATGACATCGGGCAGCGTGTTCTTCAGGAATTTCAGCGCGTGCTCGGCGTCACCCGCCGCAGTGACCTGATGCCCTGCCTGCGCCAGGTTGAATTTCAGCAGTTCCTGAATTCCGGGTTCGTCTTCGACCAGCAAGATATTGGCAGCCATGGTGACTCCAGCGTGTAATGGATGTGGCGGTCATCCTATGACAGCAGTATGACTGATTTATGACATCGCCGTGCCCGAATCCACCGGTCTGCCTGTGCGCTGGTAGAATTCACGGGTTGATCTCTTCCCCGACTGCCATGGATAAAACCACTCATTTCGGCTACAAGCAGGTGGCCGAATCCGAAAAAGCCGCCAAGGTGGCCGAGGTCTTCCATTCCGTCGCGGCCCAGTACGACATCATGAACGACCTGATGTCTGCCGGCCTGCATCGCCTATGGAAGCGCTTTGCCGTGGCTCAGGCCGGACTGCGTCCTGGCATGAAGGTGCTCGACGTCGCCGGCGGCACCGCCGACCTCACCCGGCTGTTCCTCAAGGAAGTCGGCGACACCGGCCAGGTGCTGCTCACCGACATCAACTTCTCGATGCTGCGCGAAGGCCGCGACCGCATGCTGAACGAAGGCAAGACCCCGCCCAGCGTGCAGTGCGACGGCGAACGGCTGCCCTTTCCCTCGAATTATTTCGATTGCGTGTCGGTGGCGTTCGGCCTCCGCAACATGACGCACAAGGACCAGGCGCTGGCCGAAATGAACCGCGTGCTGAAACCGGGCGGCCGCCTGCTGGTGCTCGAATTTTCCAAGGTCTGGAAGCCGCTCGAACCCGCCTACGACCTGTATTCCTTCAAGCTCTTGCCGCTGATGGGCAAGCTCGTCGCCAACGACGCGGCCAGCTACCAGTACCTCGCCGAATCGATCCGCATGCATCCCGGCCAGGAAGAGCTCAAGACCATGATGGAAGCCGCCGGCTTCGCCAAGGTCAGCTACCACAACCTGACGGCCGGCGTGGTGGCCCTGCACAAGGGATTCAAGGTGTGATCGCTGCGGGGCTTTTCGAGCGCAGCCTCAACCACCTGCTGCAACAGTCGCCCGGGGCGACCGGCATCCTGCTGAGGCATGCCGGCGCCGGCGTGCGCTTCGACCTGGCCCTGGCGCAGCTCGATTTCCGGATCGCCGAGGACGGCTATTTCTCCGAAGCCGCGATCGATGCGCCCGACGCGGTCATTCGCCCGACGCCCGCGCTCGTCGCCCGCCTGCCGTTCTTCGGCCGCGAGGCGCTGCGCCATGCCGACTACCAGGGCGACCCCGCCCTGCTCGCCGCGCTCGATCGCGTATTCAAGCAGCTGGACTGGGACGTCGAGGCCGACCTCGCGCCGCTGGTCGGCGATATCGCGGCGCATCGCCTGCACGCCATGGGCCGCGATGCGCTCGCGGGCATGAGCCAGGCTGTTTCCGCCGTCGGCCGCAACGCCAGCGAATACATGGCCGAGGAAGCCGACATGATGGCGCGTGCAGTCGACGTCGCGCGCTTCAACCGCGAGGTCGACACACTGGCCGACGACGTCGCCCGGCTGGAAGCCCGGCTGCGCCGACTCGAACCCGCTGCCCCCGCCGAATGAAGCTGCTGCGCCTGATCCGCATCCTGACGGTCGGCCTGCGCTTCGGGCTGGAGGAATTCTTCCTCGGCCACGAGCGCGTGCGGCCCTTGCGTTGGCTGGTGCGCGCGATGCTGTTCTGGCGCCCGCTCACCGAGCCGCGCGGCGTGCGCCTGCGCCGCGCGCTGGAAGCGCTCGGCCCGATCTTCGTCAAGTTCGGGCAGATGCTCTCGACCCGGCGCGACCTCGTGCCGCTCGACATCGCCGACGAACTCGCGCAACTGCAGGACCGCGTCCCGCCGTTCCCTTCGATCGAAGCGATCGCGACGCTCGAAAAGGCCTACGGCAAGCCGATCGACACGGTGTTTGCCGAATTCGCCGCCGAACCGGTCGCCTCGGCCTCGGTTGCGCAGGTGCATTTCGCAAAGTTGCACGACGGCACCGATGTCGCCGTCAAGGTGCTGCGCCCCGGCATCGCGCCGGTGATCGCGCACGACGTTTCGCTGCTATACGCTGCGGCCACGCTCATCGAAAAGCTCTTCTCCGACGGCCGCCGCCTGCGCCCGCGCGAGGTTGTCGCCGAATTCGAAAAGCACCTCGAGGACGAACTCGACCTGATGCGCGAAGCCGCCAACTGCTCGCAGCTCAGGCGCAATTTCAAGGATTCGCCGCTGCTGCGCGTGCCCGAAGTCTACTGGGACTACTGCGACCGCGAGGTCATGGTCATGGACCGCATGGACGGCATCCCGGTCAGCCAGATCGAACGGCTGCGCGAATCGGGCACCGACATCCCGAAGCTTGCCGCCACCGGCGTCGAGATCTTCTTCACCCAGGTGTTCCGCGACGGCTTCTTCCACGCCGACATGCACCCCGGCAACATCCTCGTGCGACCGGGCTCCGAGCAGTACATCGCGCTCGATTTCGGCATCATGGGTACGCTGACCGAGGTCGACAAGCAGTACCTCGCGCGCAATTTCCTCGCCTTTTTCCGCCGCGACTACAAGGGCGTCGCGCTGGCGCACCTCGAATCGGGCTGGGTGCCGGCCGACACCCGTGTCGACGAACTCGAAGCCGCGGTGCGCGCCGTGTGCGAGCCGGTGTTCGACCGGCCGCTGAAGGACATCTCGTTCGGCCGCGTGCTGCTGCAACTGTTCCAGGCTTCGCGCCGCTTCAATGTCGAGATCCAGCCGCAACTGGTCCTGCTGCAAAAGACGCTGCTTAACATCGAAGGCCTCGGTCGCCAGCTCGACCCCGACCTCGACCTGTGGAAGACCGCCAAGCCTTTTCTCGAGCGCTGGATGAACGAGCAGATCGGCTGGCGCGCGCTGGTGAAGAACCTGCAGACCGAGGCGCCGAAGTGGGCGGCGCTGCTGCCGCAACTGCCGCGCCTTGCGCACCACGCGCTCAACGAAAACCGCCTCGCCCAGCTCGAAGCCGGCCTCACGCTGATGCTGCGCCAGCAGCATGCCCGCAACCGCTGGCTCGGCGCAATCACCGCGCTCGCCGCCGTGACGGCCGCCGCCGCCCTCTATCTCGTTTTCCGATAGGAATCTTGCCGTGGACAACACCCTGATCGGTTTCGTCGTCGTCTACCTGGTCGTCTCGCTGGGCATCGGCTTCTACGCCGCCACCAAGGTCCACAGCGCCGCCGACTACATCACCGCCGGCCGCTCGCTGCCGATGTCCATCGTGATCGCGATGGTGTTCGCGACCTGGTTCGGCGCCGAGACCGTGCTCGGCATACCGGCGACCTTCCTCGAGGAAAATCTCGGCGGCACGATTTCCGACCCCTTCGGCGCCTCGCTCGCGCTGATCCTGTTCGGCCTGTTTTTCGCGCGGCCGCTCTACCGGATGAAGTTGCTGACGCTTGGCGACTTCTTTCGCAAGCGCTTCAACCGGCCGGTCGAGGTCGTGATCTCGCTGGCCATCGCAGCGTCCTACCTGGGCTGGGTGTCGGCGCAGGTCGTTGCGCTCGGCGTCGTGTTCAACGTGCTGTCCGACGGCATCATCACGCAGGCGCAGGGCATCTACATCGGCGCGGCGGTCGTGCTGCTCTACACGCTGTTCGGCGGCATGTGGTCGGTCGCGCTGACCACCTTGGTGCAGATGACCGTCATCGTCGTGGGCCTGCTGTGGATCGCGTATCTGGTGGGCGAGATGCCCGAAGTGGGCGGCGTCGCCCCGGTCGTCGAGCACGCCGCCGCCGCAGGCAAGTTCGAATTCTGGCCACCGCTCGAGTGGGCGGCGATTGTCACCTTCATTGCTGGCCTTCTGACCATGGGCCTCGGCTCGATCCCCCAACAGGACGTGTTCCAGCGCGCCAACGCGTCGAAGAACGAGCAGGTCGCCGTCTGGGGCACCGTGATCGGCGGTTCGCTGTATTTCCTGTTCGCCGCGGTACCGATCTACCTGACCTACTCCGCCACGCTGGTCGACCCGGCGATGACCGCCACCGTGCTCGCCGAGGACGCGCAGCAGGTGCTGCCCACCTTCATCAAGAGCCACCTGCCGCTCTATGCGCAGATCGTCTTCTACGGCGCGCTGCTGTCGGTGATCATGTCGACCGCGTCGGGCACGCTGCTCGCACCCTCGGTCACGATCTCGGAGAACATCCTCAAGGAATTCATGCCGCATCACCGCATGAGCGCCAGGTCGCTGCTGTGGGTCACGCGCGGCGTCGTCATCGTGTTCGCCGTGCTCGTCGTCTTCTATTCGCTGTGGTCGCTCGAAAGCGAGACCACGATCCACCAGATGGTCGAAAACGCCTACAAGGTCACGCTGGCGTGCGCCTTCGTGCCGCTGGTGGCCGGTCTGTACTGGAAGCGCGCCAACAACCTCGGTGCCGGCCTCTCCATCGTGCTGGGGCTGACCGCCTGGGTGGCCGCGGAGTTCGTCGCGCCGGAGGCGGCCCTGCCGCCGCAGTTTGTGGGGCTGATCGCAAGCGCAATCGGCATGCTGGCGGGGGCTTGCCGCACCGTCGCCCCCGCCGCCCACGCGCAAGGCTGACCCCCTTTCGCGCGCCCTCACCGCGCCGGAACCCGCGTACACAGAGGCATCGCCCTATACGCCTGATTCTGCGCCATATCCTCTTTCATTCGGAATCGGGCGCCCCCCCGCCAGGCCACGCGTCGGTATTTTTTACATTCCCTGATTTCGGCTAACCACCCCGGGCTGTCAAACACTGGCAAGCCATTGATATATTTATCAATTAACAACCCCACAACAGCCTGGCACGAACCATGCTTCTACTTGAGCAGTCCGCATCAATACTCGATCAAAACATCAAGTGGAGGCTTCATCATGAACAAACTGTACGCAGTTCTCGCATTCTCCGGGTTAACCGCCCTTGCCGGCGCCGCCCACGCTGCCGCCATCCACGACGCCAACCTGTTCACCAATGTCCTTGCCGCGAACGATGACCTTTCGACCGGCCTGGTGAACCTGGGCTTCACCGCCAACATCAATGGCACGAACTTCACCCAGACCTACGTCAACAACAACGGCAACATCACCTTCAACAACGCCCTGTCCACGTTTACGCCCTCGGCGATCAGCACCGGCGCATTCGGCCCGATCATCGCCCCCTTCTTCGCCGACGTGGACACCCGCGGCGCCGGCTCCGACCCCGTTCGCTACGGCGCCGCGACCCTGAACGGACGCAACGTGTTCGGCGTCAACTACATCAACGTGGGTGTATTCAGCGCCCAGCCGATCTTCAACTCCTTCCAGATGATCCTGACCGACCGCTCGGACATCGCAGCAGGCGACTTCGACATCCAGTTCAACTACGACAACATCGTGTGGGAAGCAGGCACCGCCAGCGGCGCACCGTCAGGCGGCCTGGGTGGCACCTCTGCGCTGGTGGGTTACTGGACCAGCCCCACGTCGAACGCCACGCTGCCTGGCTCGCTGGTGAACGGCGCACTGATCAACGGCGGCCCCAACGCCCTGATTTCCAACTCGCTCAATTCCAACATTGCAGGCCAGTACAACTTCCAGGTGCGCAACGGCCAGGTGGTGGGCAACGTGCCCGAGCCTGCCTCGCTCGCCCTGATCGGCATCGGCCTCGCGGGCCTGGGCGCCATGCGTCGCCGCAAGACCGCCTGATCCGCTTTGCTGCATCCAAAGGCCGGCACCTGTGCCGGCTTTTTTTCGTCTGTACTCGGGGGCTGATTACGCACCTGAGTGAGAGCATGACGCCGTTTCATCACGCTCAAATCCACGATCAAACTGCGAGAACGCCCCTTTCGTCGGGAGGAGGCAAGCTATGGAAAGGCGAATATCCCCTTCTGGATGCGTGTCGAAAAATCATACAGTTGGCGCGTATTTCCCCTGAGTTATTCCTCCGGAAAATTAACAATATTCACAACCGTTTGTTTTTATTGTTTATTTTTATTACAGGAACAAACATTGCTGCGCTTACCTATGTCTAACAGACACTTGTGTGCGATCAAGCATCGCATTTCTTTCAAACGATACTGGGAGAAACCATCATGACCTTGAAAAAGATGACTGCAGGCTTGATCGCCGCAGGCTTCATGAGCATGACCACTTCCGCACAAGCCATTCCGGTGGATCTGGCGCTGTCGCTTGTCATCGACGTCTCGGGCAGTGTGAGCACTGCAGAATACAATCTGCAGATGGATGGTTACGCGAACGCGTTCCGGGATAGCGCGATCCAGACCAATCTGCTGGCGGGCACCAACGCACGCAGTGCGATCAACGTCGTGTTCTTCGCGAGCAATTTCTTCACCACATCGCTGGACAATTTTGTCATCCTCGACAGCGTGGCATCGATCAATTCGTTCGCTAACACGCTCGATGCCTTTGCGCGTCCTGGCGGGGGGGGCACCGCGATTTATACCGGTACCAATCGTGCCATTGACCTGATGCTCGCTGCCATCGGCACAGGCGGGGCACTGGAAGGCACGAGCAACCTGATTATCGATGTGTCGGGCGACGGCACCAGCAGCACGAGTCTTGATCAGGCTGCTCGTAACCGGGCTGCGAGCAACGGCATCAAGATCAACGGCCTGCCGATTGGCGGGACGGGCATCAACAATTACTACACGGCAAACGTCATTACCTCGAACGGCTTCATCGAGCCGGCGGCCAACTTTGATGACTTCAATGCTGCCGTGGCCCGCAAGCTGAGGGTGGAAACGGGGGGCGGCACACCGGGAGCGATTCCCGAACCGGCGACACTGGCCCTGCTAGGCATCGGTCTCGCGGGGCTGGGGGTGGTGGGGGG
>JBFHQA010000053.1:0-16617 GCA_041592455.1 Thiobacillus sp. | reverse complement strand
GTCACGCCGTGCCCGCTGTGCCAGGCCAACGTCGAGATCTACCAGGGCCAGATCAACCAGCGCTACGGCACCAAGTTCAACATTCCGGTGATGTATTACAGCCAGTTGATGGTGGTGGCCTACGGCGGCGATGCGAAGGCAGCCGCGCTCAATGGCCAGGTCATCAAAGCGCGCAAGCTGGAAGAAATTGCTGCCAAGCCTGTGAAACGCTGAGGCGTATGCATCGAGTACAAAACAGGGGCCCGTGGCCCCTGTTTTGTTTCACGGATTGGAACCTGGCTGGTGGACTGGGATGCGCGATGGATCAGTCAGGCCTTTGACACTTGCAACTCTGCCTGGTCCGCACTACAGTCGAACCATGCGTCGCATGCGGACCTTCCTCTTCCTGCTGTTGGCCTGGGTCATCCCTTTGCAGGGAGGCGCGAACACAGCCGCTGTTCAGCTTCCATGTCCGATGCAGGAACGACCAACCGTTGTCGCGGACGAGGCCATGGCAGTCCACGATTGCTGTGACGAAGCTGACCAGACGCCCGACGGCGGGCAGCCGTGCAAACCCGGCCAGCCGTGTCCTTTGCTGGCGAAACTCTTTCCCATGACCTCGCTTTCGGTTGCGGCGCAGGAGCCTGCGCCGGCCACCGTCTTTCCCCGCGTCACCGAAGCGGTGTCCTCCTTCGATCCTGCCGCCACCTGGCGGCCGCCTGCCCAACTCTGACGACCGGTATTCGCGTGTGATGGCGCCGTAAGGCGTGTCGCACATTCTGGCGTCCGTCGTCCGCATCTCGCGGTCGGCTGGCGCGACCGTTCAAGGAGTTGAAACATGAATA
Source organism: Thiobacillus sp. (assembly GCA_041592455.1). Taxonomy (GTDB): domain Bacteria; phylum Pseudomonadota; class Gammaproteobacteria; order Burkholderiales; family Thiobacillaceae; genus Thiobacillus. Next base: position 15,793 of record JBFHQA010000053.1, on the reverse strand, counting down.
TCCCCGTAAGGGCAGCCCGATTGCGCGGCTTGCCGTGGCTATGCTGCATGCTGGTTGCAGGGCCGCTGCTGGCCGAACCTTTGAGTTTCGAGGCCGCCCTCGAAGCTGCGCTGCGCGAGGCGCCGTCTCTGCAGGCCGAGGCTGCGCAGATCGAGTCGGCGCGCCAGGCAGCGATTCCGGCGGGCGAGTTGCCTGACCCCAAGCTGGCACTCGGCATCGACAACCTGCCGATTACTGGCGACGACCGCTTCAGCCTTTCGCGGGAGCCCATGACGATGCAGCGCATCGGCTTCATGCAGGAGTTTCCCAACACCGCCAAGCGCGTTGCGCGCGCCGACGCAGCGAACGGTCGGCTCGCCGCAAGCGAGGCGCAGGCCCGCGTGACCCGGCTCGCCGTGCTGCGCGACACCGCCGTCGCCTGGATCGCGCGCGACACTGCCGAGCGGCAGCTGGTTCGAATCGACGCGCTCGAAGCAGAGAACCGCGTGTTCGAGGCGGCAGTAAAGGCGCGCATTGCCGGAGGCCGCGGCATGGCTGCCGAGGTGGTGGCGCCGCGGCAGGAGGCCGCGATGATCGACACGCGGCGCGACGAACTCACGGCACGCCGGCAGCAGGCCATTGCAGCCCTCAAGCGCTGGGTGGGGCCGCGTGCGGCGTCGCCCTTGTCCGGGAGCGTACCGGACTGGCCGATTTCGCGCGAAGCGCTCTTGCACGCCTTGCACCGGCATCCCGAACTGGCGATTTTCGGGCCGCGCGGGCGCGTGCTCGACGCCGAAGTGGCCGAGGCGCGCGCAGAGAAACGGCCGGACTGGGCGCTCGAAGTCGCCTATGCGCGGCGTGGCTCGCAGTTCAGCGACATGGCCATGGTCCAGGTCAGTTTCGATCTGCCTCTGTTCGCCGCGCGGCGGCAGGATCCGCGAATCGCGGCGCGCCTCGCGGAGCGCGATGGCCTCGATGCCGAGCGCGAAGCGGTGCGGCGCGAGCATGCCGCCATGTTGGAAGCGGATGTCGCCGAATACGAGCGCGTCTCGCGTGCCGCCAAGCGTCAGCGCGAGGTGCTGTTGCCGCTTGCAGGCGAAAAGGTCGACCTGGCCATGGCGAGCTGGCGCGGCGGCAAGGGCGAGCTGGTCGATCTGGTGATGGCGCGGCGCGAGCGCATCGACGCCGAGCTCACGGCCATCGCGCTGGAAGGTGAGCGGCGCCAGATCGGCGCTCGCCTGCATTACGCGTACCACGAGCCCAGTCTGCAAGGAGAACAACGATGAGTCGCTCAACAATTGGAAAAGTGGTCCTGGGACTGGTCGCAGCAGGCACATTGCTCGCGCTGGGCGCAGGCGGTGCATTGTGGTGGACGCGATCGCACGAGATGGGCGCCGCCATGAACGTGCCCGCCGAAACGCAGGCCGACGGCCGCACCGTGCTCTACTGGTACGACCCGATGTATCCGCAGCAAAGATTCGACAAGCCGGGCAAGTCGCCTTTCATGGACATGGAACTGGTGCCGAAGTACGCCGACGAGGGCGCCGACGCGGCGAGCGTGAAGATCGACCCGGCGGTCGCGCAGAATCTCGGCGTGCGGCTGGCGACGGTGGCGCGCGCGGCGATGGACACCGAGGTGCACGCGACCGGCGTAGTCGACTTCAACGAGCGCGACGTCGTGATCGTGCAGGCGCGCAGCGGCGGCTTCGTCGAACGCGTGGCGCGGCTCGCTCCTAACGACGTGGTGAGCAGTGGAGCCTGGATCGCGGAGATTCTGGTGCCCGAATGGGCGGCGTTGCAGCAGGAATATCTGGCGCTCAAGGGACTGGGCGATGTGACGCTCGAAGCGGCGGCCCGCGAGCGGATGCTGCTGGGCGGGATGCCGGCATCGCTCATCGCCGAGGTCGCGAAAACCGGCAAGATCCGGAATCGCGTCACCATCACCACTCCGCGCGGTGGCGTCGTGCAGGCGCTCGAAGTGCGTCCTGGCATGACGGTGATGGCGGGGCAGACGCTTGCGCGCATCAACGGCATCGGCACGGTCTGGCTAGACGTCGCCGTACCCGAGGCGCAGGCGGCCGCGGTGCGCGTGGGACAGACGGTGGAGGCCGATTTTCCGGCGTTTCCCGGCGCGCCGGTGAGCGGCCGCATCACGGCGCTGTTGCCCACGCTCAATGCCGACGCGCGTGCTTTGCGCGTGCGGGTGGAACTGCCCAACCGCAACGGCCAGCTGCGGCCGGGCCTGAGTGCGCGGGTGAGCCTCAAGGGCGGCGCGGGGGAAGCGGTGCTGCGCGTGCCGACCGAGGCGGTGATCCGCACCGGGCGCCGGGCGCTGGTCATCGTGGCCGAGGAGGGGGGGCGCTACCGGCCGGTGGAGGTCGTGCTCGGCCCCGAAGCGGGCAGCGACACCGTCATCGTGTCGGGGCTCGAGGAAGGCCAACAGGTCGTCGCCAGCGGCCAGTTCCTGATCGACTCCGAGGCGAGCATGCAGGGCATCGTCGCGCGAGGCACCGGCTCGTCCATGGCGATGCCGGCACCGGTCGCGCTGCACGAGGCCGACGCCGTGATCGACGAGGTCTCGGGCGAGTATGTGATGCTGTCGCATGGTCCGTTCAAGACCCTGTCGATGCCGGGCATGACCATGGAGTTTCCGCTTGCGAATCCCGGCGTGGCGAAGGGCATGAAGCCCGGCGACCGCGTGCGGGTCGGGGTGCGCGAGACCGATGAAGGCCTGCTGGTCGAGAAGATGGAGCGGAAGGGAGGTCCGAAATGATCGCGCACCTCATCCGCTGGTCGGTCGCCAACCGCTTCCTGGTGCTGCTGGCGACGCTGTTCGCAGTGGCCTGGGGCGTGTGGGCGGTGAAGACCACGCCGGTCGACGCGTTGCCCGACCTGTCCGACGTGCAGGTGATCATCCGCACGCCTTATCCGGGGCAGGCGCCTCAGATCGTCGAGAACCAGGTGACCTATCCGCTCGCGACCACCCTGCTGTCGGTGCCGGTCGCGAAGACGGTGCGCGGCTTTTCGTTCTTTGGCGACAGCTTCGTCTACGTGCTGTTCGAGGACGGCACCGATCTCTACTGGGCGCGCTCGCGCGTGCTGGAATACCTGAGCCAGATCCAGTCGCGGCTGCCTGCAACCGCAATGCCGGCGCTGGGGCCGGATGCCACGGGCGTCGGCTGGATATACCAGTACGCGCTGGTCGATCGCAGCGGCAGGCACGACCTCGCGCAACTGCGCACGCTGCAGGACTGGTTCCTGAAGTTCGAGTTGAAGTCGCTGCCCAACGTGGCTGAAGTCGCGACGGTCGGCGGCATGGTCAAGCAGTACCAGGTCGTGCTCGACCCGGTGAAGCTCGCCGCCTATGGCGTGACGCACGAGCAGGCGATCGCCGCGATCCGGGCAGCCAACCAGGAAACGGGCGGTGCCGTGCTCGAGCTGGCCGAGACCGAGTACATGGTGCGCGCGAGCGGCTATCTTGCGAGCGTTGCGGATTTTCGCGCGATACCGCTGCGGTTGGCGGGCAGCACGCCAGTCACGCTGGGCGACGTCGCGCATATCCAGCTTGGACCCGAGATGCGGCGCGGTATCGGCGAGCTCAACGGCGAGGGCGAGGCGGTGGGCGGCATCGTCGTGCTGCGTTCTGGCAAGAACGCGCGCGAAACCATTGCTGCAGTGCGGGAGAAACTGGATGCGCTGAAGGCGAGCCTGCCCGAAGGCGTGGAGATCGTACCGACCTACGACCGAAGCCAGTTGATCGACCGCGCGATCGACAACCTGTCGGACAAGCTCGTCGAAGAGTTCATCGTCGTGGCGCTGGTGTGCGCGGCCTTCCTGTGGCATCTACGCTCGTCGCTGGTCGCGATCGTGTCGCTGCCGCTCGGGGTGCTCATCGCGTTCATCGTCATGCGACACCAGGGCATCAACGCCAACATCATGTCGCTCGGCGGCATTGCCATTGCGATCGGCGCGATGGTCGACGCCGCGGTGGTGATGATCGAAAACGCGCACAAGAAGATCGAGGCGTGGAACCATGTACACCCTGGTGAAACGCTCGCCGGCGAGACGCGCTGGAAAGTCGTGTCCGAGGCCGCCTGCGAGGTGGGGCCAGCGCTGTTCTTCTCCCTGCTCATCATCACCCTGTCCTTCATTCCGGTTTTCACCCTGCAGGCGCAGGAAGGGCGCCTGTTCGGCCCGCTCGCCTTCACCAAGACCTATGCGATGGCCGCGGCGGCCGGACTGTCGGTCACGCTGATCCCGGTGCTGATGGGCTACTGGATACGGGGACGCATTCCGGACGAAAAGAAGAACCCGCTCAATCGTGGGCTCATCCGGATCTATCAGCCGCTGCTCGAGGCGGTGTTGCGGCATCCCAAGCTCACCTTGGTGGCGGCGTTCGTGCTGTTCCTGACCGCGCTGTGGCCCGCCAGCCGGCTCGGCGGCGAGTTTCTGCCGCCGCTCGACGAGGGCGATCTGCTCTATATGCCGTCGGCCTTGCCGGGGCTGTCGGCGCAAAAGGCGTCCGAGTTGCTGCAACAGACCAACCGCATGATCAAGAGCGTGCCCGAGGTGGCCAGCGTGCACGGCAAGGCCGGGCGCGCCGAGACGGCCACCGACCCGGCGCCGCTGGAGATGTTCGAGACGGTGATCCAGTTCAAGCCACGGGAAGAATGGCGGCCGGGCATGACGCCCGACAAGCTGGTCGAAGAACTCGACCGGGCAGTGAAGGTGCCGGGCCTCGCCAACATCTGGATCCCGCCAATCCGCAACCGCATCGACATGCTCGCCACCGGCATCAAGAGCCCGGTCGGGGTCAAGGTCGCAGGCACCAACCTCGCCGACATCGACCGTGTCGCGCAGGACGTCGAGCGCATCGCCAAGACGGTTCCCGGCGTGACCTCGGCGCTCGCCGAGCGGCTGACCGGCGGGCGCTACATCGACGTCGACATCGATCGCGCGACGGCTGCGCGCTACGGCATGAACATCGGTGATGTACAGTCCGCCGTGGCCAACCTCATCGGCGGCGAGAACATCGGCGAAACGGTCGAGGGTCTCGCCCGCTACCCGATCAATGTGCGCTACCCGCGCGAGTGGCGCGACACCCCGGCGAAGCTCGCGGCGCTGCCCATCCTTACGCCGGACGGCAGCCAGGTCACGCTGGGCACGGTGGCGACCATTAAGGTGAGCGACGGCCCGCCCATGCTCAAGAGCGAGAACGCGCGGCCCTCGGGTTGGGTCTATGTCGACGTGCGCGGCCGTGATCTTGCGTCCACCGTGGCCGACCTGCAGGCGGCGGTGGCGGACAAGGTCAAGCTCGAACCCGGCATGAGCATCGCGTACTCGGGCCAGTTCGAATTCATGGAGCGGGCCAACGCGCGCCTCAAGATCGTCGTGCCGGCAACCTTGGTCATCATCTTCGTGCTGCTCTACCTGACCTTCGGCCGTCTCGATGAGGCACTGCTGATCATGGCGACCCTGCCGTTCGCGCTGATCGGCGGCGTGTGGTTTCTCTATGCACTCGGCTATCAGCTCTCGATTGCCACCGGCGTCGGCTTCATTGCGCTGGCGGGTGTCTCGGCCGAGTTCGGCGTGATCATGCTGCTGTACCTGAAAAACGCCTGGAACGCGAAACGCGAGGCCGGCAAGACCAGCGAGGGCGATCTCGTCGACGCCATCCGGGAAGGCGCGGTGCAGCGCGTGCGCCCCAAGGCAATGACGGTTGCCGTGATCGTGGCGGGTCTGCTGCCCATCCTGCTGGGAACCGGCACGGGGAGCGAAATCATGAGCCGCATCGCCGCGCCCATGGTGGGCGGCATGCTGAGTGCGCCGCTGCTGTCGCTGTTCGTCGTGCCAGCGGCGTATCGACTGATGCGGCGAGGAAGCCGCGTATCTGAAAGATCAACCGGTACGCAAGCGAATCCGGCGTGAACCCGGCGCGCCAAGGCTCGCCTCGCAGAGTGAAACACGCAGGCAAGCCTTGGCGTTATCCTTACGTTTTTGTTTGAACGGATCACGACGATGCAAAGAAAAGCTAAGGATCTCAACGAACTGATCGACCTCGTCCACGAAGCCATCTACGAAGTCGACGAATTGCGCGCCTGCCTCGAGCACGACGACGACGAGGCGTCGACCTACACGCCGTATCTCGACCATCTCGACAAGATGCTGCGCGACCTGCACGAGACGATGGCTTCTGGTAAATATTTGGGCACCGGCAGCGGCGAAGACCTCGCTTTCATGCCGCTTTTCAAGCAATACGAGCGCAACATCCCCTTTCGCGAACTGCTGCGCACGATCAACCTGACGCATCGCGAGGGCTACGAGGCCTGAGGCCGGCGCTGCCGCCATTGCCCAGGCGCGTGGAAACTCTATCCATGACTCGCGGAGAATTTCTTGCTTCCCTGCCGGGTCTCGGACCGAAATCGCAGGCGATGCTCGAGGGTGCTGGCATTCGCAGCGTTGCGCAGTTGCGCGAACTCGGCGCTGTCGCGGCATATGTTGCGGTCAAGCGTGCGAACGGCAACCCGAGTCTAAACTTGCTCTGGGCGCTGGAAGGGGCGCTGACCGGCATGCCGTGGCAGCAGGTCGCGCGCGAGCGGCGCACGAGCCTGTTGCTCGCGCTCGACGCATACGAGAAGCAGCGTTGACCCGCTATTCGGCGCGCAAGGCGTCGACCGGATTCATGCGCGCCGCGCGCATGGCGGGAATGACGCCCGCCGCCAGGCCGATCAGCACCGACGCTGCGAGCGCGCCGATTGCGTAATCCCATGGCGTGTTGACCGGCAGGCCGCTGACCGTCGTTTTCAGCAGCCAGGCGATGCCGGCGCCGATCGCGAGCCCGCCCAGTCCGCCCAGCGTGGCGAGCAGGGTGGATTCCATCAGGAAAAGCGCGCGGATGCGCGCCCGGGTCGCGCCGAGCGCGGTGAGCAGGCCGATCTCGGCGACGCGCTCGGCCACGGCGATATGCATCAGCGTAACCATGCCCACGGCACCCACCAGCAATGAAATGCCGCCTAGCGCGGCCACGGCAAAGGTCAGCACGTCGAGCACGGTGCCGAGCGTGTCGAGCATCTGCTGCTGCGGCGTGACGGTGAAGTCCTCGCGGCCGTGGCGCGCGATCAGGATGCGCTTGATGTCCTCGATCACGGCTTCGAGCGGCGAGCCGGGACGATAGGCGATATGGATTTCCATCACGCCTTCGCGGTTGAAGACCTCGAGCGCGCGCGCGGTCGGAATGTAGACGGTGTCGTCGAGGTCGAACCCCAGCACCTGGCCCTTGGGCGCCATGACGCCGATGACGCGGAAGCGGGATGAACCGACTTGGATTGTGGCGCCGAGCGGATTGGCGCTGCCGAACAGTTCGGTGCGTACTTTCGATCCAAGCACGGCATAGGCACGCGGGCTGCGCGGGTCGTCGGCGGGCAGGAACTGGCCGACCGCGACCTGCATGTTGAAGGCGTGCGAGAAGTCCGGACCTTCGCCGTAGACCGTCACGCGACGGCTGCGGCCTGGCGCGCGAACCTCCGCGTTGCCCATGACGCCGGCGTTGGTGTATTGCACGTAGCGCGAGGTCTGCAGGGCCAGCGCGTCCTCGACCGTCAACAGCCTGGCGCTGCCGATGGACCCGACCGAGGTGCCGCGTGCGGAAGTCTTGCCGGGCGTGACGTTGATGATGTTGGTGCCGAACTGGGTGAACTCGGCGAGGACGTAGCGATGGATGCCGTCACCGATCGAGGTGAGCAGGATGACGGCGGCAATGCCGACGGCAATGCCCAGCGCCGACAGGAAGGTGCGCAACCGGTGCGCGCTCAGTGCGTGCAGCGAGAAGTGAAGCGTGTCGGTGAGCCTCATTTTCCGCTCAGCGCGATGACCGGGTCCAGCCGGGCTGCGCGGGAGGCGGGCAGCAGGCTGGCGAGGATGCCGGTGATGAGCGCGGTCGCCACGCCGGCCGCGCTGGCCCACAAGGGCGGCCAGGCGGGCAATTGGGGATAGGCGACCCGGATCAGGAAACTGCCGAGGTGCCCGAGCGCGAAGCCGATCGCGCCGCCCGCCAGCGACAGCCACACGGCCTCGGCGAAAAGCAGCCGCCGGATGTCGGCAGAAGGCGCGCCGATGGCCTTGAGCAGGCCGATCTCCGAGGTGCGCTGGGCCACGGCCACCAGCATCACGTTCATGACCAGGATGCCAGCCACGGCGAGGCTAATTGCGGCGATACCGGCCACGCCCAGCGTCAGCGCGCGCAGGATGCGGTCGAAGGTGGCGAGCACCGCGTCCTGGGTGATGACGGTCACGTCTTCCTCGCCGTCGTGGCGCAGCTTGAGCACATGCTGGATGGCGGCTTTGGCGGGTTCGATCGCGGCCCGGCTGCGCGCTTCGACCAGGATGCGAAACAGCGAAGAGGTGTTGAACAGTTCCTGCGCGTAGTCGATCGGGATGATGGCGATTTCATCGGTGTTGAACCCCATGGATTCGCCTTGGGTTGCGAGCACGCCGGACACCATGAAGCGGCTGTCGCCGAGTCGGATGCGCTGGCCTACCGCGTTGCCGTCCGGAAAGAATTCCTGCGCGAGCGCGCTGCCCAGCACGATCTGCGCGCTGCGTTCCGAGCCGCGAGCGAGAAAGCTGCCTTGCGCCAGCTTCATGTGCCGGATCGGCAGCAGGTCGGAGGTGCTGCCCAGCACGGTCACCTCGCGCAGCCTGCCGGCCGAATTGAGCTCGGCCACGCCTACGTTCAGCGGGGCCAGTCGCCGCACCTGCGGTAACTGGGCGACAAAGCGGGCGTCTTCCAGCGTCAGGTCGCGCGGCGTCTGGCCGAGTGCCGCGCCCGGAAAGCCGCCCGAGGTTTCGGCGCGGCCCGGCAGCACGATCACCAGGTTGGTGCCCAGCGAGGAAAACTGCCCGACGACGTACATCCGGGCACCGTCGCCCAGCGCGGTCAGCACGACCACGGCCGCCACGCCCAGCGCCATCGCCAGCACGATGAGCGCGGAGCGCATCCGGTAGCTCACCACGGTGGTGAACGAGAGCGTGAGCGTGTCGCGCAGGTTCACTGGCCGTCGTCCTCGACGATTTCGCCGTCGCGCATGGCGATGTGACGATGCGCGCGTGCACCGAGCTCGCGGTCGTGCGTGACGACGATCAGCGTCGTGCCCGTATGATGGAGCGCCTCCAGCAGGGCCACGACCTCGGCGCCGGTGCGATGGTCGAGGTTGCCGGTGGGCTCGTCGGCGAGCAGGGCGGTGGGCTTGAGGATGGTGGCGCGCGCAATGGCCACGCGCTGCCGCTGGCCGCCGGAGAGTTCGGACGGGCGGTGGTTCGCGCGCGCGCGCAGCTCGAAGTCGTCCAGCACGGCGTCGACGCGGGACTTGCGCTCGGCCGGGTCGATGCCCTCGAGGATCAGCGGCAGCTCGATATTTTCGGCGGCCGTCAGCCTGGGCACCAGGTGAAAGGACTGGAACACGAAGCCGATCTTTTCGCGGCGGACCTGCGCCTGCTCGGTCTCGGACAGGCCGGTAACGTCGTGGCCGTCGAGTTCGTAGCGGCCGTTGTCGGGACGGTCGAGCAAGCCGATGACGTTGAGCAGGGTCGATTTGCCTGAACCCGACGGCCCCATGATGGACACGTATTCGCCCGATGCGATGTCGAGGTCGACGCCATTGAGCGCACGGATTTCCTGGTCGCCCATGCGGAACACGCGGGTGATCGCGGAGAGGCGAATCATTGAGCGGCTTTGGGCGTGACCCTGACGCCCGCTTTCACGTTTTCCTGGTCGAAGGACATCAGTACCCGGTCGCCTGCCTTCAGGCCGCTGGCGATCTCGGTAAAGGCCCAGTTGGCCAGGCCGGTCTTCAGCTGGCGTGTCTCCAACTTGTCGTCGGCCCCGAGAACCAGTACGGTGCCGTCCTGCTGGATTGCCTGTGTCGGCACGCGCAAGACGTTGTCGCGGCGCTCGATGACGGCTTCGATGTCGGCGCTGTAGCCCACCAGCAGGCCGGTGTCGGGCGGCGTGTCGAAATCGGCCTCGACGTCGACCGTGCGCGCCTGTTTTTCGACCTCGGTCACGTAGGGGGCGATCCGTCGAATCTTGCCGCTGAAGGTCCGGCCAGACACCGCGTCGAGCGTGATGCGCGCAGGCTGGCCCGGCTTGAGCCGGGGGGCGTCGACTTCGTCCATCGGCGCGCTGACATAGAGACAGGTGTCGTCGATCAGGTCGACTGCCGGCGGAGTGGCGATGCCAGTAGGCGACGGGGTGGTGTATTCGCCGATCTCGCCGGTGACGCGCGCGACGATGCCGGCAAACGGCGCCTTCAGCGTGGTCCGCTCCAGCCCGGCCGCGGTGACGCTGATCTGCGCCTGGGCGCGCTTGACGTCGGCTGTCAGCGCATCGCAATTGGCCTGGCGCGCGCGTGCCTCGGCCTCGGCATTGTCTGCGTTCTGCGGGCTGACGAATCCCTTGTCGGCGAGTTGGCGGCTTCGCGAGGCCTCGCGCCTGGCGTTGTCGGCCATGATGCAGGCCTCGCGACGGCGTTGCTCGCTGGTGGCCAGCTGGCGGGTGGCAAGGTCGCGCTGGGCGGCGAGGTCGCGGTTCCACAGTTCCAGCAGAGGCTGCCCGGCTTGGACGCGGTCGCCTTCCTTGACCCACAGTTTGGTGATCTGGCCGCCTGCGGCCGGCGCGAGCTTGGCGCGCCGGCAGGCCTTGACCGTGCCGGCGCGGGTGTTGACCACGGTCGATTCGACCGGGCCGCGCCCGATGGTGGCCAGCTCGACTTCGGGCGGTGCCGGACGGGTGGCGCGCCAGCCGGCGTAGATCAGCGCAGCACTGATCAAGATAAACAGCGTGAATCGAAGCCAGGTTTTTGTTTTGGGCATGATCGAAAGTGATGGTCCGCGAACCGGGCCAATGTACCATTCGACCATGCCTACACCTAGCAACCGCAGTCGACCGCTTGTCGTTAACTATGAAATTTTCATGGATATTGTTCATCTGTCCTCGTTCGAGCCTGCAAGAGGCTTGAGTCCGCTTCGTGCCCGCTGGCCCGCCTGGTCGCGCGCCTGCCTTTGTCTCTCGTCGTTGCAGGCCCCGGCCTGCCGCCTTCTCGTTTCGCGGCAGCCACGTGCCCAGACGCACCATCGGGCACGCCCGACTACGGTTCCCAGGTGAGAACCATCGTTCCCGCGCAGCTCGACTTCAAGGAAGGGGTGCCTTTCTCCACTCGCTACCGGGATATCTACCATTCCGGAGAAGGCGGCCTGGGCCAGGCGCGACACGTGTTCCTGCAGGGATGCAAGCTGCCCGGGGACTGGCATGGCCGGGAGCGGTACGTGGTGCTGGAAACCGGCTTCGGAACCGGCCTCAATTTCCTGGCGACCTGGGACGCCTGGCGGGCCGATCCGGCGCGTCCCGCCCGGCTGCATTACCTGTCCGCGGAAAAGCACCCGTTTCGGGTCGACGATCTGGCGCGTCTGCATGTGCGCTGGCCGGAATTGGCCGGCCTGTCCAGGGAGTTGCTGGCACACTGGCCGACGCTGACGCCGGGATTCCACCGCATTGCGCTCGAAGGCGGACGCGTGCAGCTGACCCTGATGCTGGGTGACGCGAACGACTGCCTGCCCGAAGTCGAGGCCGGGGTCGACGCGTTTTATCTGGACGGCTTCGCGCCGGATTGCAACGCCGACCTGTGGCAGCCCAGCCTGTATTACACGCTGGCGCGGCTGGCCCGGCCCGGTGCGGCGGCGGCGACCTATACCGTGGTGGGGGCTGTGCGGGAAGGCCTGGCGCGTGCAGGCTTCGTCTGCGAAAAGCGCAAGGGTTTCGGCAGCAAGCGGCACTGCCTGGCGGCCCGGTACGAGGGCGAAACGCGACGGGTGGACGCGAGTCCGCCGCGGCAAGTCGTAGTCGTCGGCGCGGGCGTCGCGGGGGCGTCGCTGGCTCATGCGCTGGCGACGCGCGGCGTGAATGTGACCGTGCTGGAGCGCGCGCAGGCAGCAGGGCAGGGCGCGTCGGGCAATCCGGTGGCGGTGTTTCGTCCTCTGGTCTCGCGGGACGACAATCGCGCCAGCCGGTTGACACGGGCGGCCTTCCTGCATGACCTGCGGGCCTGGTCAGGCCTGGGCGATGCCGTGCAATGGGCACAGTGCGGCGTGCTGCATCTGGCCAAGGATTCCAATGCGGCAGCCAAGCTCAGGCAGGCGCTTTCCGATACCGAGCCGCCAGCGGGTTACGCGCGCTGGGTCGAACTGGATGAGGCGCGTGAGCTGGCGAACTGGCCTGTCGAGACCCCCGGTGCGTTCTATTCGACGGCGGGCTGGGTCGTGCCGGGGAGCTTGTGCCGCGCCTGGCTCGACCATCCCCGGATTCGCCTGATGACGGCCAAGGAAGCGGCGCGCCTGGAGCAGGCGTCAGCCGGCTGGCAGGTTCTGGGCGCCGCAGGACAAGTGTTGGCCGAAGCCGATGCAGTCGTGCTGGCGAACGCGCGCGACGCACTGCAGCTGGCGCCCGGTCAGGCCTGGCCGCTGCATACGGTGAGAGGACAGATCACCCGCCTGCCGGCCGGCAGCCTGCCTGGACTGCAGCGGGTCGTGTCGCGCGAGGGCTACGTGGCGCCCGGCGCACAGCCTCTGGTGGGTGCAACCTACGAGCATGACGATGAGGATACCGCGCCTCGCGCAGATAGCGATCGATCCAACCTGGCGCGGCTGGAAGCGATCCTGCCGGGCGCAGGCAGCGAGATCGCCGCGGATTCGGTCGTCGGAAGGGCTTCATTGCGCGCCACCTTGCCGGACCGCTTGCCGATGGTGGGCGCCGTCGATGGCCAGGCCGGGCTTTACGTGGCGGCGGGGTATGCGTCGCGGGGCGTGGTCTGGGCGGGGCTGCTGGGCGAAGCGCTCGCGGATCAGATGACAGGGCAGCCGCTACCCTTGGAGCGAGAACTGCTCGAGGCGATTTCGCCGGGAAGATTCAGCCGCGACAGGGTCAGGCGGCGGTAAGGGGCTTGCCGTTGCGGCTGGCCACGGAGCAGCCATCCTGGCCGTAAAGCCCGCCCTTGCTGGTGGCTGCGTGAACCAGCACATTCAGGGCCTGGCGGGTCGCGTTCAGGCGGAGTTCGATCAGGGCGCCGATGCGCTGGTTCATGGCCTGGGCCTGCTGTTCCATGTCGCACAGGCGGTTCCAGCAGGTCTGGAGTGCAGTCTGGTTTTGCCGCGCCAGCCAGCTTTCCATGCCTGCGTGGTCGGGCGTCAGGCCCGCTGCCACCAGGTCGGCCTGGCGTGCGCGGGACAGGTTGCTCAGGGTCTGCAACTGCGTGAGCTTGGAGGCGTTCAGTTTCGGCAACAGGTCGGCCTCGCCGTCCACCAGAGCCCGCTCTTCCTCTCCGAGGACGTTCAGCATGGCCTGCCAGGCAGCGCTCTCCACCGCCAGACTGGCGGCAAGATCCTGGCTGCCAGGGTGTGTACTATTTTGCGACATGGAGCATTTCCTTGACGGAATCGATCAGGTGTTCGCCGATGTTCGAGGTGTTGATCGTGTACTGTCCGGAGGCGATGGCTTCCTTGATGCTGTCCACCCGCGCCCGGTCGACGACCGGAATCGCGGCCAGTTCGGACTCCAGTTGCTTCAGTTGGGCTGCTTGCGGGCTCAGCGTGACCGCGGTCTGCCCGGAACCGGCAGCCTTGCCTGTGTTGTGCTGGCTGGTGCGGTTCTCGACGGTCGGTGGGAGAGAAACCTGCTTGACGCCTGGATCGATTTTCATGGCTATTTCCTGTATCCCGTGAACGGAACGTACATGACACTTTGACTTAATACGTTTATCGGCAGTTCCGCAGGTTTCTGAAGGGCCGGGATGTCAAAAAGCCACCAGCACCTGCTGGCCGTCCTGCGCGATGCCGCTGATCACCTGTCCGGAGCGGGTCTTGACCCGGACCCGGTCGCCCCGGCTGGCGTTGGCCAGCGCCTGGCCTTCGCTCTGGACCGAAAAACCGGGGCCATTCAGCACCACGCGGGTGACCTGACCTTGCTGGACGACGAGCGGCGGCTTGACCACCGCATTGCGGAGCGGCACGCCCGCGGCGATGCCCGACACCGTGCGGTATCCGATCATGTCTTCGGCGTTGGTCACGATATCGGCGGGAAGCGTGCCCAGGTCGCCCTCGCGCAGGGTGAGATCGGAGGCGGAAATGATGTGATTCGCGGGCAGGGGCTGGACCGTGGCGACGTAGGGCGCGAACACCCTGACCTGGGCCGACAGATAGACGGTCCACTGGGACGGTGCGAGGCAGCGCACGCCGACGTTGATTCTTCCGATGCTGCGGCTGCCGGCGGGCTGGAAGGCGTCCAGCGCCTTGCAGGCAGGCAGTTCCGCCCGGGGGCGGACGACCTCGATGGAAACCTTGCCCGGCAGGCTGGCCGACTGGGTTTTCAGGAATTGCTCGACGTGGCGCTGCAGTTCAGCCGGGTCCTGCTGGCTGCCGGCCTGTGCGGCGGGGGCTGCCAGGAACAAGGCAGCCAGCAACACGCTGCGTGCCGACGTCGTGGCGGGATGGGGAACTCGCATGATCACCCTTTTCCAATAGATACGTGATCGTATTGTAGGAAGCTGGGGGAGCGGCGATGCCGGGAACAAGCCGGGTTTTGGTGCGCTTTTCCCGGTTAACCGGGGGAGCGGTTGGTCGGAGGCGCTAGCGCTGCAGCATGAATGTCTCGTACTCGAGTTGTTCCAGGCGGGTATCGAGCAGGCGCAGACCGGTGATGACGGTCACCAGCAGCGAAAGCGCGAAGCCGTATCCGTAAAAGGCGGGGCCCAGCAGGATGCTGGCGGTGGTGAACACCACGTTGCTGATGACGAACAGAACAGCCAGCAGCACCAGGATCCGGCGCTGGTCCAGATAGAAGAAGATATTCAGCACGCCGAGCAGGACGACCTGCATGCCGGCGGCCACCACGTCGACGTTGAGCAGGGGGATGTAGAGCGGGGAGATGCCCAGCAGGTCGAGCAGCGTAGGCCCGGCGATGAACAGGATCAGCACCGTGATCGACTGGATCTTGATGATTTCGAGAATGCCCTGGCGGGCCGAATACACCATCTCGTTGCGCATGTTCTCGATATGCTGCAGCGTGCCGCCGTCGCGAACCGCATCGTAGAACTTCTCGTAGTACTCGACGAAGTCGGTTTCGAGCCGCACCAGGAAGACCGCCATGCCCGGGATGATCGACAGGTAGGCGAGGAAGATCGGCAGGTCGTAGATCAGCGAGGCGCGCAGGGGGCCGATGATGGCTTCGCTGGTGTCGGGATGGAACCAGAAGATGAACTTGTCGGCCCAGATGCCGAGGTTGAAGCACAGGCCCACCAGCAGCAGGCTGCGGTACATGCGGCCACGCGTCAGCAGGTCGAATTCGAGGTACAGGTTGGAGGGATAGCTCCTGACCGACAGCATCAGCATGCCGAACAACAGCACGACGTGACCGGCAAAAAAACCCGACAGCAGGCCTTCCAGCCCATAGTCCTTGAGCCACAGCGCGCCGGTTACCGTGATGCCGTAGCCCAGCGCGAACAACCCGAGAATGGCCTTGTAGGCCTTGAGGCTGGACAGGAAGATCGTGACGATCCAGATATCGCACAGGGCCACGAAACTGCCGACCATGAGGATCCGGTACAACAGGCTTTGCTCGGGAAAGGCCAGGATGACCGCCAGCGTGGACAGCACGCCGGACACGAGCGTGACCGTGAACAGCGCGCCCGACAGATTGGGGAGCACGCGCCGGTCGTTGCGCTCGAACAGGCGGTCGGCCACGTAGCGGGTGAATCCCAGTTGCATTGCG
>JBFHQA010000052.1:0-16955 GCA_041592455.1 Thiobacillus sp. | reverse complement strand
TCACCACGCGGTAGCCTTCCATCGCGGCCTGCAGCGCGCAGATCGGATCGATCTCGGTGACCCACACCTGGGCACTCAATGCGCGCAGCGCCTGCGCGCTGCCCTTGCCGACGTCGCCGTAGCCAGCCACGACGGCGATCTTGCCGGCCACCATGACGTCGGTGGCGCGCTTGATGCCGTCGACCAGCGACTCGCGGCAGCCGTACAGGTTGTCGAACTTGGACTTCGTCACCGAATCGTTGACGTTGATCGCGGGGAACTTGAGTTCGCCCTTGGCATGCATCTGGTAGAGGCGATGCACGCCGGTCGTGGTTTCCTCGGTCACGCCCTTCACTTCGGCCAGGCGCACCGAATACCAGGTCGGGTCGGTTTCCAGCTTGGCCTTGATCGAGGCGTACAGCACGCGTTCTTCCTCGCTGGTGGGATTGGCCAGCACCGAGATGTCCTTCTCGGCGCGGGCGCCCAGATGCAGCAGCAGGGTGGCGTCGCCGCCGTCGTCGAGGATCATGTTCGAATAGCCACCGTCGGCCCATTCGAAGATGCGGTGGGTGTAGTTCCAGTAGTCCTCGAGCGACTCGCCCTTGACGGCGAACACCGGGATGTCCTGCGCGGCGATCGCGGCGGCGGCGTGGTCCTGGGTCGAGTAGATGTTGCACGACGCCCAGCGCACCTGGGCGCCGAGCGCGGTCAGCGTCTCGATCAGCACGGCGGTCTGGATGGTCATGTGCAGCGAGCCGGTGATGCGCGCGCCCTTGAGCGGCTGCGCCGCGGCGAACTCCTCGCGGATGGCCATCAGGCCGGGCATTTCGGTCTCGGCGATCTTGATTTCCTTGCGCCCCCAGTCGGCCAGCTTCAGGTCGGCGACGACGAAATCGATGAAATCAAACGTGGTTACTGCATTCATGGTGAAACTCCTTGAATGACAGCGGTCGGGTGTGTGCTCGTTCGCCCGCAGGACCGCTGCAAGTCAACGAGCGCAGTTGAAACTTCGCCCGCGCTGAGCCTGGCTGTTGTGTATGGATCGGTCCGACAACAGTCGCAGCGCTCCTCAGCGCGGGGGGGCGAATGCGTTCGCCCGATTTGGAACACGAATTATAAACCACTCCTTCCCGTGGACGCATCCGTTCCCGGCAGCTTACGCCTGAAACGAACACGGCCTGCTCGAGGGCAGGCCGTGTCGTGACCGGAACAGGATCAGGCGTTCAGCCGATTCACAGGCCGGCTGCTGCGCGCAGTTCCTCGGCCTTGTCGGTGACTTCCCAGGTGAAATCCGGCTCGTCGCGACCAAAGTGGCCATAGCTCGCGGTGCGCGTGTAGATCGGGCGCAGCAGGTCGAGCATGGCGACGATGCCCTTGGGACGCAGGTCGAAGTGCGCCTTGATCAGTTCGACAATCTTGGCTTCCGGGATCTTGCCGGTGCCGAAGGTGTCGACCATCAGCGAGGTCGGCTTGGCCACGCCGATCGCGTAGCTGACCTGCACCATGCACTTGTCGGCCAAACCGGCGGCGACGATGTTCTTGGCGACGTAACGGCCTGCATAGGCGGCCGAGCGGTCGACCTTGGACGGGTCCTTGCCGGAGAACGCGCCGCCGCCGTGCGGTGCGGCGCCGCCGTAGGTGTCGACGATGATCTTGCGGCCAGTGAGGCCGGCGTCGCCCATCGGGCCGCCGACGACGAAACGCCCGGTCGGGTTGACCAGGTAGCGCGTCTCGGCGGATAGCATTTCCTTTGGCAGCACCGGCTTGATGATTTCCTCGATCACCGCCTCGGACAGCTGGGCGTGCGAGATGTCGGGGTTGTGCTGGGTCGACAGCACCACGGTGTCGATGCTGTGCGGCTTGCCGTCGACATAGCGGATCGACACCTGCGACTTGGCATCCGGGCGCAGCCACGGCAGGCGGCCGTCCTTGCGCAACTCGGACTGGCGCTCGGTGAGGCGGTGCGCGAGGTAGATCGGCATCGGCATCAGCACCGGGGTTTCGTTGCAGGCGTAGCCGAACATCAGGCCCTGGTCTCCGGCGCCCTGGTCGAGGTTGTCGTCGTGCGCACGGTCGACGCCCTGCGCGATATCGGGCGACTGCTTGCCGACGGTGACCAGCACCGAGCAGGTGTTGTAGTCGAAGCCGATTTCGGATGAATCGTAGCCGATGCGCTTGATGGTCTGGCGCGCGACCTGGTTGTAGTCGATGACGGCCGAGGTGGTGATCTCGCCGGCGATGACGCACAGGCCGGTGGTCAGCAGCGTCTCGCACGCCACGCGCGCATGTTTGTCCTGGGTTAGAATCGCGTCGAGTACCGCATCCGACACTTGATCCGCCATCTTGTCGGGGTGACCTTCCGATACCGACTCAGACGTAAAAATGAAATCCTTCTGCATGACTGCTCCTGTTGTCCCGGTTACCGATTGCGTAACCGACTCGGGGGACAAACAGAGCGGCGACGCTTTAGCTGTATTTGTATCCCGCCCGCAAGTTGTCAAGATTAACGCGGCGGCTCGCCCATTTTGCCGTGCCAGGACCCCTGGCGTCAAATCCGCGTGATCTTCGTGTTCAAGCTCATCGCCCGCGTGCCGCTGCCCGTGCTGCACGGACTGGGCATTGCGCTGGGCTGGCTGATCTACCTGGCGCCCGGCCGCCATTCGGCGCGCATGCGCAGAAACATCTTCGACAGCGGCCTATGCGCGTCCGAACGCGACTGCCGGCGGCTGCTGCGGCAGTCCATCGGCGAAGCCGGCAAGGCCATCATCGAACTGCTTCCGGTCTGGCTGCGCCCCTTCGACCGGGTCGTGAAGCTGGTCCGCGGCACCAGCGGCTGGGAGCACATCGACGCCGCGCGCGCCGCGGGCAAGGGCGTGATCGTCATCGCGCCGCACATCGGCTGCTTCGAGATGATCAACCTGTATTACGCCGCGCGGCACCCGTTCACCGCCATGTACAAGCCGCCGCGCCAGCCGGTGCTCGACACGCTGATGCTGGCCGGGCGCCAGCGCGGCCAGTCGACCCTGGTCCCGACCGACCTGTCGGGCGTGCGCGCGCTACTGGCCGCGCTCAAACGCCATGAAGGCGTCGGCATCCTGCCCGACCAGGTCGCCAGCAGCGGCGACGGCGTGTGGGCGCCTTTCCTCGGCCGCCCCGCCTATACGCCGACGCTGGTCGCGAGCCTGCAGCGCAAGACCGGCGCGGCGGCGTTCTTCGTCGCCGCCGAACGGCTCGGCTGGGGGCGCGGCTACCACCTGCACGTCTTCCCCGTCAGCGAGGACCTGCCCGCCGACAAGACCGCCGCGGCGGTCCGCATCAACCAGGGCGTGGAAGCTGTCGTGCGGCATTTCCCCGCGCAATACCTGTGGAGCTACAACCGCCACAAGCGACCCGGCGGCGCGCCCGACCCCGAATCCGCTTCCCAGCCATGAAACCCGCCACGACTGACACCCTGTTCAAGCCATCGCTGCTGCCGGTGTGGTTCAGCGTCGGCCTGCTGTGGCTGCTGCACTGGCTGCCGCTGTCGGCCCAGGCCGCCATCGGCAATGGCCTCGGCTGGCTGCTGTCGATGCGACCCGGGCGCCGCCGGCGCATCGTGGCGACCAACCTGGCGCTGTGCTTTCCCGATGCTTCGGACGCGGACCGCGCGCGCTGGCTGCGCCAGACCTTCCAGGCCTCGATGCGTGCGCTGCTGGAACACGGCCTATTGTGGTGGGGATCGGAGGCGCGGTTGCGCCGGCTGGTCCGGATCGACAACCCCGAAGCGGCGCTGGGCGACGGCGTGCGCCCGGTGATCTGGCTGGCGCCGCATTTCGTCGGGCTCGACATGGGCGGGGTGCGCCTGGCGATGGACCGCACGGTCGCGTCGATGTACGCCGACGCCAAGGATCCTGTCACCGACAAGATGATGCTGCACGGGCGCTCGCGCTTTCGCTCGCCGGTGCTGATTTCCAAGAGCGACGGCATCAAGCCGGTGCTGAAGACGCTCAAGGATCATCTGCCCTTCTACTACCTGCCCGACCAGGACCAGGGCCGCCGCAACGCGGTGTTCGCGCCCTTCTTCGGCATTCCCGCCGCGACGCTGTCGGCCCTGCCTCGGCTGGCCAGATTGACCGGCGCGCAGATCGTCCCGGTCATCACCCGACAACTGCCTGGCGGACAGGGCTATCGCGTGCGTTTCTATCCGCCATGGGACCACTTCCCGAGCGACGACCTGGACGCTGATGTCGCCCGCATGAACCGTTTCATCGAGGAACGCATCCGCGAATATCCGCCGCAGTATCTGTGGCTGCATCGGCGCTTCAAGACCCGGCCCGAAGGCGAAGCCAGCCTGTATGAATGAAGCCGGCCTGTCCATCCGGCGCCTGTCGGCGGATGATGCCGAAGCCGTCAGCGCGCTGGCCCGTGTAATCTGGCAGGTGACCTACCCCCCGCTGATTTCCCAGGCGCAGATCGACGCCATGCTGGCCGACCGCTACGCGCCGGACCGCATCCGCGCGCAGCTCGGTGATCCGCGCCAGGCCTGGTGGGCGGCCTATTGCGATCGGTCGCTGGCCGGGTTTGCCCACGCCCTGCTCGACGGGCCGGACGCCAAGCTCGACAAGCTCTACGTTCACCCCGACCGCCAGCGTCATGGCATCGGTGCCGCGCTGGAACAGGCGGTCGAAGACTGGGCCCGCGCGCAGCAGGTACAGCGCCTCCGGCTGCAGGTCAACCGCGGCAACGCCCAGGCGATCGCGGCTTACCGGAAATACGGCTTCGAGGTCATCGAGGCGCACGTGTTCGACATCGGCCAGGGGTTTGTCATGGATGACTATGTGATGGAGAAAACGCTGTGAGCTTCACCCCGCCCGACGACGCCCGCCTGCTGGAACTGCTCGACCGCGTGAAGACGATCGCGGTGGTCGGCCTCTCGCCGCAGACTGCCCGCCCGAGCTACCGCGTGGCCCAGGCGATGCAGCGCTACGGCTACCGGATCGTGCCAGTGCGTCCGCTGGTGGACGAGGTGCTGGGCGAAAAGGCCTACGCCAGCCTTTCCGACATCCCCTTTCCGGTCGACCTGGTCGACGTGTTTCGCGCCGCCGAGCACATTCCCGCTATCGTCGAGCAGTGCCTGGCGCTACACTTGCCAGCTATCTGGATCCAGGAAGGCATCGTGAACGAAGCCGCCGCGCAGCAGGCGCAGGCCGGCGGCATGACGGTGGTGATGGATCGCTGCCTTCTCAAGGATTACGTCAGGCTCAAGACTTCATGAAGCTCCGTTTCACCAAAATGCAGGGCCTCGGCAACGATTTCGTCGTGTTCGACGGCATCAGCCAGTCCGTCGTTCTCACGCCCGCGCAATGCCGCCACATCGCCGACCGCCACTTCGGCGTGGGCTGCGACCAGATCCTGCTGGTCGAAAAGCCCACGCGCGACGGCGTCGATTTCCGCTACCGCATCTTCAACGCCGACGGCGGCGAGGTCGAGCAGTGCGGCAATGGCGCGCGCTGCTTCGTGCGCTTCGTCCAGACCAAGGGGCTGACCAACAAGACCAGCATCCGGGTCGAAACCGCGTCCGGCATCATCGAACCGCGCCTGCTCGACAATGGCCTGGTGACGGTCGACATGGGCGCGCCGCGCTTCGCCCCGGCCGACATTCCGTTTGCCGCCGAAGCCGAGGCGATGACGTATCCGCTCAAGGTCGGCCAGCACGTCGTCAACGTGGCGGCGTTGTCGATGGGCAACCCGCATGCGGTGCTGCGCGTCAACGACCTCGACAGCGCGCCGGTGGACATTCTCGGCGCGGCGATCGAATCGCATTCGCGCTTTCCGCAGCGGGTCAACGCCGGCTTCATGCAGGTGCTGACCCCGCACGACATCCGCCTGCGCGTCTACGAGCGCGGCGCCGGCGAAACCCTGGCCTGCGGCACCGGTGCGTGCGCCGCTGCCGTGGCCGGCATCCGCCAGGAGTGGCTGAAAAGCCCGGTCAGCGTGCACACGCGCGGCGGCGACCTCGTCATCGAATGGGCCGGCAAGGGCCAGCCGGTCTACATGACCGGTCCGGCCGAAACCGTATTTGAAGGAGAACTCGAAATCTAATGGACATGCAACCGAATACCCTGGAACCCCAGGCCATCGCCGAATACCTGACCCGGCACCCGAATTTCTTCAACGACTTTCCGACCCTGCTCGCCGACCTGCACATCCCACACCCGCACGGCACCCATGCGGTGTCGATGAGCGAGCGCCAGCTGATTGCGATGCGCGACAAGGTCCGCATGCTGGAAGGCAAGCTGGCCGAGCTGATCCAGTTCGGCGAGGAGAACGACGGCATCTCCGAGAAACTGCACGCGCTGTCGCTGGCGCTGGTCACGGCGAGTCAGCCGCAGGACATCGTTGCCGCGCTGGCGATCCACCTTCGCGACGGCTTTGCGGTGCCCCACCATGCCCTGCGCGTGTGGACGCTGACCGGCGAGCCGATGGAAGGACTCGACCAGCCGGTTTCGCAGGCGGTGCGCGACGCCGTCGCCGCCCTGTTGCATCCGGTGTGCGGCCCGCTGTCGATTCCCGAAGCCAGCGACTGGTTCGGCGAAATTGCGCCGCACCTGCGCGCGTTTGCCAGCATTCCGCTGCGGCCGTCGCCTTCTGCCGCGCCGATCGGCGCCCTGGTGCTGGCCTCGGAAGAAGCCAATCGCTTCTACCCCGGCATGGGCACGCTCTACCTCGACCGCCTGAGCCAACTGGTCGGCGCTGCGTTGGTACGCATGCAGGCCTGACATTCGCCGGCCCGTGGACGACGTCGCGCGCTACCTCGAGCACCTGGCCGCCGAACGGCGCCTGTCGCCGCACAGCGTATCGGCCTACCGGCGCGATCTCGCCAATCTCGCCACGCTCACCCACGACAAGCCGCTGGCCGAACTCGGCGTCAGCGACATTCGCGGCGCCATCGTCCGGCTGCGCAGCCAGAACCTGGCCGCCACCAGCGTGGCACGGCAACTGTCGAGCTGGCGCGGGTTTTTCGCGTTTGCCTGCCGGCGTCTCGGCTATGCGGCCAATCCCTGCGTCGGTCTGCGCCCGCCCAAGGTGGCCAAGGCGCTGCCCGAGGTGCTGACGCCCGACGTCTGCACCCAGTTGCTCGACGGCCCGTCCGATCCTGCATCCGACGACGCGCTGCAGGCCCGCGACCGCGCCATGTTCGAGCTGTTCTATTCGTCCGGGTTGCGCCTGTCGGAACTGAGCGGCCTCGATACCGAGGACCTCAACCTGAAGGCCGGCGAAGCCCAGGTCACCGGCAAGGGCCGCAAGACCCGCATCGTGCCGGTCGGCTCCCAGGCCCTGGCCGCCCTCGCGGCATGGATGCCGCACCGCACGGCCCTGGCGCGCGACGCGACCGCTGCACTGTTCGTCAGCCAGCGCGGCACGCGCCTGTCTGCGCGCAGCATCCAGCTGCGTCTCGACCGCTGGGCCCTGCAGGCCGGCGTGAGCCAGCACGTCCACCCGCACCTGCTGCGCCACGCCTTCGCCACGCACGTGCTGCAGTCGTCCGGCGACCTGCGCGCCGTGCAGGAAATGCTTGGCCACGCCAGCATCAGCACCACCCAGGTCTACACCCACCTCGACTGGCAGCATCTGGCCAAAGTCTACGACCAGGCCCACCCGCGCGCACGCAAGAAGTCCTGAATCGCCGCGCTCACCGTATGTAAGCACACACTGCCGCTGGATCTACCGTTTTACAAGACCTCAAGAATTGTAAAAATGTGTCGATTCCTCCCGCATGAGCGCGACTCCCCCTACCCTGCCCGCCTGCCTGGCCAAAGCCCTTCGCCTCGGAGGCCTGAGTGCGCAAGCGCGCGTCATGGGCGCCGTCCTGATGGCGCTGACTGTCGTCCTGCTGCTGGCCGGCCACCAGGCGCTGAGCATCGCCCGCCAGGATGCGGATGCCGCCCTGCGCGTGCAATCCGCGGCCCAGTTGGCGGCCTTGTCCCAGGTCGCCACTGAAGCCGCCGCCAGGCACGATGCCCGCACCTTGCGGGCCCAGCTGCAAACCCCCATTTCGCAGGGCAACCTGGCCTATGTGGAATTCGCCTCGCCGGACGGACAGGTCCTGCGCGAACAGGCGCCGGCCCATCGCGCGAGCCGGCCCGACTGGTTTGCCGCCCTCACGCATCTCGAGGCCCCCGTCCTGCAGCAAGCCCTGGTCAAGGGCGACACCTATTACGGCCTGCTGCGCATCCAGCCTTCCGCCCACGCCTACGAGGATTTCCTGTGGCATCTGGGCACGCGCTTGTTCCTGGTGCTCAGCGTGACCTTCGTGCTGCTGGGCTGGATGATCCACACGCTGCTGAAATTCAGCCTCAAGGACCTGGGCAAGCTCAGCGCGACGGCGCGCCTGATCGAAGCGGGCAACTACAGCCAGCGCATTCGCATCCGCCCGTCCAGCCCGCCCGAGCTGCAGGAGACCTCCCGCGCCTTCAACCACATGAGTGCCGCGCTGGAGCGCCTGCTGACCGACCTCAACGAGCAGCAGGAGGCGCTAGACAGCACGGCCAGCGTGACTGAATCGGACCTGGCCGGCAACATCATCCTGGCCAACGACCAGTTTTGCGACATCAGCGGCTATTCGCGCGAGGAACTGATCGGGCAAAACCACCGCCTCGTCAATTCCGGCTGGCACGACGCGGCGTTCTTCGCCGACATGTGGAGCACCATCTCCAGCGGCCGCACCTGGCGCGGCGAATTGTGCAACCGCGCCAAGAACGGCCGCCTGTTCTGGACCGCCACGACCATCATCCCGGTCAAGGGGGACGACGGCCTGCCGATCAAGTACCTGTCGATCCGCTTCGACATCACGCAGCGCAAGCTCGACGAGGCGGAGCTCAGCGAAGAGAAGGCGCGCTGGCAGGTCACGCTGCAGTCGATCAACGACGGGGTCATCGTCACCAATGCGCAGAATGCGGTGGTGTATCTGAATCCCAGCGCGGAAATCCTGCTCGGCACGCCGCTCGAGGATGCCCTGCTGAAGCCGCTCACCACGCTGGTCCGCCTGGATCCCGACGACAGCAACCAGGAAGCCGCCGTCTGCTTCCTGCCGGCCGGCATCGCGAGCCCGGGACAGACCGGCTCGGCCCAGCTGCGCACCCGCTACGGCGTGAACCTGGCCGTCAGCTACAGCTATGCGCCGCTGAGCGGCAGCGGCGGCGCGGGCGCCGTCTATGTGCTGCGCGACGAATCCGAGAAGCAGCAGCTGCTCGACAACCTGCGCGAGATGGCCTTCCACGACGCCCTGACCAACCTGCCGAACCGTCGCGCGGTGGAAGGACGCCTCGCGCGCGCCATGCGCACCGCGCGCGAGTCCGAGCAGCAGCATGCCTTCTGCTATATCGATCTCGACCATTTCAAGCTGGTGAACGACACCTGCGGCCATTCCGTGGGCGACGGCCTGCTGAAGGACATTGCTCAGACCATGCAGGCCGCGCTGCCGGACCATGCCTACCTGGGGCGCCTGGGCGGCGACGAGTTCGGTCTCATCCTGTTCGACACCCAGCCCGAAGCGGCGCAGCGCCTGTGCCGGACGCTGGTGCAGCGCATCCGTGACTTCCGCTTCGAGCACAAGGGACGCCGCTTCACGCTGGGCGCCTGCGCCGGCATCGCCCCCATCACCCAAGCCGCCACCACGGCGGGCGACATCATGATCCAGGCCGACATGGCGTGCTATCGCGCCAAGTCGGAGGGCAGCGGACGCGTCATGGTGTACGAGGCCGACGAGGTCGGGTTCCGCCGGCTGGAAACCGAAATGGGCTGGGCGGCCGACTTCGCGCAAGCGCTGGAAGCCAACCAGTTCCTGCCTTACCGCCAGCTGATCCAGCCGACGTCAGCCACCGGCCAGCTGCATTACGAAGTCTTGATCCGCTGGCAGCGCAACGGCGTGATCGAAGGCCCCGCCAAGCTGCTGTCCGCGCTCGAACGCTACGGCCAGGCCCCCATCCTCGACCGCTGGATGGTCGAGTCCATCATCGCCTACCTGGCCCAGCGCCCCGACGACCAAGAGGTCTACTTCATCAACCTCTCGGGCAAGACCGTCGCCGACGAGTCCTTCCTCGGCATGCTATGCCATCTGCTGGACCAGTATGGCGTGGCCGGCGCACGCCTGGGATTCGAAATCACCGAGACGGCAGCCGTGGTCAACCTGGAAGACGCCAAGCGCCTGATCCAGGGTCTGCGGGAACGCGGATGCCAGGTGGCGCTGGACGACTTCGGCCGCGATGCCTCCTCGTTCTTCTACCTCAAGCATCTGCAGGCCGACTTCCTCAAGATCGACGGTGCCTTTGTGCGCGGCATGCTGAACGACCGTCGCGACCAGGCCATCGTGCGCTCGATCGCGCAACTGGCGCGCGACTTCGGCATGCACTCGGTGGCCGAGCAGGTCGAGGATGCCGAGATGACGGCCTTGCTGGTCGACATGGGAGTGGACTATCTGCAGGGCTACCACATCGGCCGCCCGGAGCCGCTCCCGCAGTGGGAGCCGGCCAGTTCAAGCCAGCCGGCCGCGTCGCGGCCTGCGCACCTGACGCTGGTCAAGTAGTCTCAGACGATCTCGATGTTCTCGAGGCCGTCGACGGGCGACGGATAGCGCATCTTCAATTTTTCCAGCGCGTCGATCAGCAGGTTCGACACCATCAGGTTGCGGGCCAGCTTGCTGTTGGCCGGGATCACGTGCCACGGCGCATATTCCGTGCTGGTGGCTGACATCGCCGCCTCGTACGCGCGCATGTAGTCGTCCCACTGCTCGCGTACGGCGAGATCCCCGGGGTGGAATTTCCACTGCTTGCGCTTGATGTCGCGACGTTCTTCCAGGCGCTCCTTCTGCTCTTCACGGGAGATGTGCAGATAGCACTTGATGATCGTGGTGCCGGTTTCCGTGAGCATGCGCTCGAAGTCGTTGATCTGGCGGTATCGCCGCTTGCACTCGGCCGCGCTGATCCAGCCGTTGACGCGGGTGATCAGCACACCCTCATAGTGCGACCGGTTGAAGATGCCGATCTCGCCGGCGCCCGGCACATGCTGGTGCACCCGCCACAGGTAGTCGCGCGCCAGTTCGTAGTGCGTGGGCGCCTTGAAATTGGCGACGCGCACCCCCAGCGGATTGACCTCCTGGAACACGTGGCGGATGGTCGAGTCCTTGCCGGCCGTGTCCATGGCCTGCAGGACGAGCAGGATCTTGTGGCGACCCTCTGCGTACAGCAGGTCCTGCAGGGCATCGAGCCGCTCGCGGTACTCGTCGAGCCGCTCGCGAGCATCGCTTTTCTTCTTGCCGATGATCTCGCGGTCATCGGGGTCCCAGTCGGTCAACTTGACCCGGGTGCCGGGCGCGACGCGTGTATCAGCAGGCTTCATGGGGTCTCCTTCGGAGGGTTCAGGCTGATCCAGCCGCCGAGGGCGCGGCGCATTTCATCGAGAGTGAGATGGCGCATGAACGGCCGGTTGCCCGGCGTCATCTGGTCCCAGGCGCAGGTCAGGCTGCGGATGGCCGGCTGCGCGTCGCTGCGCAACCGGAATTCTGTCTTGTAGTATAGGAACGAAGGGCCGGTGTCGTGGCCCTGCGCGCCCACCGTCACCGAGATCGCAGCAGGCGCCGCCGCAATGCTGTCGCTGCTGCGCGTCACCTGCCATGCCTCGAATCGGCCGGGCTGCAGCACCTGCGGTTCGCTGCGAACGGTTTCCAGTTCCACCACGCAATACGGCTCATGCGCCTGCACGCTGTTGCGCGGCACGATGCTGCCCTGTTGCAGGCGCACGCTGGCGGCGTCGGCCGGAATCGTCAGCGTTCGGTGGAGCTGCACTTGCCAGCCGGGCCCGAACGCGAAATAGGGAGATGACGGGTCGGACGATCCGGGGATCGCACATCCGCCGAGCACCACCAGTACGCCTGCCGCCAGGATTCTCATATCCGCTCCATTCTACGCAGGCTGCCCGCCGGCACGCGTGGCTGTCACGCGGAACCATGCCGCGTACAGCGCCGGCAGGAAAAACAGCGTGAGAACGGTCGCCGCGACCAGTCCGCCCATGACCGCCACCGCCATCGGCCCCCAGAAAATCGAGCGCGACAGCGGGATCATGGCCAGGGCCGCGGCGGCGGCCGTCAGCGTGATCGGGCGCATCCGCCGCACGGTCGATTCGATGATCGCATCCCATTGCGACAGGCCGCGCGCGATGTCCTGCTGGATCTGGTCGACCAGGATCACCGAGTTGCGCATGATCATGCCGGCCAGCGAGATGATACCGAGGAGCGCGACAAAGCCCATCGGACGGCCGCTCACCAGGAGCGCGACCGCCACGCCGATGATGCCGAGCGGCGCGGTCAGCACCACCATCATCGAGCGCGAAAAACTGCCGAGCTGCAGCATCAGCAGGGTCAGCGTGGTGATCACGATCAGCGGCCACGAGGCCCCGATGGCGGCATTCGCCTTGCCGCTGCTTTCCACCGGCCCGCCAATTTCGAGGCGGAAGCCGGGCGGTAGCTGGGCGACGAATTGCGCGACCTGCGGTGCCAGGGCATCGATAATGGTGGCGGGCTGGGTCTTGCCGACCGGGTCGCCGCGCACGGCGATCGTCGGCAGGCGGTCGCGTCGCCAGATCAGGCCGTCCTCGAACACCGGCTCGAAGCGGGCGACCTGCCCGAGCGTGACGCTCTGGCCATTGAAACTGCCCAGCGGCAGCGATGTCAGCGCGTCGACGCTGCGATGCTCGCTGCGCGGGGTGCGCAGCACCACGTCGATCAGCAGGTCGTTTTCGCGGAACTGCGTGACCGTGGTGCCGGACAGCTGCAGCGCGACCAGCCGCCCGATCCCGTCCGAGCTCAGGCCCAGCGCCTTGACCTTGTCCTGGTCGAGCTGCGCCTTGACCGCCAGCGACTGCTCGTTCCAGTCCAGGTTCACGGCAGTGACCTGCGGCTGCGCCGCCACGATCCTGCGTAGTTTCTCGGCCTCGATCTTCAATTGCGGGATGTCGGATCCAGAGAGGCGATACTGCACCGGGTAGCCGGCGGGCGGGCCGTATTCGAACCGAACCGCGCGTCCGCGCACGTTGGGAAAGTCGGTTTCGAACAGCTGGCGAATGCGCGCCACTTCGCGCTCGCGCGCCGGCACGTCGCGGGCGATCACCACCAGTTGCGCAAAGTTGCGGTTCTTCAGCCGCTGGTCGAGCCCCAGCACAAAACGCGGCGCCCCCTGGCCGATGTAATTGATGACGTGCGCCACGTCCGCATCCTGCTTCAGCAGCGTTTCCAGCCTGACGGCCTCGGCGCGCGTGGCGTCGATCGACGCGCCTTCGGGCAGCCACATCTCGACCAGGATCTCCAGCCGGTCGGACTGCGGGAAGAACTGCTTCTCGACCCGCTGCATAGCGGCCACGCCGATGCCCAGCGCCAGCACCGTCAGCACGATGACGCTGCGCCGATGCGCCACGCACCACGTCACCGCAGTCCGGAAACGCCGGTAGAACGGCGTCTGGTAGGCCGCGTCCTCGTCCGCCACCCGGTGCGACGGCTTCAGCAGCGCATGCCCGATGTAGGGCGTGACGATCACGGCCACCAGCCAGGACGACAGCAGCGCGATCGTCGTCACCGCAAAGATCGCGAAGGTGTATTCGCCGACCACCGACTTGGCGAGCGCGATCGGCAGGAACGCGGCAGCCGTCAAAAGCGTGCCGGTGAGCATCGGAAAGGCGGTGGACTGGAAGGCGTAGGTCGCCGCCTCGAAGCGTCCCCATCCGGCTTCGAGCTTGTGGGCCATCATCTCGACCGCGATGATCGCGTCGTCCACCAGCAGGCCGAGCGCGATGATGAGCGCACCGGTGGAGATGCGGTGCAGGTCGATTTCGAGCAGCCACATCACGGTGAACGTGATCGCCAGCACCACCGGGATCGACAGGGTCACGACCAGCCCGGCGCGCCATTTCAGGGCCAGGAACGTCACCGCCAGCACAATGGCCACGGCTTCGAGAAAGGCTTTCATGAACAGGTTGACGGCGCTGCTGACGATGCTCGGCTGGTCGTGGATCCGTTCGATCTCCATCCCCACGGGCAATGTCCGCTGCAGCTCATCCATCGCGGCCGCCACGTTCCGGCCCATCTGCACCACGTCGCCGCCCTCGGCCAGCGACACGCCCAGCAGGACGGTCGGCCGTCCCTGCGAGCGGATTTCGGTGGCGGGCGGGTCCTCGTAGCGCCGGCTCACTTCGGCGATATCGCCCAGCCGCAGGCTGTGCGCGCCCACCCGGATGATGGTTTCGCGCAAGCGCTCGACATCGGAATAGGGGCCCGACACGCGCAGGGGGATCGACAGCCGGTCGTTTTCCACCCGTCCGCCGGCGGCGATGCCGTTCTGGTTCTGCACCGCCTGCATGATCTGCTGCGGCGTGAGATTCAGCGTGGCGAGCTTCTGCACCGCCACGTCGATGTAGATCTTTTCCGGCACCACGCCGAACAGCTCGACCTTGCCGACGTTGGGCAGGCGCCGCACGACGCGCTGCGCGTCTTCGGCGGCGAGACGCAGGTCGGCGCGGCTGAATCCCTCTCCGGTGAACGCGTAGATCGAACCGAAGGTGTCGCCGAATTCGTCGTTGAAGAACGGCCCCTGCACGCCCTCGGGCAGTTGCGGCGCCAGGTCGCCGATGCGCTTGCGCACCTGGTACCAGGCCGTGGCGACGTCATCCCCGCGCACGGTTTCCTTGATGTTGACGAACAACGCGGTCTCGCCCGGCTTGGCATAGCTTTGCACGTAATCGAGCTCGGGCATTTCCTGCAGCTTTTTCTCGATGCGCTCGGTCAGCTGCTCGGACACCTCCTCTGCCGTGGCCCCCGGCCATTGCGCCTGGATCAGCATGGTCTTGAAGGTGAACGGTGGATCCTCGGCCTGCCCAAGCTGGAAATACGAGCGCACGCCCACCAGCAGGATCAGCACGATGAAAAAGCGCACCAGCGCCGGATGCTCGATCGCCCAGCGCGACAGGTTGCTGCGGCGCGGAACGAAGGGGGTCGGGCCGCTCATGGCTGCCGGGACGACGCCAGGCGCACCTGCTGGCCCGGCGCGATCTTGTGCACGCCCGCCGTGACCACCCACTCGCCGGCCTGCAGCCCCGAACGCACCGCCGCCCGCTCGCCGTTCAAGTCGCCCAGCTGGATGGCGCGCGCCGCCACCTTGCCGGTCGCGCGATCCACCACCCAGACCTGGGGCTGGCCATTGACCCTGAACAGGGCCGTCTGCGCGACCGACAGTTCGGGCGCGTCCGCATTCTCGATCTCGACCGTGGCCGTCTGGCCCAGCCTGACGGCGGCGCCCGGCTGGACCAGCCCGATGCGCGCGGCGTAGGTCCGGCTGGCGGCATCGGCCATCGGCGAGAGTTCGCGCAAGCGTCCTGGATACACCGTGTCGGGCGACGACCAGAGCCGGACATTCAGGGTCTTGGCCTGGCGCAGTTCATCGAGCGCATTTTCAGGCACGTCGATGTGCACTTCGCGCTCGCCGGTGCGGGCCAGCACTGCCACCGGCTGGCCGGCAGCCACCACCTGACCCGCCTCGAAGCGGATCGCCGTCACCAGGCCCGCATGCGGCGCGGTCAGGCGCGTGTAGGCCTGCTGGTTGCCCTGGCGGCCGGCTTCGGCCCGCAACTGCCGTACGCGCGCCTGGGCAGCCTCGGCCGTGGTGCGGCGGCGCTCGAGTTCGGCCGGGGAAATGAAATTCTGCGCGCGCAATTCGGTATACCGCTGCCAATCCGCCTGTGCCAGGCTGGCCTCGGCCTCGGCCGCGGTGAGCTGGGCCTGGGCTGCGCGCGCCGCCAGGGCGTAGTCGTCGGGATCCAGCGAGGCGATCGCCTGCCCGGCCTTGACCGACGCCCCGACCTCGACCAGCCGGGACTGGACGCGCCCGCCCACGCGAAACGCCAGTTCGGTTTCGTAGCGCGCGCGCACCACGCCCGAGTAGCGGGCAAGGTGGGTGGCGGCCTCCCGCCCGACCTGTTCGGCGCGCACCGGCCGGATGTCCTCAGGGACCGCGGCAGGCTCGTCGCGGCCGCATCCTGCCAGCGACGCTGCCAGGGCCATTAGCACGAAAATGTTCCTCATCTGGTTATTATCGCCTATCCGGCCGCCATAGACTGGCTGGATCACAGGGGGGCACCTCATTAAAAATGACTATCCCCGCTGCGGGCGTTATCATGTACGGTCATGCATCGATCGAACCCGATCGACCCCTTCGAGCCACGCCCTTCTCGCCTGGCAGCGCCACACACTAGTATTCCCGGAGTCCCGATGTCCGCCTCACCGAAAACGCTCACCGAAGCCGCGCTGCTGAAAATGCCGGCATCCGCCTACATGAACGCCGACCAGCTGGCCTTCTTTCGCGCCCGGCTCGAAGCCTTGCGCGCCGAAATGCTGAACAATGCGGCCGATACCGGCGAGCACCTGAAGGAAAACGAAAATTATGCCGACCCCGCCGACCGCGCCACGGTCGAGGAGGAACACACGCTCGAGCAGCGCGTGCGCGACCGCGAACGCAAGCTGCTGAAAAAGATCAACACGGCGCTCACCCGCATCGACAGCGGCGACTATGGCTGGTGCCTGGAAACCGGCGATCCGATCGGGCTGCCCCGCCTGCTGGCGCGCCCCACCGCGGAATATTCGATCGAGGCGCAGGAGCGCCACGAGAAGCTGGAAAAGCTGCGCGCCTGATCCGGCTCGAAGCAGCCGGCCGGCACGACCACGGCCAGACAGAAGCCCCCGATGACCGACGCTCCCCTTCCCGTCACGCTGCTCACCGGATTCCTGGGCAGCGGCAAGACCACCGTCCTGAACCACCTGGTGCGCACGCTGCCGCGCACCGCCATCCTGATGAACGAGTTCGGCGAGGTCGCGCTCGACCACCAGTTGCTGCAGAAAATGGAAGGCCCCATGGCGCTGCTCTCGGGCGGCTGCGTCTGCTGCACGATTTCCGGCAGCC
>JBFHQA010000051.1:0-17196 GCA_041592455.1 Thiobacillus sp. | reverse complement strand
TTCCAGCGCACCTTCTCTGTGGCCAAGGAAGTGCGCACCAGCACCGAGATCGGCGCCAATTCGGTGTCGATGGCCGCGGCCGCCGTCAAGCTCGCCGAGCGCATCTTCCCCGGCGTCAGGGAACAGGCCTGCCTGTTCATCGGCGCCGGCGAGATGATCGAACTGTGCATTACCCACTTCGCCGCCCAACATCCACGCAGGATGACCGTGGCCAACCGGACCGCCGAGCGCGCCCGTCCGCTGGCCGATCGCTTCGGCGCCGGCGTGATCCCGCTGACCGCGCTGCCGGATGAGCTGCCGAGCTACGACATCATCATCACCTCGACCGCGAGTCCGTTGCCGATTCTCGGCAAGGGCCTGCTGGAACGCGCGATCAAGCAGCGCCGCCACCGTCCGATCTTCATCGTCGACCTGGCCGTGCCGCGCGACGTCGAAGCCGAAGTCGCCGACATGGACGACGTGTTCCTCTACAGCGTCGACGACCTCGGCCAAGTCGTGCGCGAAGGCATGGACAATCGCGTCGCGCAGGTGGTGCAGGCCGAGGCCATCATCGAGACCAGTGTCGAAAGCTTCGTCCACTGGATGGAGGGACGCGAGCTCGTGCCGGTGATCCGCTCGCTGCGCGACAGCGCCGAGCGCCACCGGCGCCACGAAATCGAAAAGGCCCACAAGGCGCTGGCGCGCGGCGACGACCCCCAGGCCGTCCTCGACGCGATGAGCCACGCACTCGCCAACAAGCTGCTGCATGCGCCCACGCACGCGCTCAACCACGCCAGCAGCGCCGAACGCGAACAGGTCGTCCGCCTCATCAGCCAGCTGTACGGGCTGCACCAGGACAATTGAGGAAGCCTGTGGAATGAAAGCCTCGCTGGCCGACAAGCTCGCTCGCGCCGACGAGCGGCTCGAGGAGCTCGATGCGCTGCTGTCGCAACCCGAAATCGCGGGCGACATGGAAAGCTACCGCAAGCTCACCCGCGAGCATGCCGACCTCACACCGGTCGTCGAACTGTATCGTCAGTACCGTCAGGTCGAGGCCGACCGCAAAACGGCGAACGAGATGCTGGCCGACCCGGACATGCGCGAACTCGCCGAAACCGAACTGGCCGACAGCACGGCAAAAATCGAGCGGCTCGAAAACGAACTGCAGACCGCGCTACTGCCGAAGGATCCCAACGACGAGCGCAACATCTTCCTCGAAATCCGCGCCGGTACCGGCGGCGACGAATCGGCGCTGTTTGCCGGCAACCTGTTGCGCATGTACACGCGCTACGCCGAACGCCAGGGCTGGAAGGTCGAAGTGGTGTCGGAAAATCCCGGCGAGGTCGGCGGCTACAAGGAAGCCATCGTGCGCATCGTCGGCCAGGGCGCGTACTCCAGATTAAAGTTCGAATCCGGCGGTCATCGCGTACAGCGCGTGCCGGAAACCGAGTCGCAGGGCCGCATCCACACCTCGGCCTGCACCGTGGCCGTGATGCCCGAGGCCGACGAAGTCGGCGAGATCGACATCAATCCGGCCGACCTGCGCATCGACACCTTCCGGGCCTCGGGCGCCGGCGGCCAGCACATCAACAAGACCGACTCCGCGGTGCGCATCACCCACCTGCCGACCGGCCTCGTCGTCGAATGCCAGGACGACCGCTCGCAGCACAAGAACAAGGCACAGGCGATGAGCGTGCTGGCGGCTCGCCTGAAGGATCGCGAAATCCAGGCGCAGCACGCCGCCGAGGCCAGCACCCGCAAGAGCCTAATCGGCACCGGCGACCGCTCCGACCGCATCCGCACCTACAACTTCCCGCAGGGCCGCGTCACCGACCACCGCATCAATCTCACACTGTACAAGATCGACGCGATGATGGACGGCGACCTCACCGAACTGTTCGACGCGCTGGCGGCCGAGCACCAGGCCGAGCTGCTGGCGACGCTGTCGGGTGAATAAGCAGAATCCAGGCGACACGGGACAGGGATCGGGGCCGCGCACGGTGGCCGACTGCCTGGGCGCCGCCACTCGCCAGCTGGCGGCCGCACTCGGGCTCGACACCCGCGAGGCGCGGCTCGAAGCGCGCGTGCTCGCCGCGCACGCCTGGCGCGTCACGCCGGCCTGGCTGATCGCGCACGACACCGACGTGCCGGACGAAGCGGACGCCGGCCATTTCGACGCGCTACTGGCGCGCCGGCTGGCCGGCGAGCCGGTTGCCTACCTCACCGGCAGCCGCGAATTTTTCGGCCGCCCCTTCGAAGTTTCAGCGGACGTCCTGATCCCCCGACCCGACACCGAACTGCTGGTCGAACTGGCGCTGGAACGCATCCCGCCTGACCGGCCTGTCGAAGTACTGGACCTCGGCACCGGCAGCGGCTGCATCGCCATCACGCTTGCACTGGAGCGCCCGCATGCCCGGGTTACTGCGGTCGACCGTTCGGGCGCCGCCCTCGAAGTCGCGCAACGCAACGCCAACCTGCTGGGCGCCCGCGTCGAATTCATCCAGAGCGACTGGTTTTCGTCGCTCGGCGAACGCCGCTTCAACCTGATCGTCAGCAACCCGCCCTACATCATGGACGACGACCCCCACCTGTCCCGCGGCGACGTCCGCTTCGAGCCGCTGACCGCGCTGGCCTCCGGACCCGACGGCCTGGCGGACCTAAGACACCTGGTCCAGGCCGCGCGCCGACACCTGCAGCCCAGCGGTTCGTTATTGCTGGAACATGGGTACAATCAGGCAGAGACCGTGCGCAAGTGGGTGAATGAGGCGGGCCTGCAGCAGCCGCAGAGCTGGAACGACCTCGCCGGTATCGCACGGGTCAGCGGAGGGATACTGTCGGAATAATTTACACCCGCCCCTTTCCTCAAACGGGAACCACGCTGGAGCGGCCGCTATACGCGGGTTTGCAAGGCGCGACTAAAAACTGGTGCGATTCTTGCTGGACTCAAATCGCATTCAAACGAAAATGAAGATTGAGGCCTGCCATGTCTGACCACCCAACCGACAAGCACGTTACCCAGTCCGATGTCCCGCGCGACGGAGACATCGACACTTCACGTCGCAAGCTGACCGGTGCGGCCCTGGGCGCCTCGGCCATCTTCACGCTGGCAAGCCGACCGGTCTGGGCCAACCAGTGCAGCATTTCAGGCATGGCCTCCGGCAATATTTCCGCGCCCCGAGTGACGTGTGAAGGGTGTACCCCCGGTTACTGGAAAGTGTGCAACCATTTTTCGTCCTGGGGGCCGACCGGATTCAATACAACCGACACGTTCAACAGTGTTTTTCGCGTCACCCAGTACGTTGATTGCAAGGGCACGCCCTACACGTTGCTTGATGTCATGCATCTCAAGGGTGGCAGGCGCATATGCATGGATACGGATCCTGACAAGAACAACAAGGATGCCAACCCGACCGGTGCGCCAACATGCACCAACGGCACGGCCTTTCCGAATCTGGGCGGAGACCCGATTTCTGAAAACCTGGGCTTTCACGCCGTCGCTGCGCTCCTCAGCGCCGCGCATCCGCGCGTGAACTACGGGTATACCTCGGGCGAGATCATTGACCTGTTCCGCAACAACCTGCACCGCCCTGACGAACTCAAGAACACGCTCGACCGCCTGAACAATCGAGGCTGTCCACTGTAAGCAGCGCATGACCCACCCCGCGTCATCGGTACAACGCCTGCTGAAGCAATGGGGGGATGAAGCCGTCATCTTCGACCAGGCTTCTGGTGATACGCATTACCTGAAACCTTTCACCCTGGCCGTCTACCAGGCCTGTTGCGAACACCCCGGCTACAACGAGGAGGAACTGGCGGGCGTCCTCGCGACCCGGATTGGCGTCTCGATCACGCCCGATCTTCACGAATGGACCCAGACCACCCTCGATAGCCTGCACACGATCGGACTGCTGGAATCTGCATGAAACTGCTGCAGTTGCCCCCCGAAGAATTGAACCGCCAACTGGCCGGTGCGGGCGTCTGGATGCGCACGGGTCCGTTTTCACTCAAGATTCAGTCGCGCATCCCGTCGGTTGCGCAGGGGCTGGCCGAGCTCTATGGGCAGTTCGAGGTGCGAAGCATGCGCGAGGCCTTTGCCGACTTCCACGTATCGGTCAATCCGCCTTCCGGCCTGCGCGGCTGGCTCAAGCCCCAGGCCACGTTCTCGTTCGACGGTTCACAACCTTTCAAGCCGCTGCCTCGCGACCAGGCCTTCCCGATGCTGGAATGGGGCTTGAACTGGTGCGTGTCGACCCAGGCCCACCAGTTTCTCATCATCCACGCGGCGGTCGTCGAGAAGAACGGCCTGGCAGCCATCCTGCCCGCGCCACCGGGCTCCGGAAAAAGCACGCTGACCGCCGGCCTGGCCGTGTCGGGCTGGCGCCTGCTGTCGGACGAACTGACGCTGATCAGCCGCAAGACCGGCCTGATCCATCCCCTGCCGCGTCCGGTCAGCCTCAAGAATGCGTCGATCGACGTGATTCGCCAGTTTTCGCCGGACAGCTTCATCAACCGCGCCTCGCACGACACCATCAAGGGCACGGTCGCGCATATGCGCCCGCCGCGCGAAAGCGTGCGGCGCCAGCATGAAACCGCCTCGCCCGGGTGGGTCCTGTTTCCGCGCTGGGTCCCGGGCGCTCCCACCCGCCTGAAACCCCGCTCGAAAGCCCAGACCTTCATGTTCCTGGCGCAGAATGCCTTCAACTACAGCCATCTGGGCGCCGACGGCTTCCGCGTGGGCACGAACCTGATCGACCAGGTCAGCTGTTATGATTTCGAGTACAGCGACCTGCACGAAGCCATCGCCGCTTTCGATGAGCTGGCCAGCGCTGCACCGAACGCATGATGTCCCCTACCCGCAACGACAACCTGCTCGCCAGGATCCTGCGCACGCCTGACTCGATCACCCGTTTTTCGATGAGCGAGTGGGACACCCTGGTCCGCCAGGCACGTGCTGCCGGCCTGCTGGCACGGCTGTCGCATCGCTTGCGGCAACATGATCTCAGCCGGCAAATTCCCGAAGCGATCCGCTGGCATTTCGAGGCCGCCGACACCCTGGCTGCCAAGCAGCGTACCGCCGTGATCTGGGAAATCCGGCAATTGCGCGCCGCTTTGAGCGACATCGACAGCCCGCTGATCGTGCTCAAGGGCGCGGCCTACGTGGCTGCGGGCCTGCCCGCGGCAGATGGCCGGCTGTTCAATGACATCGACATCCTGATTCCGCGCCAGGCGCTCCAGCGGGCGGAATCGTCGCTAATGCTGGCCGGCTGGCATGCCACCGGGCTGTCGGAATACGACAAGCGCTATTACCGGCGCTGGATGCACGAGATTCCACCGCTGCAGCACATCGACCGCGACACGATCGTCGACGTGCACCACGCCATCCTGCCCGACACTGCGCGCTATCACCCGGATTCATCCAAGCTGCGCAGCCATGCGGTACCGGTGGAAGGTTTGCCCGGTGTCTATGTGCTGGGAGCGGAAGACCGCATCCTGCATTCGGCCACGCACCTCTTTCACGATGGCGAATTGCCGCACGGCCTGCGCGACCTGACCGACCTCGACCTGCTGCTGCGCGACGCCGCGCAAAGCGAGGGGTTCTGGAACCGGCTGATTGCACGCGCAGACGAACTCCAGCTGAGCCGGCCCCTGTTCTATGCCCTGCGTTATGCCCACCACATTCTGGAGACGCCGGTGCCCGAGGCGGTCCTGGTTTCCCTCGACGCGAACGCACCGAATCGCATGACTCTCGCGCTGATGGACCGCATATTCAGCCGCGTGCTGGCCCCGGCACATGCCAGCTGCGAAGACCGGTACACGCCGGCAGCCCGGTTCGCCGCCTTCGTCCGCGCCCACTGGCTGCGCATGCCGGCCCATCTGCTGATCCCGCACCTGTTCCACAAGGCCTTCATCAGCCCCTACCTGAACAGTCCGCCCAAGGCCGCTTGACGCCATACCGCAGCCGCGTATAATTCCCGAGTATTCCAGTCAAGTATTGTCCAGGAGCCCCAAATGACCGCTTTAGATCGCATCCGCGACCAAGTCACCAACAACACCGTCGTGCTGTACATGAAAGGCACGCCGCAGTTCCCGCAGTGCGGATTCTCGTCCCGCGCCGCGCAGGTGCTGCAGGCCTGTGGCCTGCAGAACTACCTGGCCGTCAACGTGCTGGCCGATCCGGAAATCTTCGAGAACCTGAAGTACTACGCCAACTGGCCGACCTTCCCGCAACTGTACGTGAAGGGCGAACTGATCGGCGGCTCCGACATCATGATCGAGATGTACCAGAAGGGCGAGATCCAGAAGCTTCTGGAAGAGGCACTGGCTGCTTGAGCATCCGACCACCCCGCAAAAAAAAGCCGACTTCGAGTCGGCTTTTTTTGTGCCGCGCCACGCTACCATGGCGCGCCCGGAACCGCACCTCACTTGGTGTCGGACGTGTCCACCTCGTCGTCCATGCCCAGCTCGTGGATCTTCCGCGTCAGGGTGTTGCGGCCCCAGCCCAGCAGATGCGACGCCTCGATCCGGCGCCCGCCGGTGTGGCGTAGAGCCACCTCGATCAGCGTCTTTTCGTAGGCCTGGGTCAGGTCGTCCAGGATGGACGCCTCGCCGCGCGCCAGCCGGGCGCTCGCCTCGGCCGCGAGGCCTGCCAGCCAGTCGCCGCCCGCCTGCTCGACCGTTCCCTGCATCAGGTCGTCGGGCAAGTCGCCTGCTTCCACGACCTGGCCGGGAGCCATCACCGTGAGGTAATGGCTGACGTTCTCGAGCTGGCGCACGTTGCCGCTCCACGGCAGGCTGACCAGCGTCTTCAACGCGGCCTCGGACACGCCCTTGGGCTCGACGCCCAGTTCGCGCGCGCTTTTCTGCATGAAGTGCCGCACCAGCAGCGGGATGTCCTCGCGCCGCTCGCGCAAGGCCGGCAGACGCAGCCGGATGACGTTGAGCCGATGGAACAGGTCCTCGCGGAACAGGCCTTCGCGCACGCGCACTTCCAGGTCCTGGTGGGTCGCGGCGATCACGCGCACGTTGACCTTGATCGGCGTATGCCCGCCCACCCGATAGAACTGGCCGTCGGACAGCACGCGCAGCAAGCGCGTCTGCAGTTCGGCCGGCATGTCGCCGATCTCGTCGAGGAACAGCGTGCCGCTGTCGGCCTGCTCGAAGCGGCCCCGGCGTTGCGCCGCCGCGCCGGTGAAGGCGCCGCGCTCGTGGCCGAACAGTTCCGATTCCAGCAGATCCTTCGGGATCGCCGCGGTGTTCAGCGCGATGAACGGTCCCGAGGCCCGCGGGCTGTGGCGATGCAGCGCACGCGCCACCAGTTCCTTGCCGCTGCCCGACTCGCCCGTGATCAGGACCGTGGCGTGCGAATGCGCGAGGCGGCCGATCGCGCGGAACACTTCCTGCATGGCGGGCGCCTGGCCGAGGATTTCGGGCACCGGCGCATCGCTGCTGGACGGCACATCGCGGCTGGCATTTTCGGCCAGCGCGCGACGGACCAGTTCCAGCGCCTGGTCGACATCGAACGGCTTGGGCAGGTATTCGAACGCCCCGCCCTGGAAGGCGGCCACCGCGCTGTCGAGGTCCGAGTAGGCGGTCATGATGATGACCGGTACCTTGGGCAGGCGGTCTTTCAGCTCCTGCAGCAGTTCCAGCCCGCTGACGCCCGGCATGCGGATGTCGGACAGCACCACGGCGGGCTCGCTGCGATCCAGTTCACGCAGGGCATCGGTAGCCGAACTGAACGTCATGCACGGGATGTCTTCGCGCAGCAGGGCCTTTTCCAGCACCCAGCGGATGGAACGGTCGTCGTCAATGATCCAGACACAACTCGGATTTGCCATGGTAGTCAATCAGGAAGCGGTAGAAAAAAGGAAAAGACGGTGCGGCCGGGCTGGCTTTCGCAGTCGATGGTGCCATGGTTCTGCGCGATCAGCGTCTGGGCCACGGCCAGCCCGAGCCCGCTGCCGCCTTCGCGGCCCGACACCAGCGGGTAGAAAATCTGCTCACGGATATCGTCCGGGATGCCGGGGCCGTTGTCGATGATCTCGACGCGCATGCCCAGGCGATAACGGCGGCTTTCCAGCGAAATCTGCCGCGCCACCCGGGTACGGAACGTGATTTCGCCCTGCCCGTGCCCATGCCCGCTAGCAGCCATTGCCTGCACGGCATTACGCGCGATGTTGAGGGCCGCCTGGATCAACTGCTCGGCATCGGCCCGAATCTCGGGCAGGCTGAGATCGTAGTCCCGGCGCAGTTTCATGCTCGGTGTCTCGGCGAGGATCAGGCTGCGAACACGTTCCAGGACTTCGTGAATATTGACCGCACCAAAATGGGGCGTTCGATGCGGCGTCAACAAACGCTCCATCAGCGATTGCAAGCGGTCGGATTCCTTGATGATGACCTGGGTGTATTCGCGTAGCGACTCGCGCGGCAATTCGTGTTCGAGCAATTGTGCCGCGCCGCGGATGCCGCCGAGCGGATTCTTGATTTCATGCGCCAGGTTGCGCAGCAGTTCGCGGTTCGCCTCCTGCTGCAGACGCGCCTGTTCCAGGCGGGCTATGCGCAACTGCGGGTCCACCGCGCGCATCTCGACCAGTATGGATTGGGGCGGCTCATCCAGCGGCGTGACGCTGCATCCGATGCGGATCGGGGCATGGCCGTGCGTGCCGATCTCGATCTCGTACTCGATGACGGTTTCCTGCTCGCCGCGCGCGGTCTGGATCGCGCCGATCAGTTCGAGCCCGCGATCCAGTATCTGGCCGATCACGGCTCCGCGCAGCAAGGCACCCGACACGCCGAGCAAGGTTTCTGCCGCCGGATTGACGTAGAGAACCACATCGCTTGCGTCCAGCACCATGGCGCTGGTCGACAGGCAATCCAGTCCGGAAAAATCGATGGAATAAGGCGGCATCTCGCTCATGCACAACACCAAAGCATTGATTGTGCCAGAGCGTGGTTGTTACCGCTTTAGCGGTTTACAACCACGGCCTACCTCTTGCGGGTGGAGCGTGGTTCTTGACGCATACGACTCCACAGGCGCTTCAGCGGCTAGTGGATCGGAGTCCTTTAGGGCTTCAGCGTCTTAGAACCACGGCCTACCCCTTGCGGGTGGAGCGTGATCAGGCGTGTTGAAACGTGGGGAATTCCGGCCTGCGTCAGACCGACATTATTTCAGGTTGGCCAGTTCGCGCTGGATCGACGACACATTCTGCTCGTGCTGCTGCACGGTGGCCTGGAGTTTCCTGACCCGGTTCTGATAGGTGGAATCGGTGGTCTTTTCGCCCGGCAACAACCGTTCGCCGAGCGTCAACTGGCGGCGTGCCTCTTCGGCGTTGCGACGCTCGCCCGCGATCTCGTCTTCCAGCACCTGGCGGCGAATGTCGTCGCGACGCTTCTGCGTCCCCGGATCGATGCGCGGAAAATCGGCCGGACTGGGGTTGTAGGACGCGCGGCGCGGCGCCTTGGTGCTCGGCGGCAGGGGGGTGGGCGCGCCCGGCAGGTCGATGCGCTTGGCGCCCTTGCGATAGACGTCCGTAAAGGTCACCTGGCCGTTTTCATCCACGTACTTGTAGATTTCCGCTTGTGCGGGCACCGCCAGAAACAGGCACAACAGGATGGAATAGGGGACGATCTGCATGGCTTCAAGTTTAACGTACCCCCAGGTTAACGGCTAAAAGCCAGCAATCTTGACGTTTCGGTTTGCCCATGAAAAACGGGGCGGCCGAAGCCGCCCCGTTCATTGACGCGCAGTCGATTACAGCGAGTAGTACATCGCGAACTCGACCGGGTGCGTGGTCATGCGGAACTTGGTGACTTCCTGCATCTTCAGGTCGATGTAGGCGTCGATCATGTCGTTGGTGAACACGCCGCCACGGGTCAGGAACTCGCGGTCCTTGTCGAGTTCGTCCAGCGCCATTTCCAGGCTGTGGCAGACCTTCGGGATCTTCGCATCCTCTTCCGGCGGCAGGTCGTACAGGTCCTTGTCCGACGGATCGCCGGGGTGGATCTTGTTCTGGATGCCGTCGAGGCCGGCCATCATCAGTGCGGCAAAGCACAGGTAGGGGTTGGCCGTGGGATCGGGGAAGTGGGTCTCGATGCGGCGAGCCTTCTCGCTGGCGGCGATGGGGATACGGATCGAGGCCGAGCGGTTGCGCGCCGAGTAGGCCAGCATCACGGGGGCTTCAAAGCCGGGGACCAGACGCTTGTACGAGTTGGTCGACGGGTTGGTGATTGCGTTCAGTGCCTTGGCGTGCTTGATGATGCCGCCGATGTAGTACAGGCACATCTCGGACAGGCCAGCGTAGCCGTTGCCTGCGAACAGGTTCTTGCCGTCTTTCCACAGCGACTGGTGAACGTGCATGCCGGAGCCGTTGTCGCCGACGATGGGCTTGGGCATGAAGGTCGCGGTCTTGCCGTAGGCGTGGGCGACGTTCTGCACGATGTACTTCAGGGTCTGGGTCCAGTCGGCGCGCTTGGTCAGCGTGCTGAACACGGTGCCGATTTCGCACTGGCCGGCGGTCGCCACTTCGTGGTGGAACACTTCGACCGGGATGCCGGCTTCTTCCAGCGCCATGACCATGGCGGCACGGATGTCCTGCAGGCTGTCGACCGGGGGCACGGGGAAGTAGCCGCCCTTGATGCCGGGACGGTGGCCGGTGTTGCCGTTCTCGAATTTCTCGGCCGAGGACCAGGAGGCCTCTTCGGAATTGATTTGCACGCCGCAGCCCGACATGTTGTCGTGCCAGGTGATCGAATCAAAAATGAAGAACTCGGGCTCGGGGCCGAAGTAGGCGGTGTCGGCGATGCCGGTGGACTTGAGGTAGGCCTCGGCGCGCTTGGCGACCGAACGCGGGTCGCGCTCGTAGCCCTTGCCGTCGGACGGCTCGACCACGTCGCAGGTCAGGATCAGGGTGGGCTCGTCGAAGAAGGGGTCCATGTAGGCCGAATCGGGGTCGGCCTTCAGCAGCATGTCGGAAGCCTGGATGCCTTTCCAGCCGGCGATCGACGAGCCGTCGAAGGGGTGCCCGTCCTCGAACCATTCTTCGGTCACGATGCGGGCAGGAATCGAAACGTGCTGTTCCTTGCCGCGCGTATCGGTAAAGCGCAGATCGACGAACTTGACTTCGCCGTCCTTAATCATCTTGATCACATTGGCCACGGCCATGCTGAATCTCCTCAAACAATATCAAAGAAAAAACGTCGACGCGGTGTGTTGCACGGGTCGGCCACACAAATACGTCATGTCAAATACCGGGTAGCAGCATCCGTGCCACGCATAAAAATGTGCGTGGATCATTGTGCCATAAGGCTTATTCAACGCGATAGTGCACTCACACCTTTATCGATAGCACCATTTCGGTGCCCCCACCCAACAGCACGCACTTTTTTGGTGCAACTTGCATCGCCCCCCGCTGCCCATATACTTGAAAGACGCATAAGGACATCAAAAATGGGACGAATCACCGAGCTTCTGGACACCGCCCACGGCCGCAGCCAGGCCCAGTCATGGCCCTACATGGGCGCGCTGCTGCCCCACGAGGCGCATGAACTGCTGCAACTGGCGCCCGGGGCGCAACTGATCGATGTGCGTTCGCACGCCGAACTGGAGTTGACCGGCACGATTCCGGGCGCGATCCACGTCGAATGGCAATCCTGGCCGGGCTGGGTGCTCAATCCGCATTTTCAGACGCAACTGGTCCAGGCCACCGATCCGGAATCGCTGCTGCTGTTCATCTGCCGCAGCGGCCACCGGTCGCACCGGGCGGCAGCGGCTTGCGCCGAGATGGGCCGCGGCAGTTGCTACA
The DNA here is from genome assembly GCA_041592455.1 of Thiobacillus sp. GTDB lineage: Bacteria > Pseudomonadota > Gammaproteobacteria > Burkholderiales > Thiobacillaceae > Thiobacillus. Next base: position 5,416 of record JBFHQA010000051.1, on the reverse strand, counting down.
ACGTGCTGGAAGGCCTCGAAGGCGATCTCGACAAGGAAACCGGCCACCGCAACGAGATCAACGGCTGGAAGCACCGGGGCCTGCCCTGGAAACAGAACTGATTACGCTTGATAGCCGGAGAAATATCGCTTGCAGTGCTGATGACGGGGCCGGCAACCGCTAGAATACGGCCGCCATGACCGACCGTTACGCCGTATTCGGGCATCCGATTGCCCATTCCAAATCCCCGCAGATCCACGCCGCGTTTGCCCGCCAGACCGGGCAGGACCTGAGCTACGAAGCCATCCTCGCGCCGCTGGACGGCTTTGCCGACAGCGTGGCGCAGTTCGTTGCGGGCGGCGGCCGCGGCGCCAACGTCACGGTACCGTTCAAGGAAGAAGCCTACGCGCTGGCGAACCGGCTGACTCCCCGCGCCCAGCGCGCCGGCGCGGTCAACACGCTCAGTTTTGACGCCGACGGCATCCTCGGCGACAACACCGACGGCGCCGGCCTGGTGTCCGACCTCATCCGCAACCTCGACTGCGCACTGGGCGGCAAGCGCATCCTGCTGCTCGGTGCAGGCGGCGCGGCGCGCGGCGTGGTCGAACCGTTGCTGGAACAGAAACCGGCTGCCCTTGTCATTGCCAACCGCACCGTCAGCCGGGCGCAGGAACTGGCCGAGCTGTTCGGCCAGGGCGTGGCGGCCTGCGGCTTCGACGAGGCGACCACGCCGTTCGACGTCGTCATCAACGCCACCGCCGCGAGCCTGGCCGGCGAACTGCCGCCGCTGTCGCCCGCGATTTTCACCGCCGGAACGCTGGCCTACGACATGATGTACGGGCGCGACACGCCCTTTCTCAACTTCGCCCGCTCCCACGGCGCCGCCACGGCCGACGGCCTCGGCATGCTCGTCGAGCAGGCCGCCGAGGCGTTCTACGTCTGGCGCGGCGTGCGACCCGACACCTCAGCGGTGATCAGGAGCCTTCGTCCGTCATGATGAAAAAAATGTTCGGCTGGATCGGCAAGGGCATCGCCGCGGCAGTGGCGCTGGTGCTGCTGTACCAGCTGTGGATCTTCGCGCACGTGCTCTGGTGGATCGATCACAACCCCACCTCGACTGCGTTCATGGCGGCTGGCCTGGCACGTCAGCAGGAAAAGAACCCCGACGCCGAACTGCGCCACAAGTGGGTGCCGTATGACCGCATCTCGATCCACCTCAAGCGCGCCATCGTCGCGGCCGAGGACGGAAAATTCCTCAGCCACGAAGGTTTCGACGTCGAAGGCATCGAGGCCGCCGTCAAGAAGAACCTGAAGAAAGGCAAGCTCGTCGCCGGCGGCTCCACCATCAGCCAGCAGCTCGCCAAGAACCTGTTTCTTTCCGGCGAGCGCAGCTTCATCCGCAAAGGCCAGGAAGCGATCATCACGCTGATGATCGAGGCCACCTGGAGCAAGCGCCGCATCCTCGAGGTCTACCTCAACGTCATCGAATGGGGCAACGGCATCTACGGCGCCGAAGCCGCCGCGCGCCGCTACTACAAGACCTCGGCCGCCAAGCTCAGCCGCAACCAGGCCGCGCGCATGGCAGCCATGGTGCCGAACCCGCGCTGGTACGAGAACAACCGCAGCTCGCGCGCGTATCAGCGGCGGGTGGCGGTGATCCAGCGCTACATGGGGTATGCGCAGGTACCGCGCTGATCCGCCTGCTTCGCAGGGTGGATGACACAAATCGATCCAGCGTCCGGCGTCATGCCTTTCAGTGGCTAGCCCTACTTAGGTAATGAATTGCACCCTTTCATTACCTGCAAACGCTTACCCATTTTCATTATTTCCTGAGTCAGACAAACGGCTTGAGCAGTGGGCCCCATGGATCCTTCACCCCATTCCTTTCTCGCTGATTTTTCGCATGCTAGATCACCGGCCTTTTTCCAGCTTGTCACGCTTGATTGAAAATAGGCCGCGCATTGGGGGAAATTGTGTTGTTTGTCATTGAGCATACTGTTCAATGCTTGTTCGGCAGCGATTTGATCGCGCCACGCACAAAAAAACAGGCTCTGCTGATTTTTATTGCAATCCTCAAGCAAGCTTCCAAGCTCTGCCCCTGGCAAGCCGCTCCGACGAGAAAGCTCATGCAATACACCTGCCTTTTCAGCAGCGCTGTTTTGGGGTACGCGCTCGCAGGCAAGAACAGACATGGTCAGCAAGATTGAAATGCTGGCGATCACAAACGCCGATAAAGCGCGCCTCACTTTCTCGCTCCATTGTCCTGGAAGGGTATTGCCTCCTCGCGTCGTCGGTTAACCAGCCCCGGTAACCGGACAGGTTTTAAACGTTTGCCACTTGCATCACGAGGATGGACATAAATGTTGCTATTCATATGAGCAGCCACTTCATCAACCTTACCCCGATCAGCCGCTGCCAGCGCCGAGCGCGCTCCTGTAGTGCCAACATTAAAAGTGAAACTCACCAGCGCATCGAATTGCGATTGCGTCAGTAGATAAATTCTTACTCCTCTACGAACCGCTTCTTCAGCACTACGGACTCGAATTGAGAGTTGCGCCTCTATTTCGACAAGACTCACGGGTCTAGCCAACTCCTCTGGTGTGCAAGGCCCCAAGTGCGCCAACGTTTCCACCCCATAGGTGCAATGATTCGCGGCATCGTTGTAGTATTTCAGTATCGCTCCCTCTCGTTGCCGCAAGGCTGAAATTCCCCCGCACTCATACGCATCGTTTCGTTCGCCACCGTCTCGTCCCCTCTCGTTCAGGCCATTGCTGTCGCACACGCGCCTTCATGCGCAACAACCGCTCAATATCCAAGGCTATGTCGGCTGAACTGTGCCTTGCCGCTTTAGGACTGTCTTTACAACTTTAGTCGTAGAACCCTCATGGTCGACGATGACTTTCTCCCGCTTTTTTCACATTGGACGCACGGTAAAATAAGTGGATTGAATATCCCCAAACTTCAGGCAACAAACGCTTGAAGATCGCTGGCGCGTTACAATCGCGGGGCCTTTTCTTGAGAGCCCCATGACCGATTCCCTCGAAAACCAGTCGCAGGACAACCTGGAAACCAGCCTGGAGCAGATCCAGACGCTGCTCGCCAAGATGCGGCAGGTGGAGGAATTCGTCCTGCGACAAGGTGGCATGCGGGAAGACCTGGCCGCCAACCGCGAGCACGTCCAGTTCCTGGCCGAGCTGCAGGGGCGCCTGGACGAGCTGCATCCGGCCGACATCGCCTACATCCTCGAAGCCCTGCCGCTAAACGAGCGGCGGCTGGTCTGGAACCTGGTCGGTGCGGAACACAATGGCGAGATCCTGCTCGAGGTGTCGGACTCGGTTCGCGAGTCGCTGATCCAGAACATGGACAAGGCGGAACTGCTGGCGGCCGCCGAATCGCTCGACACCGACGAGATCGCCGACATCGCGCAGGACCTGCCCCACGACGTGATCCAGGAACTGCTGACGACGCTGGACGCGCAGAAGCGCGCGCACCTGCAATCGGCGCTGGCCTACCCAGAAGACACGGTTGGCGCGCTGATGGATTTCGAGATGGTGACGATCCGCGCCGACGTGACACTGGAAGTGGCGTTGCGCTACCTGCGCCGGCTGGGCGAGTTGCCCGACCAGCTCGACAAGCTGTTCGTGGTGGACCGCGACGACGCGATCATCGGCGTGCTGCCGCTGAAGCGCCTCCTGACGACCGACCCCGAGGCCTCGGTGGCGGCGATCATGGTCGAGGATTTCGTGAAGTTCCACCCCGAGGACGAGGCCGACGAGGCGTCGCAGGCGTTCGAGCGCTACGACCTGGTGACGGCGCCGGTGGTGGACGCGCAGGGACGCCTGATCGGCCGGGTGACGGTCGACGCGGTGGTCGACTTCATCCGCGAATCGGCGGATTCCGACATGCTGTCGATGGCCGGCCTGCAGGAAGAGGAGGACCTGTTCTCGACGGTGTGGCACGCGGCCAAGAACCGCTGGATGTGGCTGGCGGTGAACCTCTGCACGGCCTTCATCGCCTCGCGCGTGATCGGCACCTTCGAGGGCAGCATCGAGAAGCTCGCCGCGCTGGCGGCGCTGATGCCGATCATCGCCGGTATCGGCGGCAATACCGGCAACCAGACCATCACGCTGATCATCCGCGGCCTGGCGCTGGGCCAGGTCACCACGGCCAACGCGCGCCGGCTGGTGCTGAAGGAGATCAGCGTCGCGCTGCTGAACGGCCTGGTGTGGGGTTCGGTGGTCGGCGTGTTCGCCTGGCTGCTGTACGACTACCCGGCGCTGGGCGGCGTGATGGCGCTGGCGATGCTGCTGAACCTGCTGGTGGCCGCGCTCGCCGGCATCTTCATCCCGATGGCGCTGGAGCGCATGAACCGCGACCCGGCCATCGGTGCGTCGGTGCTGCTGACCTTCATCACCGACAGCATGGGCTTCTTCATCTTCCTCGGTCTCGCCACCATTCTGCTGCTATGACCACTGGACACGACAGCCGCGCGTTGTATGGCCGCCTGCTCGGCTACGTGAAGCCATACTGGCGCATGTTCGCGCTGTCGATCATCGCGCTGATCCTGACGGCGGCCACCGAGCCGCTGCTGCCAGCACTGTTCAAGCCACTGCTGGACGAGGGTTTCGTCGCCAAGGACCCCGACTTCATCCGCTGGATCCCGGTGCTGCTGCTGGCGCTGTTCCTGGTGCGCGGCGTCACCAGCTTCGTCAGCACCTATTGCATGGCCTGGGTGGGCAGCCGGCTGGTGATGGACCTGCGCGCGACGATGTTCGACAAGCTGATGACGCTGCCGACGCGCTACTTCGACCAGAACCCGAGCGGCCAGCTGATCGCGCAGCTGGCGTTCAACGTCACGCAGGTCACGCAGTCGGCCACCAGTTCGCTGACGACGCTGGTGCGCGACACCGTGACCGTGCTGGGCCTGCTGGCCTACCTGCTGTGGCTGAACTGGCAGCTGACGCTGATCGTGTTCGCGCTGGTGCCGCTGACGCTGTGGGTGGTGCGCGTGGCCAGCAAGCGGCTGCGCGGCCTGTCGCGCAAGGCGCAGCAGAACATCGGCGACCTGACACAGGTGGTCGACGAGGCGGTCGGTGGCCATCGCGTCGTCAAGCTCTACGGCGGCGAGGACTACGAGCAGACGCGCTTCCGCCAGGCCGCCAACCTTGCGCGCCTGTTCGAGATGAAGCGCGTCGCCGCCAACGCCGTGTACGAGCCGGTGATCCAGTTCATCGCCGCGATCGCGCTGGCTGTAATCGTCTATATTGCGGCCGGGCAGGCGTCCGCCAACACCACGACGGTGGGCGGCTTTGTGTCGTTCTTCATGGCGATGCTGCTGCTGTTCGCACCGCTGAAGCGGCTCACCGCGGTCAACGACCAGCTGCAGCGCGGACTCGCCGCCTCCGAGACGATCTTCGCCATGCTCGACCAGGACGCC
>JBFHQA010000050.1:0-17295 GCA_041592455.1 Thiobacillus sp. | reverse complement strand
CTCTTCCATCGAGCTGGCCGTCTCTTCCAGGCTCGAGGCCTGCGATTCGGTGCGGTTCGACAGGTCCTGATTGCCCGAGGCAATCTCGCGAGAGGCCACCGAGATGGTTTCGGTACCGGTGCGAACCTGGCTGACGATGTTCACGAGGCTGGCATTCATGGCCTGCATGGCGCTCATGAGCTTGCCCGTTTCGTCGCTGGAGCGTACGTCGATCTGTTGGGTCAGATCACCCTCCGCGACGCTCTCGGCCACACGCACAGCATCGTTGAGCGGGCCAGTGATCGCACGGATCAGCCACAGTCCGATCACGGCAGCGAGCGTCAGGCCAATCAGGATCACCGCAATCGACACCATTCGCACCGTGGCGAAGCGGGACTGCGCTGCCTCAAACTCCTGCTTGGCGACGTCGAGTTGCAGCGCAATGAGCGCCTCGGCACTGTTGCGTACCGAGGGGTACGATTCTTTCATCGGCCCCTGCAAAACCTCACCGGCCTGCTGGAAGTCATGGCCGCTCAGCGCCGCGATCGCCGGAAGCAGGCCATTGCGGCCGTAGCTTCTGCGATGCTCATCCAGTTGCTTGGCGAGTTCCACTTCCTTGGGTGTCAGTTTGGTCGACATGTAGGCCTTCCAGACCGTATCGATCTCGCCTATGACGTTCTTGATCTCGGTTACACGCTTGTCTACCAGCGAGATATCCTCGGGAAAAGCCGAGAGCTGACCAGAGACCGTTTCAGCCACCAGGATCTGGTTCCGGTTGATCAGGGCAGAAATCTTCTCGAGCTGCCCCAGCGCCACCACCCTGTCCTCGTACACCGACTTCATCGCGTCGTTCGTGGTGCCGAGGCTGGTCAGGCCGATGACCCCGCTCATGACCAGCAGCGCCGACAGGAAACCGATCACAAAGATCAGCCGTGACTTGATGCTCAGATTGTTCAACATGTTCGTACCCTCATTTGCTCCCCTGAACGGGGTCCTGCTTCAACAAATTCCACCATCCAGCCAGCGCACATCCCTGGCCTTGCTACGTGTTTAAGCGGCAATTCTTTCCATCAGCCCCATTTCCGGACTGGACATCAGCTTGTCGATCTCGACCAGGATCAGCATGCGCTCGCCTATCGTGCCCAGGCCGATCAGATACTCGCTGTCGAACACGGTTCCGACTTCGGGAGCCGGCTTGATCTGGGCTTCCGACAGCGTCGTGACGTCGGACACGCTGTCGACCACCATGCCGACCACGCGTCCCTCGATGTTCAGGATGATCACGACCGTGAACTGGTCATAGGTCGGCGAGCCCAGATTGAGCTTGATGCGCATGTCGACCACCGGAATGATGGTGCCGCGCAAGTTGACGACGCCCTTGATGAATGCAGGCGCATTGGCGATCCGGGTGACGGGCTCGTAACCGCGAATTTCCTGGACGCGCAGGATGTCGATCCCGTATTCCTCGCTGCCCAGGGTAAAGGCCAGGAACTCGCTTCCCGTGCCCTCGCCTGCTTCGTTCATGCTGTTTTGGGTTTGTGTGGTGTAGGACATGACTTGATTCCTTATGGCGTCCTCAGAAAAATACGGGGTCGGAATTCAGTTGACGGCTGGAGCGCAGCAGGGCCGCGACGTCCAGGATCAGGGACACCCCGCCGTCACCGAGTATCGTGGCTCCGGAGATGCCGGCCACCTTGCGGAAGTTCGACTCCAGGTTCTTGACGACGACCTGCTGCTGTCCCACCAGGCTGTCGACCAGCAGGGCCGCTTTCTTGCCGTCCGATTCGAGAATGACCAGGATGCCCTGCGACGGATCGGCGCAACGCGGCTCGATCGCGAAGATCTGGTACAGCGGAATCAGCGGGAGGTATTCCTCGCGCACCTTGACCACCTTGCCCTGGCCGGCGATTTCCTTGACGTCGACGGCTGCCGGCTGGAGCGACTCGACGACGTATCCGAGCGGCAGGATGTAGACCTCGTCCCCCACCTTGACCGACATGCCATCGAGGATGGCCAGGGTCAGCGGCAGCGAAATGGCAATGGTCGTTCCGGACCCGCTCAGCGAGCGAATGTCCACGCTTCCGCCCATCGCCGTGATGTTCCGCTTGACGACGTCCATGCCGACCCCCCGTCCCGATACATCGGTCACGGCTTCGGCTGTCGAGAATCCCGGTGCGAAGATCAGCTGCCAGACATCGCTGTCGGGCATGGTGTCGGACACCGGCAAGCCCTGCTGCCTGGCCTTGTCGAGAATCCGGTCGCGATTCAGGCCACCGCCGTCGTCGGTGACCTCGATCACGATATTGCCGCCCTGGTGAGCCGCGGACAGGGTCAGCTTGCCGGTCTCGCTCTTGCCGGACGAACGGCGCTTCTCGGGCATTTCAATGCCATGGTCCACGCTGTTGCGCACCAGATGGGTCAGCGGGTCGACGATGCGCTCGATCAGGCCCTTGTCGAGTTCGGTGGCTGCGCCGCGCGTGATGAATTCGACCTTCTTGCCGAGCTTGCCCGCCAGGTCGCGCACCATGCGCGGGAAGCGCGAGAACACATAGTCCATCGGCATCATGCGAATGGACATCACGGCTTCCTGCAGGTCGCGCGTGTTGCGCGCCAGCTGGCTGGCACTGTTCAGCAGGCGCTCGTGCAGGATCGGGTCGAGCACGCCAATGCGCTGCTCGATCATGGCCTGGGTGATCACCAGTTCGCCGACCAGATTTATCAGCTGGTCGACCTTTTCCACGCCGACGCGAATCGACGACGACTCCTGGCCGCCTTCCTTGTCGGTTGCACGGCGTCCATAATTCTTGTTTTCAGCTGGGGCAGCAGAAGCAGACTGCCCGGCGGATGCAGCAGGCTGGGAGGCCGGTTGAGAAGCTGAGGACTCGTCCTTTGGAGGCTCGAGCGGCTCGAAGAATCCATATCCCAGGTCATCTTCGGATTTGCTGGCACTTACCGGCTCGGCAGCCGGCTGGCCGCCTGCACTCGTGATCTTCAGGTCGTCCGGATCGAGGACGAACGAACAGATGGCAATGATGTTGTCCTTGCCTTCGCTGGTCGTGAGCGTGAATGCCACACGCTTGTCCGGCAGGGTCTCCTGCTGGATGGCGCCCAGCAATCCAAGCTCGGTTGCCAGGGCATCGACATCGCGCTGCGGCACCTCGGGCAACTCGATGCGGAAATGGAAGTTGCCGTCGGCATCGGCGACCGGCTCTGCGTCTGCCGGTGCAGCCTGGGCCACAGGCGTCTCGGCGGCAGGCGTCTCGGCGGCAGCCGCCTCGACCTGCCCCTGCGAAAGCGCCTTCAGGCGCTGGCAGACGTTTGCCACCGCATCATGGTCAACCGTCGCACCGTGGTGATGCCCGTCCATCTGCATCGACAGGATGTCCTTGGCCACCAGAAATGCGTCGACATGATCGTGCGTCAATGCCATCTCGCCCTTGCGGATCCGGTCGAGCAGGGATTCCAGCATGTGAGTGACTTCGGTGATATCGCTGAAGCCGAAGGTTGCGGCGCCGCCCTTGATCGAGTGGGCCGCCCGGAAGATCGCATTGAGATCTTCGCTATCGGGGTTCGACACATCGAGAGCCAGCAGCAGTTTTTCTTTTTCCGCGAGCAGTTCGTCTGCCTCGTCGAAAAACACTTTGTAAAACTGGCTCATATCAATCGTCATTTTTGTACTCCGTTGTTGTTGCCTGGCCTGATTGCAAAACGCGATCAGCCGATCAGTTTCTTGACCACCTCGGTCAGTCGGGCCGGGTCGAATGGCTTTACCAGCCAGCCATTTGCGCCTGCCGCCCGGCCCATGGCCTTCATCTCGTCGCCCGACTCCGTCGTCAACATCAGAATCGGCACTTTCTGGTAATTCTTCAGCCCGCGCAGCGCTTTTATCAGGCTCAGGCCGTCCATGCCCGGCATGTTCTGGTCTGTTAGTACCAGGTCAACGGTTTGCTTCTTGGCCTTGTCGAGACCATCAAGCCCGTCGACAGCCTCGATCACGCCATAGCCGGCGGACTTCAGGCTGAAGGACAGCATCTGGCGCAGGGAACCGGAATCATCCACTGCAAGAATTGTTTTACTCATCGTTGCTCCTACTGCTTTCGTTGACAGGCTGACGCCCGTGGTTTTTCGTCAAATCAAAACAATTCAATGTCGCCGCTTTCCATGTGGCGCTGGTTCACCGTACTGCGAATTCCGCCTGCCATTTCAGTGCAGCGCGCCCCGACACGTTCGCTGATGTGCTCGAGCGTGGCGAGCAGGTCCTTGTCTCCGCTCTCCGGCAGGACCGGTTCGTCGGTGTCGAGCGCCCCGAACACATCGCGCAGTCCGGTCAGGTGCTGGACCATCCGTCCGATGAGCTGGCTGGTCATGTCCTGGAACTGCAAACCGGTCATCGCAGCGCTAACATGCTGGCTGATGTCGGCGTGTATCGCTTCCAGCCGTGCTGCATACTCTTGCGCAGTCAGGTCCCGGGCGAGCATGCTGTCCAGTGCCTTTTGCTGCCTTTCCACCGCTTCGTGGATAGCCATGAAGCTGTTGCCGAGCTTCTTGATGGCTTCTTCAAGCAGCACATCCATCTGTACCAGGTCGCGTTCGACCTCGGCCAGATGATGGTCGCCGTGGGTGGATACCCCTGACAGCAGGCTCATGACCTGCTTGTTCACCCGATCTCGGGATGTCATATCGTTTCCAACCATGTGGGATTAGATAAAGTTGAACAGCGACAGCTTGGAAATCGAAGCGAAGGAGCGCTGCGCCGCTTCGAGCGTGAATTGCTGCTGGGAAAGCCGGGTCAGCGCCTCGGTGTAGTCGAGGTCCTGGATTTCGGACAGCAACTGGCTGTACTGGAGGTTGCGGTCATCGCCCGCGATGCTGAGCGAATCGATTTCCTGCAAGCGTGAACCCACCGATGCGCGCACCGTCAGGACGTTGTCCATCGCCCGGTCCAGCCTCGAATTGGCTGTCGCCAGGCCGGTGGTCAGGTTGGCCTGATCGGTCGGCGTGACGACGGGCGTATTCAGCAGGTTGACCAGGTCGGTCAGGGTCTGAAAGATGTCCTGGCCACCGCCCTGGAAGACGGCCTGGCCCGAGAAATTGACCGCCATCTGGCGCGTCGAATCCACCTGGATCGACAGTTGACCCGAATCGCCCTGATAGGTGGCGCCGGCAAGTGTCTGAACGAATGGCTGCGTATTCGACTGGAACCCGGAGAACGTGTAGTTGCCGAACGAGTCGCGCGAGTTCGCCAGGCCCAGCAATTCGTCCAGGCGGCTTTGCAAGGCCGTCGCCTGGAATCCGCGCTCGTTGTCGGTCAGCGAACCATTGCCCGAGGCAATCACGGCGGTTTTAACGTCCTGCAGCAGGGATGTCACGCTGGCCAGCGTGCCTTCCAGCACATTCAGGGTATTTCTTGCGATGTTGCGGTTGGTCGCGTACTGGTTGTTGATCGACTGAGACTGGGTGACCTCGAGCGCACGGGCGGCACCGATCGGATCGTCGGAAGGCGCCAGAATGCGGCGTCCGGTGGAGATCTGTTCCTGCGTCTTGGCAAGACTGGTCTGCAACTCGCCGAGGCGGGTTGCGCCGGTGTTGAAGAGGGTGTCGGTACTGATGCGCATGATGTTCGCCTCTCTTAACGGCCGATGGTCAACAGCAAGTCGAACAGCTCGCCCGCGATCTGCATGGACTTGGCTGCGGCCTGGTAGGCCTGTTGATATCGCAACAGGTTGGTGGCTTCTTCATCGAGGTTCACCCCCGATTCGGCCTGCAGCGAGGACGTCAATTCCGTGACCAGCTTGGCCGATGCACTGCTGGTCAGCTCCAGTTCACGGGTCTTGTTGCCAACCTGGCTGACCAGTTGGGAAAACGCACCCTGGAAGGTGGCCGTGCCATTCCCGAGGGTCTTGGCGGTCTGCAGGCCGACCAGCAGGAGCGCGTTCCGGTTGTCGCCCGTTGCGCCAGCCTGGGCCGCGGCCGCAATCTGGAAGGGATCGGTGATGGCCACATCCATTTGCGACGCCCCCCTGACCGTGGGCCGTACCAGGAAGATGTCGCCCGCCAACGGCGTGCCCGAGGCCAGGTTGATATCCACGCCATCGACGGTCTGCGGAAGCGATGCATAGGTCGAAGAAACATTGTCCGACAGGCGGGTGACGGTGTAGTTGGTGCCGTCGTAGCTGACCTGATAGTCGCTGGTGCTGAGGGCGTTGACGCTGCTGATGGTGGCGCCCAGAACACCGTTGCCGGTGTTGTTGCCACTAGCGCTGACCACCGGGGCCGGCACGTTGAAGAAATTCCCGCCCGCCACGCCGTTGAGGTCGAAGCCGAGCTGGTGCTGGCTGTTGAAAGCGGTGCCGAGCCCGATGGCCACGCGGCCCAGCGCATTCTGCGCGGGCTCCAGCGTCTTGCTGCGAAACTCGAGCAGGCCACCCAGCCTGCCGCCGGAAAGACCGGCCTCACCCACGATGACGGTACTGCCGTTGCTGGCTTTGTAGGCCACCTCGATCTTTTCCGGGTTGGTGGGCGAGGAGACGTTGAAAATCGTGTAGGTTTTCGTGCCAACGACAAGCGGCTGGCCGTTGCCGATGAACACGTTGTAGTCGCCTTCACCCTGCTTGACGACGGTCGCCTGGATTTGCTTGCCCAGATCGAGCACCAACTGATCGCGCTGGTCGAGCAGATCGTTGGGCGGCTGACCGGTGGCGCGTTGGGCGCGACCGATGGCGTCGTTCAACTGGGCAATCTGCGCAGCGAAGGTGTTGATGTCGCTGACGCTCGAGACGATCTGGCCATTCACCCCCTGGGACATCTCGTCCAGGCGGCTTGAAATGCTCTTGAATCGCGCAGCGAGGGATTCAGCCGACGACAGGGCAGCCTGCCGCGCCGGCATCAGCGTCGGGTTCGACGCCAGATCCTGCATGCTGTTGAAGAATTCCTGCAGGACGGGCGACAGGCCAGACGTCGGATCGGCCAGCATGTTGTCGATCTGGCTGATATGGCTGTAATAGCTATCCATCCCGCTTTTCGTGGTCTGGGCCGAGCGGACCTGAGTCGACAGGTATTCGTTGTAGACGCGCTTGACGGTGGACACCTCGGTACCCTGCCCCATGAATCCGTAACCGAAGTCCTGGGCCATCGCCGCGCCCTGCACCACCACCTGGCGGGTGTAACCCGGGGTCGATGCGTTGGCGATGTTATGCCCGGTCACATTGAGTCCTACCTGTGCGGCGGTGAGGGCGCTCTGACCGATACCGAGAATGTTGGAAGCCATCTATTTATGCACCAGCAGGATCTGTGAATGGGGTAATCAATACGCTTATGGGCTGAATCGGTGCGTTTGCGGTTTTCTTTAGCCTGCCGGTCAGGCCCGCTCGACCAGGCTGATCACGCTTGCCAGCTTCTGGGCATAGTTGGGGTCGGTGGCGTAGCCTGCCTGCTGTAATCCCTGGGCAAACCGGGCGGCATCCTGCCCCTGGGCGAGCACGTTCCGATAGCGGGGGTTGGCCTTCAGCAGGTTGGCATAGTCCCTGAAGGAATCGGCATAGGAGTCATAGGCGCGGAAGGTGTCGACCATCTTCTGCGGCTTGCCATTGACGTATTCGGTGGTGACGATATCGACCGTGCGGCCCTTCCAGCTTGCTCCGGCCTTGATTCCAAACAGGTTGAAGCTGTTCTGGCCGTCGGCGCCGCGAATCTCCGAGCGCCCCCAGCCCGTTTCCAGCGCGGCCTGCCCCATCATGAATTGAGCGGGTATGCCGGTGCTGGCGCTCGCCTCGCGGGCATGCGGCAGCATTCTCTGGACAAAGGCATCAACGTGAGCAGGGGCATTACCCCTGAGCGCCTGCGGCTCGGACAATGGCTGGAATGACGCCGGCGGCGGAACATTCTGGGGCAAGCCAGGCGCCATCGGCATGGCCTCGGGCATGGCGGCCTCGCCGTTCGAAGGAACGGCCATCGCCGTGGTGAGCTGCCTCACCATGACATCGGCCAGGCCGATTCCCCGGCTGGCCATGCGCTGTGTCAGCTGCTGGTCGAGCATCGAGGTATACATGCGGGTTTGCTCGCTGTCGAACACGCCATCCTGCGGCGTCGCCTCGCGCATGCTTTTCATCAGCATGTTCATGAACACCGCTTCAAACTGCTGCGCGGCGGCCTTCAGCGCCTCGGGCGAAGACTGCCGCGCATCCAGCTTGAGCTGGTTGACGCTCTGGACGTCGAGCGCAAATTTCGAGGACAGGTCGGCGCCGCCCATGCTCATCAGATCACCTCCAGCTCGGCGCGCAGGGCACCGGATGCCTTCAGTGCCTGCAGGATCGCCAGCAGGTCCTGCGGCGTGGCGCCGATCGAGTTCAGCGCCTTCACCACGTCAGCCAGCGAGGCACTGTTCTTCAGCAGCATGACCTCGCCTGGCTGCTGGCGGATTTCGATCTGCGATTGCCCGGCCACGACCGTCTGCCCTCTGGAGAAGGGGGCAGGCTGGCTGATGACAGGCTCGGAACTGATCACCACCGACAGGTTGCCGTGCGACACGGCGCTGTGTTCCAGCATGACGGCCCGGTTCATGACCACCGACCCGGTACGGGCATTGATGATGACCTTGGCCATGGCCTGCGCGGGGCTCACGTCGAGGCTTTCGATGGCGCCGAGGAAAGCGACGCGCTCGCTCTCGCCCACCGGCGTGCTCACCTGGATGACGCGGCCATTGAGCGCGCGTGCCGTGCCCTTGCCGAAGCGCGTGTTCACCGCGTCGACCACGCGGCTGGCCGTCGTGAAGTCGCTCTGCCGCAGTTCGAGGTTGATGCTGCCGGATTCGCCCAAGGCGGTGGCCACGCTGCGTTCGACGGTCGCGCCTGCGGGCACGCGTCCCACGCTCAGATGGTTGATCTGCACCTGGCTGCCGTTGGCCGCCGCGCCGGCGCCGCCGACGACCAGGCTGCCCTGGGCCATGGCATAGATCTGCCCGTCCGCGCCCTTGAGTGGTGTCATGACGAGGGTACCTCCGCGCAGGCTCTTGGCGTTTCCGATCGAGGAGACGGTGATGTCGATGACCTGGCCGCGCTGGGCGAACGGAGGCAGGTCTGCCGTCACCATCACCGCAGCCACGTTCTTCAGCTGCATGCTGACGCCGGGCGGCAGGTTGACGCCCATCTGTGCCAGCATGGCCGCGATGCTCTGGGTGGTGAACGGCGTTTGCGTGGTCTGGTCGCCGGTGCCGTCCAGGCCCACGACCAGGCCATAGCCGACCAGTTGGTTGTCGCGAACACCCTGGACGGTCGCGATGTCCTTGATGCGTTCGGCGTGCGCCAGGCTGCTGAAGGCGAGCGCGGCAAGAAGAAGCAGGCGTGGAAATGTCATGGAACCCACCCTTTATAACGGGACAAAACTCATGAAGAAGCGCGCCAGCCAGCCCATCACTTCGGCGCTGTCCAGCTTGGCGCTGGTGCGATACTCGATGCGGGCATCCGCGACCTTGGCAGACGACACGGTATTGCCGGCCTGGATGGTGTCGGGCTGGACCACGCCCGACAGGCGGATATATTCGGTGCCCTTGTCGAGCGCGATCTGTTTTTCGCCGGCAACGGCCAGGTTGCCGTTGGGCAGCACCTCGATCACGGTGACGGTCACGTTGCCGGTAAAGGTGTTGCTGGAATTGACCGCCGACTTGGAGTCGTACGAGCTGCCCGACTCGGCGTTCACCCCCAGGCCCTGGAAGGTCTTGAGCGGCAGCCCCGACACCGCGCCGATCGAGGCGTCGACCGCGTTGTCCTTGGAACCGTTAGCCGATGCCTGCTTGCCTGCCTGGGTCTTTTCGTTGATGACGATGGTCAGCACGTCGCCGACCTGGCGGGCGCGCCGGTCCTCGAACAGCGGGCGGTACGACGCGGACTGGAAAATCGTGCCATTGCTGGAAGCAGGCGTCGCCTGCTGCTGCGGCCGCGCCGACATCGGCTTGTCGACGATGGAGGACGGCGTGGTGCCGCATCCCGCCAGCCCCAGAGCCAGCCCCGCCAAGATGCCTTTATGCAGGATGTTCATGCCTGTCCTTACAGCTGCGTGAGGCGCTGCAGCATCTGGTCGGAGGTCGAGATCGCCTTGCTGTTGATTTCGTAGGCGCGCTGGGTCTGGATCATATTGACCAGTTCTTCCACCACGTTGACGTTCGACGTCTCGACATAGCCCTGGTTGAGGAGGCCTGCCCCGTTGCTGCCAGGCGCGTTGGAGCTGGGCGTACCGGACGAGGCGGTTTCGCCGAACAGGTTCTCGCCCAGGCTCTGCAGGCCGGCCGGGTTGATGAAGGTGGCCAGTTGCAGCGAGCCGACGGTCACCGGTGCAGTCGAGCCCGGTTGCTGGACCGACACCGTGCCGTCGCGCCCGATGGTCAGGCTTTGCGCGTCGGCCGGGATCGTGATGGCGGGCTGGACCGAATATCCGCTGGCGGTCACCAACTGGCCGTTAGCGTCGGTCTGGAACGAGCCGTCGCGAGTGTAGGCGGTGCTGCCGTCCGGCATCAATACCTGGAAAAAGCCGTTGCCCTGGATCGCCACGTCCTTGGCGTTGCCGGTCTGCTGCAGGTTGCCCTGGGTGAAGATGCGCTCGGTCGCCACCGGTTTCACGCCGGTGCCGACCTGCAATCCCGACGGCAACTGGGTCTGCTCGGAAGACTGCGCACCGGGCTGACGAACCGTCTGGTACAGCAGGTCCTCGAACACCGCACGCGCGCGCTTGAAGCCGCTGGTGCTGACGTTGGCGAGGTTGTTGGAAATCACGTCCATTTGCGTTTGCTGCGCATCCAGACCAGTCTTGGCAATCCACAGTGAGCGAATCATGTCGGCTCCTTTTTCAAATCAGGGGTTAACCGCCCAGCGACAACAGCTGGGCGGCCTTGCTGTCGTTGTTCTCGGCATGTTGCAAAAGCTTCATGTGCATCTCGAACTGTCGGGCCAGCGAGATCATGTTGACCATTTCGTCCACGACGTTGACGTTGCTGGATTCGAGCGATCCGCTGATCACGGCCACGTTGGGGTCGGCTGCTGCGGGCTTGCCCGTATTCAGGCGAAACAGGCCGTCGTCTCCCCGGACCAGTTCGGCCTCGGGCGGCCTGACCAGTTTCAGGCGGCCGATCGATGTCAGTCCGGTCGCCGACGAACCATCGGGAACCAGCGAAATCGTGCCGTCCTTGGCCACGGCCACGTTGCGCCCCGGAGGGATCGACAGCGGCCCGCCGTCGCCCAGGACATTGCGTCCGTCGGAGGTCTGCAGGATGCCGTTTTCATTGATCTTCAGGCTGCCGTTGCGGGTGTAGGCCTCGGTGCCGTCGGCGGCTTGCACCGCCAACCAGCCGCGGCCCTGCACCGCCACGTCGAGCTCGCGCCCGGTGTGCTGGATCGCGCCCGCCCGAAAATCGCTGCCGGTGGTGGAGTCCACCACAAAGGCACGCGTGGCGAGGGGCGCGCCCTGCACCGGCACGGCACGAAACTGGTCGACCTGCGCGCGAAACCCCGTGGTCGTGGCATTGGCCAGGTTGTTCGAAGTCGTGGCCTGCTGTTCCAGGATATGCTTCGCGCCGGTCATGGCGGTGTAGATCATGCGATCCATGCTGCCTCCTTAGTCAATCAACCCGCCATCGATCAGCGCAGGTTCACGATGGTCTGCAGCACGGAGTCCTGGGCCTTGATGGTCTGTGCGTTGGCCTGGTACACCCGCTGCGCGGTGATCATGTTGACGAGTTCGGCCGTCAGGTCGACGTTGGAGTCCTCCACGGCCGACGACTGCAGCACGCCCAAACTGCCCGAGTTGGGCGTGCCAACCAGCGGGTTGCCGGATGCCGCCGTCTCGGCCCACTGGTTGTTTCCAAGCTGCTGCAGTCCGTTCGGATTCGCGAAGTTCGCCAGAATGACCTGGCCGAGCACGGCGGATTGGCCGTTGGTGTAGCGCCCCTGGATGACACCGTCAGGACCGATGTTGAACCCGCCCAGTCGCCCGGACGTGTAGCCGTTCTGGTTCAGCGTGTTGACGCTGAAGGAAGAGCCGAACTGGGTGGTCCCGGCAAAATCCATCGGAAAACCGAGGGTGTTTGCGCCGGTCGTCAGGGTCTGGGGCGGAATGGTCAGCGTCGTGGGGCTGTTCGTCAGTGCGCCGCTGGAGTCGAACGTCAGCGTGCCCGGCTGGAAGGAAGCATTGCCATCCATGGAAGCGTAAACGTTCCAGGTGTTCGCGGCGGTCTTGACGTAGTAGGTTTGCAGCGTATGGGCGTTGCCCAGGCTGTCGAATACCGAAACCGCCGACGAATTGTTGAACGTCAGCGGATCGTTCATGTTGAACGGCGTGACAGAGGGCGTCGCGTTGCGGGAATCGAGGTTGAGCACGGCATTGACCGTCGTCGTGGCGCTCGGCACCAGATCGGTCGTGCTGATGCTCAGGGGGGCGGGCGAGCCGGTCGACAGCACGCCGCTGGAATTTGCCGTATAGCCGGTCAGCTTGGCGCCCGACGAGTTCACGATGAAGCCCTGGCGGTCGAGCTGGAACTGGCCATTGCGCTGATACGTCACCTCGCCATTCGATTCCATGCGGAAGAAACCGCCGCCATTGATGGCAATATCGAGCGCATTGTTGGTGGCCGTGATATTGCCCTGCGAGAACTGCTGGGTGACCTGGGCCACCTTGACGCCGAGGCCGACCTGGGAAGAACCGCCCCCGTTCAGGGAATTGGCGTAGACGTCGGCAAATTGTGCCTGGGACTGCTTGAAACCGACCGTGTTGGCGTTGGCGACGTTGTTGCCGATCGCGTCCAGATTCTTGGCTGCGGCGTTAAGGCCGCTCAAACCCTGCTGAAAACTCATGTTCTACTCCTTGTGTTGATTGCTCACGGACGGTTTGCCGGCCTGTTTCTAGAAGATCTGCCGGATGTCTGCATATCCGGCGCTCTTGCTGCCTGCCAGGTTCAACTGGACGCCCTGGCTGGATTGCGACACGCTCGTCACCACGCCCAGGTTCAGGGCAACGTGGCTCACGTCCTGCCCGGCCTGGGCCGCCTCGACCTGGAAGCTGTATGAACCGGCGGGCGCCGCCTGGCCGTTTTCCATGAACCCATCCCAGGCCACCACATTGACGCCCTCGCTGCGGGCACCCAGGTTCAGGGTCCGCACCACCTCGCCTGACGCGTCAAGAATGCTGACGCTGACGGTATCCGCCGCCCGGGACAATTCGAAGCCCATCACATCCTGCCCTTCCGCCGGATTCAGCTTGTTGCCCGGCACCAGCACGCCATGGCCGATCAGGTTGGCTGCCTGCGCCATCTGGTTGACGCCCAGGCTGGCCGCCAGCGCCTGCAGGCTGCTGTTCATGTTTTCAATGCCCTGCACGGTGGACAGCTGGGCCAGCTGACTGGTCACCTGCGCGTTATCCAGCGGATTCAGCGGGTCCTGGTTCTTCATTTGTGCCACCAGCAGGCTGAGGAAGCGGTCCTTGGTTTCGTCGTTGGCGGTCTTGCTCGCCGCCGAGTTACCCGCCCCAAACAGGCTGCTGATATTGCTGGCGTCTTGTACGGTCGTCATGGCGTGTCCTTATTCACTTGTCCGGCTGTTACTGGCCCAACGTCAGGGTCTTGAGCAACAGGGTCTTGGTCGTGTTCATCATTTCCACGTTGGATTGGTACGAGCGCGACGCCGAGATCATGTTGACCATCTCCTCGACCACATTGACGTTTGGCATGGTCACGTAGCCCTTGTCGTCGGCGAGCGGGTTCTTCGGGTCATACACCACCTTCATGGGCGACTGATCCTCGACCACTGCCGCCACGTTCACCCCGGTGGCGCCGTTCTCGCCGACAGGCGTGGCGGCGAACACCACCTGCTTGGCCTTGTAGACTTCGCCGTTGGCGCTGGTGGCGCTGTCGGCGTTGGCGAGGTTGCTAGCGACGGTGTTGAGCCGCTGCGACTGTGCGTTCATGGCCGATCCGGCCACATTGAAGATATTGAACAAAGACATGCGCTATCTCCTTATCCCTGGATCACGGACAACAGGCTCTTGATCTGCGAGCTGAGCCGGTTCAGGTTGAATTCGTAGTGAATGGCGTTGTCGGCAAACGCGGCACGCTCGGCATCCATGTCTACGGTATTGCCGTCGACGCTGCCCTGGGCCGGCGTGCGATACAGCAGATTGGCGTCGGAGGCGATGCCGGGATTGCCCTTCATGTGGCCTGGCGCCGTGGTGGCCACCGTCACGGCGCCCGGCGTGCCCGCCCCCTTGAGCGCGCCCTGCAGCGCGGTCTTGAAATCCAGGTCGCGCGCCTTGAAGTTGGGCGTGTCGGCGTTGGCGATGTTGGACGCCAGTACCTGCTGGCGCTGGTCGCGCACGCGCAGCGCCTGGTGGTGGAAGTTCAGCATGTCGTCGAGCCGGTTCAGCATCATCGTCTCCTGGTCGCCTTGCCGCCTGAGCTGCAAAGCCTTTTTGCGATGACTGCATCCTAGACACGCCCCCGTCAATTCAATCAAACGATAAGCGGCATAAAGTCCGTCCAATTCGGGGTTTCCCCCCTGTTGGCAAGCCCAACAAATTACAGTCCGATTACATTTTTATGGTCATACTATTGGGCACATACCTTGCTAGATTGGGTGTGCTACAGGGGAGTAGTCCGAATAATCAAAAACGTCGGCATGAACAACAAGAACCAGACCGCTTCACGATTCATCGCACTCTTATACCGGCTGGCGGCAGCGTGGCTGCTGGCGCTCGCCTGTTCCGCGTCCGCCCTGGCTTTGACACCGGCCTTCTATTACGGACCGTTGCCATTTCCGCATACCTTACGAAATTTCGACACCTGGATCGTCGAACCCTCCCGCCTCGAATCCAGCCCCGACATCATCCGGCAACACCAGGACACGCTGTTCGCCTACGTCAGCCTGGGCGAGGTCGACAGCCAGCGCACCTATGCCGGCCGCATGCCGGCCACCTGGCTGAAAGGGAAAAACACAACCTGGAACAGCCGCGTGATCGACCAGTCGGCTGCCGGCTGGCCCGAATTTTTCGTCAACGACATCATCGCGCCCTTGAGAGCCCGGGGGTTCCGGCATTTTTTCCTCGACACGCTGGACTCCTATCACCTGATCGCCAAAACACCGGAAGCGCGCCAGGCGCAGGAACAAGGCATGGTCCAGGCGATCCACCTGCTCAAGGCCCGCTTCCCGGACAGCCGGTTGATCCTCAATCGCGGCTTTGAAATCCTGCCCGACGTCCGGCAATGGGTCACGGCAGTGGCCGCGGAATCGCTGTTCCAGTCGTGGGACAACGCAAGCCGCCAATACCGGCCCGTCAGCGAAACCGACCGCGCCTGGCTGAAAAGCCAGTTGGCGAGGGTACGTGATGAATACGGCCTGCCCGTCATCGTGATCGACTACGCCCCGCCCGCCCAGCGCAAGCAGGCCCGCGACCTGGCCACCAGCATCCGCGCGAGCGGCTTCATTCCCTGGATCGGCAACGGCGACCTGACAAACGTAGGAACAGGCGTGGTCCAGCCGCTCCCGCGCAAGATCCTGATGCTGTACGACGACCCGCACCCGGGCGATGCATTGAGAAACAGCGACATCCATCGCTTTGCCGCCATGCCGATCAATTACCTGGGACTCGTGCCCGAATACCGGCACGTCATCCGGGAAGGGCTGCCCGACGCCGACCTGGCAGGACAGTACGCCGGCATCGTGACCTGGTTTCACGACAGCGAACCTGGCGAAAAGACGCGCCTCGGCTCATGGCTCCTCCGGCAGATCGACGACGGCATTCCGGTGGCCGTGCTCGGCCACTTCGGGTTCGACCTGTCTGGCGCAGCCGCTTCCCGCCTGGGACTGGCCTTCACGCCCGGTACCGGCAAGGGCAGGATCACGGTACGCGCCAGCACACCCGGGGCAGCGTTCGAGGCGCCGCCCCGCCCCATCCAGGAAGAATTCTTTCCGCTGGCGGCCGGCAGCAAGGCCGATGTCTGGCTCAAGACCACCGACGGCTCACAGGAACAGGATGCCGTCGCCATCACGCCGTGGGGAGGCTATGCCCTTTCCCCGTTCGTGATCCGATCGCTGGATCTGGGCAGCCGGATGAACACGCGATGGACCATCGACCCCTTCCTGTTCTTCCGGCAAGCCCTGAAACTCGGCGACAGGCCCGTTCCCGATGTCACGACCGAAAACGGCTATCGCCTGCTGATGGTGCACATCGATGGCGACGGTTTCGCCAGCAAGGCCGAACTCCCTGGTACGCCATGGGCTGCCGAGGTGATGTATCGCGACATCCTGAAGCGCTACCCGCTGCCGACGACGGTTTCCGTCATCGAGGGCGAAATTTCGAAGAACGGGAAATACCCTCAATTCAGCAGCCAGCTCGAACCCATCGCACGCAGGATATTCGCCCTGCCCCACGTCGAGGCAGCAAGCCATTCGTTTTCCCATCCCTTCAAGTGGCAGGCGTTTCCGCTCGAGACGGACGGTGAGGACTACAACCTCGATATCGCCGGCTATCAATTCGACCTCTCGCGCGAAATCGAGGGCTCGGTGAAATATGTCGAAAGCCTGCTGCCTGCCGGCAAGCGCTGCCGGACCTTCCTGTGGACCGGCGACTGCAACCCGGACGAAGCCACGATTGCCCGCACCTATCAGGCCGGCCTGCTGAACATGAACGGCGGCGAAACCACCCTGTCCGCGACGAACCCGACGCTGACGGCGGTGGCGCCGTTGGGCATTCCGCGCGGCAAAGTCTTTCAGGTATTCGCCCCCAACCAGAACGAGAATCTCTACACCAACCTGTGGTCCGGCCCCTTCTACGGCTACGAGCGCGTCATCGAAACCTTCCAGATGACCGAAAAACCGCGCCGCCTGAAGCCGGTCAACATCTACTATCACACCTACTCCGCCAGCAAGTTCGCCTCGCTCAAGGCCCTGCAAAAGGTCTATGACTGGGCGCTGGGCCAGCCCCTCGCCCCCATTCATGCGTCCACCTACATCCGCAAGGTGCTCGACTTCAACCAGATAACGCTCGCCCTGGAGGGCGACGGCTGGCGCATCGGCGGCGGCAGCGACGTCCGCACCCTGCGCATCCCCAA
The DNA here is from genome assembly GCA_041592455.1 of Thiobacillus sp. GTDB lineage: Bacteria > Pseudomonadota > Gammaproteobacteria > Burkholderiales > Thiobacillaceae > Thiobacillus. The sequence continues at coordinate 233 of JBFHQA010000050.1, read as the reverse complement.
ACAGCTGGGCTATCCCGACCTCGCGCGCAGCCAGAACATCCTCGGCTGGTGGGACGAAGGCGACACGCGCTACATTCACCTCGGCGAAGCCGAGACCGGGTATCTCTTGCTGTCGGACCAGCCGGCCGCACGCCCCTGGATCGCCCGCGCAAATGGCCGGATCCACGGCGCGGGAAAGGGCTGGACCATCCAGGCCCACCGGCCGGTGGACATCGAAATCGGCGGCGCCGGGG
>JBFHQA010000049.1:0-17327 GCA_041592455.1 Thiobacillus sp. | reverse complement strand
TCGAAAGTGCGGAAGAGCGCTTCTTCGCGTTCCATCCATGCCAACAACGTTAAATCTTGATCGTCCACCGGATTGAGTTCTTTCAGGGTGGAACGCGCAAATGCAGAAAATTCGCGGGTTGTGGGGAGTTTCCCGCTAAATTTTTTCAGCATTGTTTCAAGGTATGCATCAGCCGTAATCTCAACCACAACACCGATATTCTCGAGAATCAGTCTTGAGGCAAATTCAAGGCGATCTTGTTCGGCTTCCAATTCAGATTTAACTGAGAAGCCAGGGTGAGCTAAATCGGTGAAACCAAATAGCCATTCAATCTGACGTGACATGCTTGAATCGTTATCAGAGATGAGTACTAGTAGTTCCCCATTGCGCTGTTGGGCGATCACCAGAAGGTCACCTTCGGAAGCCTTTTGTGAAACGCTGGTTGTTGGAAAATAAAAACGATATTCGGCAGATCGTTTTGGCTGATCTTTACGACTGTCGTAAAGTGTCAGAAATGCGTCTTCAATGATGGGTTCTGGTTCTTCGTCGGCGAGATAGAGGAAGCGTGCAGATATGCGCGTTGGCTCGGCGGGCCTGCCGATAAAGTTCAGCATTGTTTTTGTGGCATTGTATTCGTGCTGGTTTGAGCGAGTTTCATCGGCCTCAACAGCGCTGAGGCGTTTGGCAGCCACCCCTACAAAATATTCTGATAGATAGCCTTTTTTCATCCCCGCTCCTCCATAAAAGGCACGTCGCTATGTAACCAGTCGGCCAGTCGTTGCGTAATGCTTTCCAAATCTTTTCCTGCGCCACGAATGGCACACTCCCATACGATGCCTACTCGCCAGTTAGCAGCAATGAGGGCTTTCTGCTTTTGGGTGTCGTTGCGTTTATTACGGTCAATTTTTTCGCGCCAAAATTTGGGGCGCGTGCTCGGCCACTTGAACAATGGACAATCATGTCCGTGCCAAAAACATCCGTGGACAAATATAACTGCACGGTAACGAGGGAACACGATATCTGGCTTGCCGGGAAGATTCTGGGCGTGCAAGCGGAATCGAAAACCATGGCGATGTAACAAACTGCGGATTAGTATTTCCGGCTTTGTATTGCGTCCGCGTATGCCAGCCATCATCCGGCTACGTGTGGCCGGATCAACAACATCAACCATTAAGCATCCAGCTGATTGCCGAGAGCGTTCATGAAAATCGGGTAGGCGGCCTCGATTAGTTGATCGTGCCCAAGGCATTCTTCCAACTCATTCAAGAGAAAACGTAGTTCCTGTACTTCGCTAGCCGTGAAGGTTTTTTCGCCACTCTTGCTCGTGATGATGTTGGCCGGATCGTCTTCGGGGTGAAACAGCAAATGGTTGCATTGCATTTCCGAGAACCAGAGCAAAGCACCATCAAACGTGGTGTCTTGTAGTTTGGGGATGCGTGATTGCGTTTGCACGATTTCCTCTCCTCAGGCGGTGGCGTAACGAAGGGGTAGCTCGGGTTCCAGGGTATCAGCTTCCAGATAGGGCTGCATCAACCTTGCAATGTGAGCCATGACGTCAACAACAACGGAATTTCCAAACTGTTTATACGCTCGCGTATCCGAAACCGGAATCTTGAATGTGTCGGGAAAGCCCATCAGCCGGGCGCACTCGCGCGGCGTGAGGCGGCGCGGGTTTTTGCCTTTGCCCTGATAAACCAGAATCTCCGAACCGTCCTTGTAATAGCGCGCGGACAGGGTGCGGGCGACATTGTCGGGCGTGACGAGGCCGAATCCGAAGCCGTTGCCTTTTGCGCGATGCTTTTCGGCGTAGTCCTGCAGGTAGCGCCAGAGCTTGTCGGTAAGGGTGTATTTGTCCTGCACTTTCTTGTTCACGTGGTCGAAGAAGCGGCCTTCGTCCCAAGGCAGCACGGGCTCGGTTCCGTCGGTGCGGTGAAGAATTTCGCTCAGCGTGTGCTGGCCCTTGGGCGGCAGGGGGATGGCGTCAAAATCGAACGCGACGGGCTCGCGAAAGCCGACGATCAGGATGCGCTCGCGGTGCTGGGGAACGAAGTGCGCGCCGTCGATGACGCGGGTGTGGATGTGATAGCCGAGTTCTTCGGTGAGCGTGCGCTTGATGACGTCGAAGGTGCGGCCCTTGTCGTGGGACGTGAGGTTTTTGACGTTTTCCAGCAGGAAGGCGCGCGGGCGCTTTTCAGCAATGATGCGGGCGACGTCGAAAAACAGCGTGCCCTGCGTTTCGCAGGCAAAACCGTGGGCCTTGCCCAAGGCATTCTTTTTGGAAACGCCGGCGATGGAAAACGGCTGGCACGGGAACCCGGCGAGCAATACGTCGTGGTCGGGGATGCCGGCGGCCGGGACCTGGGTGATGTCGCCGTTGATGGCGTGGCCGTCGCGGAAGTTTTCGCCGTAGGTCTTCTGGGCGTAGCTGTCCCATTCGCTGGTGAAGACGCAGCGTCCGCCGATATCTTCAAACGCGCGCCGGATGCCCCCGATCCCCGCAAACAGGTCGATGAAGTTGAAGGCAGCCTCGCCTTCTATTGGGGTGTCGAGCGGCAGGAGCTGTTGCAGGGCGTGAACGACATAGGCGGGCGGGACGGACTGGCGGGCTTCCCAGCGGCGGATGGTGCGGGGATCTACCTTGAGATGGCGGGCGATTTTGGCCTGCGAATGGTGCTCAAGCGCGGCTCTCAGATAGGACAGGACGGTGTCGCTTTCACCGGTGGTGAGCACGGTTGCGATGGGTGTGGGGGCGGTCATGAGCTGTTCTCTGGGAATATTTGCGGACAATACGCCCTGTTTTTGTTTTTTTCAACCCGAAGGGCCGCTTGGCCAATCCCATTCGTCACCCGTTACACTGAGCGGCAGCGCATCCCATGCAGCTTCGTCCGACTCGCGCCACATCCCCTTGCGGCACAGCCCGCGCGATTCGCAATAGGTGCAGGCGGCATCGACGCCGTTGGCCGGGAGCGCCGCGCCGGCGGCGATGGCTTCGAGCAGGTCCAGCAGGCGGCGGCTGATGGCGTCGACGTCGGTTTCGCCGTCGAGTTCGAGCGGGGCGACGGGGGTTTCGTTGATCGGCAGGTAGGCGGCGGCGGCCTCGGCAAGCCAGGCGTAGAACGGTAGCTGGACGGCTTCGGCGGGGTCCTTGAGCTTTCGTTTCAGGCCCTGGGCGGCGCCGGTCTTGTAGTCGATGACGGCGCGCGCTTCGCCGCCGCTTGGGTCAATGCGGCTGTCGACGCGGTCGACGCGGCCGTGCAGGGTGACTTCACCGAGGCCGGCCACGTCGTGGCGGATCGAAAAAGCGGCTTCGCCGGACTGGTAGCGCCAGCCCTGCCCCGACCATTCCAGCCAGGCGTCGACGTAGGCGGGCTGGATCGTGTTCCATTTGCTGCGCCAGGCGGCCGCGGTCCAGGCGGGCAGCGCCGCGAATTCGGCGCCGGACAGTTCGCCGAGTCGCGCCAGCGCGGCGTCGCGCTCGGCGGGCGGGTCGCCGTCGTGGAAGGTCTTGAGAATGCGATGAACCACGTTGCCGTAGTCGCTCTTGTCGAGCGCCTCGTCGGCCTCGTCCAGCTCCCGGATGCCGAGCACGCTGGTGACGAAGAAGCGATACGGGCAGTCGAGCAGCGTCTGGTAGGCGGTGGGCGAATAGCGACGCGGCAGCTGGCTGGCGGGCACGACCGGCGCCGGCTGCACGCTGGCACCCGGCAGGGGGGCGGCGCGGGTCGGCGGCTCGCCGCCGGCCTGCACGGCCAGGTCGGTGCCCCACGCGGCGTGGTGCAGCGCCTGCAAGCGCAGCACCAGCGGCGAGGCGGGGTTGGGCTCGGCGTCGTGCCAGGCCTGCCAGCTCAGCAAGGCCGGCCCCTGCGCCAGCAGCTGCATCAGGTCGTGCGTGGCGTCGTCGGCCTCGTCGCGGGCGGTGGCCAGGCCGAGCTGCGCGCGGGTGGCCTGCGAAAACAGGCCGGGCGCGGGCTGCGCGGGCAGGTGCCGGGCGTCGGCGCCGATCACCGCGACGGCGTCGAACACGCGCCCGCGTGCGGCGGGCAGCGAGGTCAGCACGACGGGGCTGGCGACGCTGTCGTCGATGAAGCTGGCAGATTCGAGCGACAGGTTGAGCCAGCGCCGCCATTCGCTGAAACTGTATTTTTCGGCGTCGTCGGCGAGGTCGCGATGCAGGTTTTCGAGCGTGTCGAGCAGGCTGGTCCCGGCGGCGTCGGCCCGCAGCGGTTCGAGGGCGTCGAGACGGCCCAGGCTGGCGTGCAGGCGGGCGAGCCAGAAGGCCAGCGGCGCGCGGCCCTGCGCAAAGTCCTGCCGCGCGCCGAACAGCGCGTCCAGCCAGGGCGGCAAGGCGCCGAACAGCTCCTGCGCCAGCCGCACCATCCCGGCCATGCCTTGCGCGATGCCCTGCCTGCGCAGCGCGAGCTCGAACTGCAGCACCTGGTCCTGCCGGTCCGCGAGTGCGCCCAGCACGAACGGGGACTTCAGCAGGTCGAGCAGCTCGACATGCGGGAAATCGCCGGACACGCATTCGAGCCAGCGATCGATCACGGCGGCGACGGCCGTGGTCGACAGCGTCCAGCCGGTCTCGTCGGCCGCCAGCACGTCCATGCGTTCGAGCAGCGCGCGCACCCGGCGCGCGGTTTCGCGGTCGAGCGCGATCAGGGCGAGGTCGCGCCGTCCGGCCTGCAGCTGGGTGGCCACCCAGGCCGCGACGGCCCGCGCTTCGCCTTCCAGGTGCGGCGCGGGGCACAGCGTCAGCAGCGGTGCAACGGGCGAGACAGGGTGGGCGGCCGCCAGCGCGGCGGCGCGCTCGACAAGCGGTGGCTCGGATAGCATCCAGGCCTGCTGCAGGGTGAACGTCACGCCGTTGGCGGCGGTGATATCGGGTTCGAACAGCGCCACTTCGACCCGCTCGGCGCAGCGCTCGAGAAACTGCCGCTCGACTGCGGTGAGCCGGCCCAGCGCAAAGCCGTAGAGGGGCGCTTGTTCAGTCCCGACCTGCTCGAGCAGGGTGTCGAGCCCGCGCGCGTAGCGCGCCTGCGGGTCGTGGCCGTCGGTGTTGAGCGCCTGCCACACGGCCTCGACCAGCGCGGTTTCGCGGTCGAGCGCGTCGGCGTGCAGCGCGCGGATCCGGGAGCCGATGTCGCCGCCCAGCCGTGCGGCGGACAACTCGTCGGCCAGTTGCAGCAGCTCGCTGGCAAGCGCCCAGCGGTCGATGTCGCCGAGCCAGTCGACGTGCCGCAGCACGCCATGCAGCCTGGCCAGCCGGCGCGCCTGCGGCTCGGCCGCCGTGTCGGCCACGGTCTGGGCCCAGCTTTTGAGCGGCAGGATGCGGGGCGGGACGAGTACATCGGTGGCGGCTGCGCGCGCCAGGGCACGCGCAAAATCCTGTCCGGCGCGGTGGTTGGGCACGAGCACCGTCAGCCCGGACAGGTCGGGCAGGCGGTCGGCGTGGCGATTGAGCAGGAGGCGGGCGACGGCGTGCGGTAGCGCGGCGCCAGCCGGGATGTTCAAGCGGATCAGCGCTCCAGGTGCTGGCGCTTGTTCTTGACCTGGGCCCAGTCGTCGGCGTCGGGCAGCGGGTCATGGCTCTCGATGATGACCTTCCACTCCTTGGCCAGCTCGGCGTTCAGCGCGATATAGTCGCGCTGGTCCTCGGGCACGTCGTCTTCGGCAAAAATGGCCTCGACCGGGCACTCGGCCACGCACAGGGTGCAGTCGATGCACTCCTCGGGGTCGATGACGAGGAAGTTGGGCCCCTCATGAAAGCAGTCGACAGGACAGACGTCCACACAATCGGTATATTTGCACTTGACGCAGGCATCGGCTACAACATAGGTCATTCGTATTTACCCGGATAATTTGAGGAATGCCCTATTGCTTGCAATGGGCAATTTTGATGTAGCATATCGGCACAAAACCGAATTTTCCAGCTTTACTGCCAGCTTTTATAGCCTAGGCCGTCTCAGGCCACCCCCCATACCCATAACAGGAGCTTCATCGATGAGCGAGCATGTTCATTACATATCCGACGATTCTTTCGAGCAGGAAGTCCTTCAGGCCGGCGTACCCGTGCTGGTGGATTACTGGGCTGACTGGTGCGGCCCCTGCAAGATGATTTCGCCGATTCTCGACGAAGTAGCCAAGGAATACGCCGGCAAGCTCAAGGTCTGCAAGCTCAACATCGACGAGAACCAGGCGACCCCGCCCAAGTTCGGCATCCGCGGGATTCCCACCCTGATGATTTTCAAGAACGGCAACGTCGAAGCCACCAAGGTTGGCGCCCTGTCCAAATCCCAACTGACCGCATTCGTTGACAGCAACATCTGATCCCCGGCTTTCCCGGACGGCGCGTCGGCGCCCTGCCAAAAAGCAGCGCCGTCCGGACACCCCCCCTCCCCATCCGGCTCTTTCAAGCGAGCCCAGTCAGGCCCTTCCCATGCATCTTTCCGAACTCAAGCAAAAACCGATCACCGAATTGCTCGAAATCGCTGCCACCAACGGCATCGATAACGCTAACCGCTTTCGCAAGCAGGAACTGATCTTCACCATCCTGAAGACGCTGGCCAAGCGTGGCGAAAGCATCTATGGCGATGGCGTGCTGGAAGTGCTGCCGGATGGGTTCGGCTTCCTGAGATCGCCTGAAACCTCCTACCTGGCCAACACCGACGACATCTACGTGTCGCCGTCGCAGATCCGCCGCTTCAACCTGCACACCGGCGACCTGATCGAAGGCGAGATCCGCACGCCCAAGGACGGCGAGCGCTACTCGGCGATGACCAAGCTCGACAAGATCAACGGCGAGCCGCCCGAGGCCAGCAAGAACAAGATCCTGTTCGAAAACCTGCCACCCTTGCATCCGGACGAGCCGCTCAGGCTCGAGCGCGACATCAAGGCCGAGGAAAACCTCACCAGCCGCATCATCGACATCGTCGCCCCTGTCGGCAAGGGCCAGCGCGGCCTGCTGGTGGCACCGCCGAAGTCCGGCAAGACCGTGATGCTGCAGCACATCGCCCATGCGATTTCATCGAACCATCCCGATGTCGTGCTGTTCGTGCTGCTGATCGACGAGCGCCCGGAAGAAGTGACCGAGATGAGCCGCACCGTGCGCGGCGAAGTCGTCGCCTCCACCTTCGACGAACCCGCCAGCCGCCATGTTCAAGTGGCCGAAATGGTGATCGAGCGTGCCAAGCGCCTGGTCGAGCACAAGAAGGACGTGGTGATCCTGCTCGATTCGATCACGCGTCTCGCACGCGCCTACAACACCGTGCAGCCCGCCTCCGGCAAGGTGCTGACCGGCGGCGTCGACGCCAATGCGCTGCAGAAGCCCAAGCGCTTTTTCGGCGCTGCGCGCAACATCGAGGAAGGCGGCAGCCTGACGATTCTGGCCACCGCGCTGATCGACACCGGCAGCCGCATGGACGACGTCATCTACGAAGAATTCAAGGGCACCGGCAACCTCGAGATCCACCTCGACCGCAAGATGGCCGAGAAGCGCCTCTATCCCGCGATCAACGTCAACCGCTCGGGCACCCGCCGCGAAGAGCTGCTGATCCCGCACGAACTGCTGCAGAAGGTGTGGGTGCTCAGGAAACTGCTGTATCCGATGGACGACATGGAAGCGATGGAATTCCTCGTCGACAAGATCCGCGCCACCAAGAACAACAGCGAGTTTTTCGACTCGATGCGACGCGGCTGAAACAGCGGAGGAATCGCTTCCCTGTCGCACCCGCTACGGGGTCGCACGTTCCGAGGCTCCTCCCTTCGCGGGCGCACACTCCAGCGATGGAGTTTCTGGTCGACAAGATCCGCGCGACCAAGAACAACAGCGCGTTTTTCGACTCGATGCGCCGCGGCTAAGACCGACCTTTTCCGCTATCCCTGCGGCGGGCGCGGGTTGTGCCAGCGCCCCCCCTCCAGCAGCAGGTCGGCTTCCTGCGGCCCCCAGGTGCCGGGTTCGTAGGCGTAGGCCGGGTCGCGGTGCGACAGCACCGACTCCACCACATTCCAGGCAGCTTCCACCGCATCCTGGCGCGCAAACAGCATCGCTTCGCCGTCGAGCGCGTCGCCGAGCAGCCGCTCATAAGCGCTCATCTCGTCAGGATGGCTGTTGCAGACATACAGTTCCACCGGCCGCCCCACCATGCGGTCGCCGGCGTTCTTGGTGCGGGCGCCGAGCGCGATCGACACGGTTGGCGACAGGCGCATGCGCAGGTAGTTGGGCGACAGCGGCCCCGATTCCGACAGCGCGAACACGCGCTGCGGCGGCACCTGGAATTCGGCGCGTATCTCGGTCGTGGTGATGGGCAGCTTCTTGCCGGTGCGCACGATGAACGGCACGCCGGCCCAGCGCCAGGTGTCGATGTAAAAGCGCACCGCGGTGTAGGTTTCGGTGTCTGACGCGCGCGCCACGCCGTCTTCGTTCCGGTAGCCGTCGTACTGCCCGCGCACCAGGTCGCCGGGCTGCAGCGGACGGATCGCCTTCAAGAGCTTGGCCTGCTCGTCGCGGATCGCCTCCGCGCTGGTGCCCAGCGGCGGCTCCATCGCCAGCAGCGCGAGGATCTGCAGCAGGTGGTTCTGCAGCACGTCGCGGATCGCGCCGACGGAATCGTAGAAGCGCCCCCGCCCTTCGACCCCGAACGACTCCGCCATCGTGATCTGCACCTGGCGGATGTGGTTGCGGTTCCAGATCGGCTCGAGGAAGGAATTGGCGAAGCGGAAATACAGGATGTTCTGCACCGCTTCCTTGCCGAGGTAGTGGTCGATGCGGAAGATGCCGGATTCCGGCAGTGCCTCGTGCAGCGTGGCGTTCAGCGAACGGGCCGACTCCAGGTCGCGGCCGAAGGGCTTTTCGACGACCACGCGCGCGTTCTGCGTGCAGCCGACCTCAGCCAGCCCGCGCACCACCACGGGAAACATCGCGGGCGGGATCGCAAAGTAATGCAGCGGACGCTGCCTGCCCTCGAGCGCGCGCCGCAGCTCGACAAAGGTTTCCGGGTGCTCGTAGTCGCCGTTGATATAGGTGAGCAGGCTGGCCAGGTTGCGGAATACCGACTCGTCCATCCCTGTCCCGAACCGGGTGATGCCCTCGTGGGCATGGCTGCGCAGGCGCTCCAGGTCCCAGCCGGGCGAATGCGCCACGCAGAAAATGGGCGGCAGCGTGCGGCCATGCCGCAGCATGTCGTACAGCGCGGGGAAAATCTTGCGCCGCGCCAGGTCGCCGGTCGCGCCAAACAGGACCAAGGCATCGGAAGTAAGGGGGTCGGTCATAAGGGTATCCCTAATAAGCTGGTTTCATCATAGACGGGTGTTCTGGCGGAAAACTGGAGGGTTGGGCCACGCCGGGCCCTCCGGATAGGGGGGGCTTGATTCAGGTTGACAGATCCCCTATACTCTCGCGTTCTCCGAATTCACCATTTAAGGAATTGCCATGAAAGCCGGCATTCACCCCGATTACAAAGAAGTGACCGTGACGTGCTCCTGTGGCGAGTCGTTCAAGACCCGCTCCACGCTGGGCCGCGACACCCTGCATGTTGAAGTCTGCGCTTCCTGCCATCCGTTCTATACCGGCAAGCAGAAGATCGTCGACACCGCTGGCCGCGTCGAGAAGTTCCGCCAGCGCTACGGCATGAAGTAATTCCGATCGGCGCTGCCTGCGCGATCCACGCAAAAAGCGGCTTCGGCCGCGTTTTGCGTTTCTGCGCGGCAGAAGCGCTTGCGGCCTACCCCAGGCTTTGCAGCCGCTGATAGATGCGCTGGTAGAGTTCACGCATGCGTGTACGGTCGGGCTCGCCCGAAGCGGGACACCCATAGCGCGCATCCTCGAACAGGCGGGTCAATTCCGCGGTTTCCTGGTGCACATACCCATGGTGCCGGCTCAATTGCGACTGATACTCGCGGGTATTGGTCTGGCGGCTGCGGGCGGTATCGTGCAGCGCGAAGAGTCGTTCCATGGCCTCGTAGAGGTGATGCGCGCCCCGGGGGCCGCGTCCATGCATGCCCAGGATGCCAAAGCGCAGATAATCGAACCGGGTCAGCAGCCAGGTACCGGTCCTGGCCTCTCGCATCAATCGCCATAGGGCAACCAGCAGCGCCAGGATCGCCAGCATGATGAGGCTGCGGGCGATGGTGTCGCGATGCTTGTTGAGCCAATCCTTGAGCGACTGCATCAGCTGTTCGAGATCCTGTGTGACGGGCTGCAGGGCCAGGCCGACCCGTTCGCTGGCATCCGCCATGCCGTTGATCAGGTCGCGTTGCCATTCGGGCATGCCCGGTCTCTGGGCGGCCTGCCGCATCTCTGCCGGGCTGGGCCAGCCGTTGCCTGCGCGTGAAGCATTGCCAGACCCCGCCTCCCCGGTCGTCCCCCCGCCCTTGCCGGTGGGCTGGCCCTGGCCGGCCCCGGATTCGGGAGGGCCAAGCGTGCCGGCGGCGGAAGGCTGGCCAAATCGCCAGTGCAGGTCGGACCAGTTCGCTTGCGGAGTCAGGGCATACAGCAAGGCGCCGATCAGAAGAATGGCCGCAGTCGCTGCGGCGATAGCCGCGCCCTGCCCGCCTGCGGCGGCGGGAGCCAGGCTTTGCCTGCGCAGCTCGTGGGCGCGATGGTTGATCTGTTCCGCGACCAGGGTGAACACGACGGCGGTGACGTAGGGCACCAGATAGAACAGCATGGTCCAGTCGGCCCGGTAATGGGTGGCTGCGAACATCACCATGATCGCCGACACCATCAACCCGAAATGCAGCAGGCGTCGCGAAACGGTGACGCAGTTCTGCGCGGCCTGCAGCATCGCCAGAATGGCGATGCCTGCCCGGGGAAAGCCCCACATCGGAATGAAGATGACGAGGCTCAGCAACAGTCCCAGTGCGAGGATCCAGCGCTGCCAACGCTTGCCGGTGCCCGTGACCTCGCCGTGCTGGCGCCAGCCCACCATCAGGGTCACGCCGAACAGGCCTGTCCACAGCAGTACTTCGGTGCCGAAGCTGCCGTATTGGATGTCGAGAAACGCGTTGCTGGCGGCAGCCAGCGCCAGTGCGGCGAACAGGCCCAGGTAGGCGGGGAAATAGGTGAGCGGGGGCGAGGCGGGCGAGGTCATGCGTTGAAGCGTTTCACCAGGTCGTCATCCTTGCGCAGAACGAGACTGTGCGCGCCAAGCTCGAGCAGGCCGGCCTGGGCGAGGCGCGTCGGGTCGCCGGAGGTTCGGGGGCGGGGCGCGTCGGTCGGTGTGAAGGAGGGGCGATCGAACACCACGCAAAACAGGTGCGCGCCGATGGCCTGCAGCTGCGCCATCGCCCGCAACGTGTCGTCCGAGCGCGCATCGGGCTCCGAGAAGAAGGCCACCACGGTTTCGCCGCGCTGGCACGTCAGGGCGACCTGCTCCAGCACCCGGGCATACGGTAGCGATCCATTGGCATCGACGACGGCCAGGTGGTCGAGGAGGTCCTGGTAATGAGCCGCCCCGGTGCCGGCCGGCAGATAGAGCGGCTGGTCGCCGTGACCGATCAGTCGGCACGGGATGCCGTTCTCGCTGGCGTACCTCGCCATCGAGGCGGCGATGCGCACGGCGTATTCGAAGGTGGACTGCCTGCCCTGTCCGACGTTGGCATCGGCCGACATGTCGAGGGCGATGTAGAGGCAGGCGGAGGCAAGCGGCTCGAATTCCTTGACCATCAGTTCATTGCGCCGCGCAGTCGATGGCCAGTGCACATGGCGCGGGTTGTCGCCGCGCCGGTATTCGCGCAGTCCGGAGAACTCCGATGCGCCGGCGCCTTCCGGCAGCAGGAAGCCGCCGCGATGTATCTGGCTGGGCGCCCCGCGCAGCGGCAGGGCCATGATGGGAAAGACGTCAGGATAAATGGTCAGGGTCTGCACGCCATCGTTGCGGCGCTGGCGTGCTTCGGCCAGTCCCATTGGAAAGCTCGACGCCATGCCTACCGGGCCGAGTGGGTAGAAACCGCGTTTTTCACATACCACAGGCACTTCGAAACGCCGTGTGCCATTGCCCGGCACATAGGCCAGCACGCCGAGGACCTTCTCGCTCTGGCTGACCGCTCCTTCGGCCGCGCCGACGAAAGGCAGGTGGTCGACCACCTGGATCATGAAGCGCGGCAGCCGGCCCCGGTTCGTGACTTCAACTTGGAAAACGATGCGGTCGCCTTCCTCCGCGCGCGTCGGCCCGCTGCGCGTGACCGACAGGCGCTTCACCAGCCAGTGCGGCCAGGACACGCCGGTGACCAGCGTGGCGGTGAAGAGGGCAGCAATTGCCCAGGGCAGCGTCTGGTCCCGATTGAGGGCGGCCAGATAGGCTGTCAGGGTGAGGGCACCCAGCGCCAGAAGTTTGGTGTGGCGCGAAAGCCATGTCAGGTACGGATGCCCGGGCAGGCTCATACAGGTGGCGCCAGTTCCCCGAGTATGTTGCGCAGGATGCTGCGGGCGCTCTGCCCCATGGCGGCGGCCTGGGGGCGCACGATCAGGCGATGCTCCAGCACCGGGCCGGCCATGGTCTTGACCATGTCGGGCGTGACGTAGTCCCGGCCCTGCAGGTAGGCCAGGCCCTGGGCGCCGCGGGCCAGGGCAAAGGTGCCGCGGGGGCTGGCACCGAGACGCAGGTCGGGATGGCTGCGCGTGGCCGTGGTGATGCGGGCGGCGTACTCGGCTACATCGGGCGCCAGCCGGACGGCTTTGACGGCTTCGCGGGCGGCGAGGATATCGGCTTCGGAGACGACGGGTTCCAGCGATTCGATCGGATGCGACTGGGCCTGCGCGCTGAGGATGCGAAGCTCTTCTTCCAGCGTCGGGTAGCCGACCGAGAGCTTGACGAAGAAGCGGTCGAGCTGCGCTTCGGGCAGCGTGTGGGTGCCGGCCATCTCGATCGGGTTCTGGGTCGCCAGCACCATGAAGGTCCTGGGCAGGTCGTACGTGGTGCCGTCCACGCTCACCCGGAATTCTTCCATGCATTCCAGCAGCGCGGATTGCGCGCGCGGCGTGGCCCGGTTGATTTCGTCGGCCAGCAGGATGTGGGTGAATACCGGCCCGGGGCGAAACTCGAAGTCGCCGGTCTTCTGGTTGTAGATCGGCACGCCGGTGATGTCGGAGGGCAGCAGGTCGGGCGTGCACTGCAGGCGCTTCATGTCGACCGACACGGAACGCGCCAGCGCGCGCGCCAGCATGGTCTTGCCGGTGCCCGGGACGTCTTCGATCAGGACATGGCCCCGGCACAGCAGCGAAATGACGGCGTGTTCGATGACCGGCCGCTTGCCGACGATGACTTTCTCGATGTTGTCGATCAGGGACAGGATGTTCTTCATTGTTCTTCCATCACGATGAGAAAATCGATAGCCGTTGGAATGATCGGCGCAAGATTAGCAGGGTTCGATGAAAAAAGATCGACTCGATTAGCGAGCGACACGTGTTCGACGACGCCCGAAGCGGCCCGGCTCAAGGCCTGCCGGTTGGCTGCCAAGTCTTTTTGCCGATCAGGGCTGCGGGTAATTTGCCATGGGCGGTATCATTTGCGCTTCTGCCAATTGAACGAGAGAGTCGTGAACACCCAAGCTTTTCGTCGCATCGCAGTGGTGGCACTCGGCGCCCTGTCGCTGACCCACTGCGCGCAGAACCCGGTGACGGGCGACAAGGACTTCGTGCTGATGTCCGAGCAGCAGGAAATCCAGATGGGCGCACAGGCGCACCAGGATGTGCTGAAGGAATACGCAGCGCTGGACAATCCGGCGCTGCAAGCCTACGTCAACGAGGTGGGCCAGCGGCTGGCGAAGCAGAGCCACCGGCCGAACCTGAAATGGCATTTCACCGTGGTCGACAGTCCCGACGTGAATGCCTTCGCCCTGCCCGGCGGGTACGTCTACATCACCCGCGGCATCATGGCGTATCTCAATTCCGAGGCCGAGCTGGCCGGCGTGGTGGGGCACGAGATCGGCCACGTCACCGCGCGCCACGGCGTGCGCCAGCAAAGCACGGCCACGGCGGTGGGACTGGGCGCGGTGCTGGGTTCGATATTCGTTCCGGGCATGAACAACCAGGCAGGCGCGAGCCTGCTGCAGACGCTGGCGCAGGCCTGGACGGCCGGCTACGGGCGCGAGCATGAACTGGAGTCGGACCGTCTGGGTGCGCAGTACCTGGCCAAGACCGGTTACAACCCGCAGGCGATGATCGATGTCATCGGCGTGCTGAAGGACCAGGAAACCTACGCCGCCGAGCAGGCCAGGCGCGACGGCCGCCAGCCGCAGACCTACCACGGCACGTTTGCCACGCATCCCAGCAATGACGCGCGGCTGCAGCAGGTGGTGGGCGAGGCGAACAAGTACAGCGTGGCGAGCCCGCGCGAGGGGCGCAGCGAATTCCTGCAGCACATGGCGGGGGTGTATTTCGGCGACAGCCCGGACCAGGGCGTGATTCGCAACAACGCGCTGCTGCACGACAAGCTGGGTCTGGCGATCCAGTTTCCGCAGGGCTGGAAGGTGAAGAACCGCCCCGATCGCGTGATCGCGCTGAGCCCGCAGGGCGATGCGCTGGTGGAACTGCAGCCGGGGCCGAACAACGACAAGCCGCTCGAAACCTTGCAGAAAGGCCTCAAGCTGGACGCCGGGGCACGCTACGACAGCGGCAGCCTGTCCGGTTATCCGGCCGCATTCGCGGCGGGCGCCCAGCAGGGCAAGCCGGTCGTGGTGGCGGCCGTGGTGTTCAACGGGGCGCAGTACCTGATCGCGGGCATGGCCAAGGACAAGGCGGTATACAACCGTGAGCGCAACACCCTGCGCGGCGCCATCAACAGCTTCCACGCGATTACGCCCGCCGAGCGGCAGGCCGCCCGGCCGCACGTGATTCAACTGGTCACCGCGCAGTCCGGCACGACCATGGCCGAACTCGCCAGGCAGTCACCGCTGGGTGCCGAGGCGGAGAGCCAGCTGCGCCTGATGAACGATCTCTATCCCCGTGGCGAGCCCAAGGCCGGGCAGCTCCTGAAAATTGTCCGGTAAGCCGTCGTCTTCCTCGCCGTCCCCGCAGCACTCGCAGGGAGTACGCCGGTGGGTTCCCCGGTGCTTCGCACCGACCCTTCCGCAGCACTCGCAGGGAGTACGCCGGTGGGTTCCCCGGTGCTTCGCACCGACCCTTCCGCAGCTCGGGTTGCTGTTGCTGTGCCTGGCCTGGCTGCTGCCCGGACTGGTGGGGCACGCGCCCTGGAAAGGCGGCGACGGCGAGCACTTCGTGCAGCTGTGGACCCTGATGCAAAGCGGCGCGGCGCCGCAGACGCTGTCGACCACGCCGCCGCTCTATTACTGGGTGGCGAGCGCCACGGCCTGGCTCACGTCGCCCTTCCTGTCGCTGGCTGACGGCGCGCGGCTGGCCTCGGGGCTCTTCATTGCGCTGGCGCTGGTGTATGTCGCGCGTGCGGCGCGCGTGCTCTACGGCGCCGAGGCGGGGTGGGCGGCCGCCCTGACGCTGCTGGGATGTATGGGGCTGCTGGTGCGCGGTCATGAACTGAATGCGGCGACTGCGCAGTTCGCCGCCGCCGCGATCATGCTGGCGGGCCTCGTCAACCTGCCGCGCGTGGCCAGCAGCGGCTGGACGCTGGGCGCGGGCGCGGTGCTGATGCTGCTGGCCGGTGGCGCAGCCGAAGCGGCGCTGTTCCTGCTGCTGGGCGCGGGACTGATGCTGGCGCTGGCGGAGTACCAGTCGCCGTCTGCGCGGCGCGCGTTTGCCCTGGGCGTGGGCGTGGCGCTCGTCGCCAGCATTCTTTGGCTGGCTGTCCTGTCGAGCCAGGGCATTCCGTTCGAGCGTGCGTTCAATCTGCAGCGCTGGATTGGCGAGACCGGGCAGCGCCCGGCCTACTATCTGGGCATCCTCGGCTGGTATGCCTGGCCGGCGTGGCCGCTGGCTGTGTGGGCGCTGTACCGCAGCCGGCGCCAGTGGCGCACGCCCGGCGTGGTGCTGCCGGTGGGCGCGCTGCTGGGATTGCTGGTGCTGTATGGTTTCGACGTTCATCCGGCCGAGGAGCAGGGGCTGATTCTGCTGCTGCCGCTGGCCCTGCTCGGTGCGGCAGGCCTCTTCACCTTGCGTCGCGGCGCGGCCAATGCGCTGCTGTGGTTCGGCGTGATGCTGTTCGGCTTTATCGGTCTGGTGTTCTGGGTGTACTGGAGCGCGCATGACCTGGGCGTGCCGGAGCGTCTCGCCAACAGGCTGGTCAAGCTGGGCATGACCGGCGTGGGCGAGTTTCGCGGCTGGGCGCTGGCTCTGGGCGCGGCTGTCACGCTGGCCTGGGTCGTCTTTCTGGCGCGGGTTCGGCGGTCGCCGCTGCGCCCCATGCTGGTGTGGACGGCGAGCATGACGTTCATGTGGGTGCTGCTGATGGCACTGTTCCAGGCGCCGCTGGACCAGCGGCTGAGCTACGCCAGCGTGGCCGAAGTGCTGGCGCAGCGCGTGCCGGCGGCCGAATGCATCCAGACCCATCAGGTGCGCAACCAGCAGCGGGTCTTGCTGGCCTACCACAGCCAGCGGCTGCTCGCGCCGGCCGATGTCGGCTGCCGCTGGCTGCTGGTGGAAACCCGGCAACGGGAAGCCGAGCCGCATGTCCCGGAAGACTGGGTCAAGCAGTGGGAAGGCGCGCGCCCCGGCGACCGCTCCGACCGCTTTCACCTCTATGTGCGGCGCTGAACGGCCAGGTACCGGGCGCGTCGCCGGCGTGATCCTGGCGGGCGGCCAGGGCAGCCGAATGGGCGGTGCCGACAAGGGACTGGTCGACTACAAGGGACGGCCGCTCGTCGAATGGGCGCTCGATGTGCTGACGCCGCAGGTGGACGAGGTGGTGATCAGCGCCAATCGCAACCTTGAAACCTATGCCGCCTACGGTCGCCGTGTGCTGCCCGATGCGCTGCCGGATTATCCGGGGCCGCTGGCCGGGGTGCTGGCCGCGATGCAGGCGGTGACGGCCGACTGGCTGGCGGTCGTGCCGTGCGACACGCCGCATCTGCCGTCCGACCTGGTGAGCCGCCTGCTGGACGCCGCGCTGCGCGAGCAGGCGCCGCTCGCAGTGGCGGCCGACGCATCGCGTGTGCACCATACCTGCTTCATTGTCGACCTCCGTCAGCGCGACGGCCTGGCTGGTTTCCTGGCGCGCGGCGAGCGCGCGGTGCGGCATTGGCAGGCGGGCATGCCGTCGGTGACCGTCATGTTCGATGCGGCCGGTTTTGCCAATCTCAACCAGGCTACGGACGTTCGCAAGGCCTGAGTCGCGCTCGTCCTGCACGAGTTGCCAATCCGGAGAGGGCGGCTACAGTTCAGTCAGACCCTGACAAACGTGCGGCGCAACGCGCAGCCGCGCGACCCTCTGGAGGTGATGCCT
>JBFHQA010000048.1:0-17328 GCA_041592455.1 Thiobacillus sp. | reverse complement strand
TTCTTCGATTTTGCCTGGATCGGGCTGCCGGTGCTGCTGGCCGTCACCGCCTTCATGGCGCTGGCAGGCCGCTACCTGTTGCCGCGCACCGACCCCATGCGCTCCTCGGCCAGCCAGCACGAACTCCGCACGCTGTACGGGCTGCAGGAACGCATCGTCGCGCTGCGCGTGCCAGACGATTCGCTGCTGGCCGGACGCACGCTGCTCGACTCGGCGCTGGCCTCGGCCGCCGGGTTGATGGTGATCGCGCTGACGCGCAAGGGACGCACCGAGGCGCTGCCTTCGGGCGAGACCGTGCTGCAAGGCGGCGACGTGCTGCTCGCCCAGGGCCGGCTCGACCGCTTCGAGCTGCTGCGCCGCTGGAGCTCGCTCAGCATCGAGCGCGAGGCGCCGATGCTGCACGACCTGCTGTGGGCGCAGACCGTGCTGGCCGAGCTGGTGCTCGACGAGCAGTCGCCGCTGATCGGCCAGCCGCTGCATCATCTGGAATTCCGCGAGCAGCACGGCGCCAACGTGCTGGCGCTGCGCCGCGGCGGCACCGTCTACCGCACGCGCCTCGCCCAGCAACGGCTGGCCGTGGGCGACCGCCTGCTGGTGCAGTGCGGCGACGAAGCCTTGGCGGTGCTGCGCAAGATGTCCGGTTTCGAGGTCGTGGCACCCGTATCCGAAGGCGAGCGCAGCAAGGTCTGGCGCCTGCACGAGCGCCTGTTCGTGCTGCGCGTGCCGCAGGACTCGCCGCTGGCCGGCAGCACGCTCGGCGAGAACCGCATTGCCGACGCCTTCGATTTTCGCTTGCTGAGCCTGTTTCGCGGCGGCAAGCTGCTCGACGCGGCGGCGCCCCAGGAGGTGGTGGAGGCCGGCGACCTGCTGCTGATCCAGGGACGCGAGCAGGATCTCGACGTGCTGCGCGGCCTGCAGCAGATGGACCTGCTCGAAGACGCCACGCCCTACATGAGCGTGTTCGACGAGGGGCAGCTCGAAATGGTCGAGGCCGCGCTGCATCCGCACGCGCGCCTCAACGGCAGGACAGTGTCCGACCTCAAGCTCGAGGAACGCTATCACGTCGCGGTGGCGGCGGTCTGGCGCAACGGCCAGGCGCTGCGCTCGGGCGTCGGCGTGCTGGCGCTGCAGCGCGGCGATGCCTTGCTCATCGTCGGCCCGCGCGAGCGGCTGGCCACGCTGGCCACCGACGAGGACCTGATCGTGCTGAACCCGTTCCAGGTGCAGCCGACCGACACCCGCAAGGCGCCGCTTGCGGGCGGTTTGATGCTGCTGACCATCGGCACGGTGCTGGCCGGCTGGCTGCATATCTCGATCGCCGCGGTGGCCGGCGCCACCTTGATGGTGCTGACGCGCTGCCTGACCATGGAGCAGGCTTACCGTTCCATCGACTGGCGCTCGATTTTCCTGATCGCCGGCATGCTGCCGCTGGGCATCGCGATGCACAGCAGCGGCACGGCCGAGTTCCTGGCCGGCGGCGTGATCGGGGTGCTGGGGCCGTACGGCCCGTGGCCGGTGATCGCAGGGTTGTATGTCTGCACGGCCCTCGCCACGCTGATCATGCCCAACGCGGCACTGGTGCTGCTGATGGCCCCGATCGCGCTGTCGGCCGCGTCCGACATGGGCATTTCGCCGCTGGCGCCGGTGATGGCCATCGCGATCGCCGCTGCAGCGAGCTTTGCCAGCCCGGTGGCGCACGCGGCCAACGTGCTGGTGATGGGTCCGGGCGGCTACCGTTTCGTGGACTATGTGAAGCTGGGCCTGCCGCTGACGCTGCTCGTGTTCGCCGTGGCCATGCTGCTGTTGCCGGTGGTATGGCCGCTATAGTCCATCGCCGGACGCATCGACGCTGGAGCAAGGTGCATGACTGATTCCGATCCCCTCTTGAGCCAGGCCGAGCGCGAGGCATTCTGGCGATCGGTGGAGAATGTGCGCCTGGCAGTCCATCGCCAGTTGAGCCTGTTGAGCGATCGATCGACGGCCGTTGGTTTCGTCGTCCATCTGCATCGCGGGGTCGACAATGCCTTTCAGCTACGTGTTCAGGGCGGCATGCGGCCCGAGTGCAAGCCCGGATGCGCACATTGCTGCCATAGCAAGGTCAACGCCCTGCCTGCCGAGGTATTTGGCATCGTGCGGCATGTGGTGAACACGCTGAGCCCGGCTGACCTGAAGTCGCTCGAGGCTCGTCTGGCCCGCCAGGCTGCGGCTGGCGACCAGGCGCTTTCTTGGCAGGCACGACCGCCTTGCGCCTTTCTGCAGGGCGGGCAGTGCTCGATCTACGCCATCCGGCCGGCCGTATGCCGCAAGGCGCACTCGCTTGACGCGCGCCAGTGTGCAGCCGGCTCGGCCGACATTCCGCAAGACCTGGGTTTGTTGCTCGATGCCGAGGCGCTCATCAGGGGCACGGCCAGCGCGTACGAACAGTCCGGTCTCGGGCCTGCCGGCGTCGAGCTCGGCCGGGCTGTCGTGCTGGCCCTGTCCGATCCCGGACTGGAAGCGCGCTGGAGCCGCGGCGAGCAGGTTTTTTGACGCAGCGTTGCATGGCGGTTTGCGGGGGCGGATCGCGCCCCGAATGAACGAATCTTCTAGAATGAAAGCTGACGGTCGCCGCGCCAGGCCGTCCTCGACAACGACATCAATCATTGGAGGATATCCCTATGGCCATTCCCTGGCTGGTGGTGCTCAAGGCTGTTCCGTGGGACCAGGTCATCAGCAATGCGCCCAAGGTAGCCGATGGCGCCAAAAAGCTGTGGAACTCCGTCAGCGGCAAGCCCCCTGCCCCTCCGCCTGCCGTCGCGCGGCCAGACGCGACGCTGTCCGACCCCGAATCCGTTGCCACGCTGCAGGAACGCCTGGCCGCCCTGGAAATTTCCACCGATGCCCTGCACGAACAGATGCTGGCCTCGTCGGAATTGATCAAAACGCTGGCGGACCAGAACACGCAGCTCGTCCGGCGGGTCGAGGAGCATCGGGTTCGCCTGGCGTGGCTGTCGGGCATCGCGGCCGTGTTTGCCATCGTCGCGTTCATCAGCCTGGCGGTGGCGCTGTCGGGCTGAGCCCTTCCCTGCTGATCGCATCCAGAATTGATTTTTTGGCGAGTCGAGACGATGAAACCACGCATCAGCATGATCACCCTGGGCGTGCGCAACCTGCCCGCTGCGGTGAAGTTCTACCGCGACGGACTCGGGTTTCCGCAGATGGAGTCGCCGCCCGAAGTAGCTTTTTTCACGCTCAACGGCAGCTGGCTGGGCTTATACGGGCGCGAGGCCCTGGCTGAGGATGCCCGGGTCTCGGCGCAGGGCAGCGGGTTCGAGGGATTCTCGCTGGCGCACAACGTTGCCTCGGAAGCGGAGGTCGACGCCGTGGTGAACCAGGCAATCGCGGCCGGTGGCACGCTTGCCAAGGCGCCGCAGAAGACGGCCTGGGGCGGCTATGCAGGCTACTTCAAGGATCCGGAAGGCCACCTGTGGGAGGTCGCCTGCAACCCATTTTTCTGGGTGGGGCCGCAGGACACCCAGTAGACTGCGGGCTGGACACTCAACACCACAACAGGGACCCCACCCGCCATGCAATTTGCCGAAACCATTTCCGTTGCCGGCTACGCCATCGAGGCGGTCGGCGTGCTCGTGGTCGTGATCGGTACGCTGATCGCCTCGTTCGCCTTCATCCGTACGTTCAGGACACTGCCCGAAGGCGTGGCCTACAAAACCTACCGCCGCCAGTTGGGGCGTTCGATCATCCTCGGCCTGGAGTTCCTGATCGCCGGCGACATCATCCGCACGGTCGTGGTCGCCAATACGCTGGAGAATGTGGCTGTGCTCGGCCTGATCATCCTGATCCGCTCCTTCCTCAGCGTGACGCTGCACCTCGAAGTCGAAGGCCGCTGGCCCTGGCAAGCCGAACCGCCAGAATCGCGCTGACACGATCCATCTCTCCCACGCGTTGGCCGTTCTGACAATTCTTTACAATCCCCGCCAGACACTGTGTCTGCATGCGATCGGCTCCGATGCAGCGCTTGTTTCGAGTGCAACGCGCTTCCATCCCGTAGCCACCGGTTGCCGAAGCCAGGCCGCAATGTTATGGTCTGGCCTTATGTTTTTATACAAAAACATTTCTTTGCCCCATCAACCCAAAGAGGAGGAGACCCATGGCAGGCTGGTTTGAATTGAGCAAGAGCAGCGACGGACAGTTTAGATTCGTTCTCAAGGCAGGCAATGCAGAGACGATTCTGACAAGCGAGTTGTACAAGACGCGTCGGTCGGCAGAAAACGGCATCGCCTCGATTCAGGCCAACAGCGCCCAGGACGCACGATACGCGCGCAAGACTTCATCGAACGGCAAAGCCTACTTCAGCCTGAAGGCAGGCAACCATCAGATCATCGGCACAAGCCAGATGTACGCCACCGAGGCGTCCTGCGAAAACGGCATCGCCAGCGTCAAGAAGAACGGCGCCTCCAGGACCATCAAGGATCTTTGCTAAACCCTCCTCGCCCCCCAGGGGGCGAACCGGCGGTATCGACGATGGCAGGCCCGCACGCTGCCATCGTGTGCCGCCCACCCATCTGATTCCCCGCTCGACCCGCTTCCAGCGCGCCTGATGCGCGCGTTGACGCGTGCCAAGACGGTGGCGAGCCGTTACACTGCGCGCTTTACACGCAGACTTTCCCCTCGGCCGTTCCAGCCATGAATCAAGAAGAATTGCTGTACGGATTTCACAGCCTGGCCATTACGGCGACGCTGTTCGTCCTGATCATCGTGTTCAACGAGATCGGCTATCGCACGGGCCGATTCGTCCAGGCCCGCACCAACAGCGAGGTCAAGTCCCTGACCGGGTCGATCCAGGCGAGCATTCTGGGCCTGCTGGCGCTGCTGCTGGGCTTTACCTTCAGCATGTCGATGCAGCGCTACGACAACCGCAGCCATGCCCTGATCGACGAGGCCAACGCCATCGGCACGGCCGTGCTGCGGGTGCAACTGCTGCCCGAGTCGTACCAGGGCAAGGTGTCCGATGCACTGCATCGATATATCGAACTGCGCATCGCCATCGGCCAGACCGACCTCACCCGGCAGGAGGAGCGGCAACGCTACAACCGGCAGATCGCCGACCTGCAGGAAGAATTGTGGTCGCTGGCCATCCAGGCCACCAATGACGACCCCCGCCCGGTCACGACCGGCGCCTTTGTGAATTCGCTCAATGACCTGATCGATGCCCAGGGCAAGCGCAATGCCCTGCTGCAAATGCACGTTCCCGAAGTGGTTCTGCTGCTGCTGTTCGTCGTCTTCATCGCCTCCGGCGGGATCCTCGGCTATTCGAGCGGACTGACCGGAAAACGCGTGGTCGCGCCCATCGTGCTGGTCTCGTTCCTGATTGCCCTGATCGTGTTCATCATCATCGACCTGGACCGCCCCAAGCGCGGCCTGATCCAGGTCGACCAGAGCGCCATGTTCGAGTTGCGGCAAGGCGCGACCAGGTAAGCAAGCCGGAAGACCTGCGCAGGCAGCCGACTTCACGCAAACGACAACATCCCAAGAGGCCCATGAATGAAGTATGTCGAGGTGGTGGCTGAGGCAGGGAGCGCCGATACGGTCAAGGCGGTAGCCGAAAAGCACGAGGCCTCCGATTTCCGGCTCGGACAGGTGTGCGAAGACGGGATGCAGTCGATGCGGCTGCTGGTGACCGACAGCAGGCTTCAGCCCGTGCTCGATTCGCTGCAAACCCTGTTCGGCGCGCAGCCGGCCGTGCGGATCGTGGTGCTGCCGGTGGAACTCGCACTGCCCAAGCCATCGGATGAGGACCGCAAGGTGGAAGACGCCGCGACGGCCGCCCGGGAAACCCTGTACGAAGGCGTGGGCAAGAATGCGCGACTGGACCTGAATTTCATGGTTCTGGTGTTCCTGTCGACCGCCGTTGCCGCGATCGGCCTGATCGAGAACAACGTGGCGGTCGTGATCGGCGCCATGGTAATCGCCCCCCTGCTGGGCCCCAACCTCGCCTTTGGCCTCGGCACCGCGCTCGGCGACATCAAGCTGATGCGCAAGTCGGTCGTCACGACTGCAGTCGGCATTGCATTCGCCGTGGCGCTGTCGGTGGCGATCAGCCTCATCTGGCCGTTCTCGCTGTCCAGCCCGGAGATCATGGCGCGCACAGAGGTCGGGCTCGACTCGGTCGTGCTGGCCCTGGCGTCCGGCGCGGCAGCCGCCTTGTCGCTGACCACCGGGCTGTCGAGCGTGCTCGTCGGCGTGATGGTCGCAGTCGCCATCCTGCCGCCCGCCGTCACGCTCGGCCTGATGCTGGGCCACGGCAATGCCGACCTCGCCACGGGCGCGGGCCTGCTGCTCGCGATCAACCTCGTCAGCGTCAACCTGGCCAGCAAGGTGGTGTTCTTTGCACGCGGCATCCGCCCGCGTACCGGGCTGGAAAAGGACAAGGCACGGCAGGCGATGGTGGTCTATATTCTGGGCTGGCTGGTCACGCTGGCGATCCTGGTTTCGATCATCCTGAGCCGCCGTGCCCTGACCGGCTGAACGATCCCCGGGGCACCATGACCGCAAGACTCAGCGCCATCCAGGCAGACATCACCACGCTCGATGTGGACGCGATCGTCAACGCGGCCAACAACAGCCTGCTGGGCGGCGGTGGCGTGGACGGCGCGATCCATCGCGCGGCAGGGCCCCAGTTGCTGGAGGCGTGCCGTCCGCTCGGCGGCTGCGCCACCGGCGATGCCCGGATCACGCCGGGATTCAGGCTACCCGCCCGCCACGTCATCCATACCGTCGGGCCTGTGTGGCACGGCGGCCATCAGGGTGAAGCAGAGCAACTGGCATCCTGCTATCGACGTTCGCTCGAGGTGGCGGCCGAACAAGGCATCCGCACGCTGGCCTTTCCTGCGATCAGCACCGGCGTCTATGGCTATCCCGTCGAGCCTGCGGCCCGCATCGCCGTCACGACGGTTCGGGAATCGGTCCAAACCTGGCTGGACATCCGGGAAGTGATCTTCTGCTGCCATTCGGCGGGCGACCTGGCCGTGTATCGGGCGCTGCTCGATCGCGATGACGCGCCGGGAAAGGCGCGAGCCCGCGCATGACCCCCATGCTGCGCATGTCCGAATCCCTCGACGCCTGGGGAACGCCCGGTTTCGGCGCGGTTTTCAAACGTGAAGCGGAAAGCCTGGACCACACTCTGCTGCCGTTGCAACAGGGCATGGCCAGCAGCAGCCACGTGTCCGACACGCCTTTCCGGGTCATGCTGATCAGCGTGGACGACGACCCGGCTTCTGTCCGGATCAAGGCGGGGGTCTTCTACTCCGGCGTGATCGCGGGCTGCAATTGCGCCGACGACCCCACCCCCGTCGAGGAGCAGAACGAATACTGCGTGTTGCTGTTCACGATCGACAAGCAGACGGCTGACAGCAGCGTGGCCCTGCTGGACGAGTGATCCGCAGCGGACTCGCCGGGTCAGGGCAGCAGCAGGCTGAAGACCGCGCCGTTATCGTTGAAAAGCCGCAGTTCGCCCCGACGACCCTCGTGTTCATGGGAATGCGCGATCAGGCGCGAAAACTGCAAGCCGAGGCCTGTTCCGGTGGAGCGATAAGCGGCGGCATGCGGTTCGGCCCCCGCCAGGATATGCTCGGGATAGCCGTCCGAATCATCCCGCACCGATATGGCGAGGCAGCCATCCAGCAGGCCTGCTTCAACCAGGATGCGCGTGCGCGCATAGGCCAGCGAGTTGTGCACGGCGTTGACCAGGGCCATTTCGACCAGGTCGCGATCGAGGAACCAGACCGGAGGGACATTTGCCTGCAGCAGCGATTCGATACGCAGGCGTCCGCGCGACAGGGCCTCGGCCCGTCCCTTGATGCCCTGCACCAGGTCGTGGGGAGAATACGCTTCGATGGCGGGTGAAATGGCCCTGTCGATCGATTTGTAGATCAGCAGGGCCTGCCGTAGCCGGTCGACCGAGCCCTGGCACAACAGCCTGGCCGTTTCGACCGCGGAGTCGTGATCGGCATCGCCCTTCAGCGGGATGCTGTCTATGGTCATCGACAGCAGTCCGAGATTGTTCTTGAGTTCGTGAATCAGCGCTGCGTAGAAGTCCGCACCCTGCAGACTCATGCCGGGCTCCCGCGCCGGACCCCGAACCGGCTTTCCACGTCCTTGAGCTGCAGCCGCAGGCCCGAAAGCCGCGAGTGCCCCGGTGCCTGGCGCTCCGCTTCTGCCAGGTGCTTTCTGGCAATTTCAATCATGTTTTCGTCCATCCCGACCTGATCGATATATTTCAGGATAACCCATACGGCATTCATCATGATCCTGGGGTTATAGGGGGCCTGATCGCAGGCGGTCATCAGCTTCTCGACCGCCGTCTTGAAATCGCCGCGCTGCGCCAGCACGACGCCTTCGTTGTTGAGCTTGCGCACATCCCCGGTAGCCGCGGACAGCACGTTCGCGCCCACATCGCCGCGACCGGCGGTTTCGTAGATCTTCCTGGCCTTGGCCAGCAGGGCCTCGCTGTCGTGGGCGTTGCGCGCCACTTCCCCGATGATGCCGTCGGCCTCATCGTTGCGTCCGGTCGCCATGCAGACCCCGGCCAGGTCGAGCATCAGGTTCGGGTCGCCACGCGTGCCGGCCGAACGCAAGGCGGCCGCGGCATCCAGCGCCTTGTCGGCCTCCTGCAGGTTGCCGGCCTGCGCATGCGCGATACCCTGGGTGACCGCGGCCACCAGTTTGCCCTCCGGCGTGGCCTGCAGGGTGGTCCGGTTTCGCTTGATCGTATCGGTTGCGGCCTTGAGGTCGCCCTGCTCGATCTGCACCCGGCACAAATTTCCGTAGTCGGTCGGTGAAATGAAAATCGAGTGGCGGCCTTTTTCGACAGCATTGCTGAACGCCGTTCGGGCCGTGTTGAGGTCGCCGTTGGCGTGGGCGACTTCGCCCAGCTTCTGCTGGCGGCGCACGGTCTTGGCCGAGATGGCCACGCCCTTTTCGAGCGCATCCTGAGCGGCTGCCCCGTCCTTGCGCGCCATGCAGACGTCCGACAGCAGGTCGTAGGCCGCCACCATTTCCGGGGCGCGCTCCAGCACGTCGCGCAGTTCTTCCTCGGCCTCGACATCCTTCTTCTGCAGATGCAGGGCCTTGGCGAGGCCCAGGCGAGCCCAAGGGATGGCGCGCATCGAGATGACCTGTTGGTACAGGGCTTCTGCTTCCTCGAAGCGGCCCAGCGTCACGAGCAATTCCCCTTTGAATCGAAAGGCATCCACGATGTATTTAGGTTTGTCCTTGACCAGCCGGTCGCAGGCCTCGACGGCCGCTTCCAGGTCCTGCGCCTGGAACAGCTTGTAGACCTCGCGGAACGCCCGCTTGCGCTGCAGGATCCCGTGTAGCCGGTTGCACAGCACATCGGCGCTGAACGGCTTGATCATGTAGTCGTCGGGCGCCAGTTCGGCCGTCGCCACGACTTTCTCGTAGAAGGACTCGGCCGTGACCACCATGAAAACCGTATCGAGCGGAATCAGGTTGCCGTGGCGCAACTCTTCCAGCAGTTGCTGGCCATCGCGCCCGTCCCCCAGGTTGTAGTCGCAGAGGATGAAGTCGTAGTGCTTGTGCTTGATCTGGTAGATCGCTTCGGCCGCATTGGCGGCAAGCTGGACCTTGGTGATGCCGAAATTCGACAGCGTCAGCCGCAACGCGCTGCGCATGCCCGGGTAGTCGTCCACCACGAGGGCGCGCAGGGTCGCAAAGTCGATGCGCTCATCGCTATCCTGACTGGCAGGAAACATCACGCCCGATGACTCCGGGTTGGCATTGCTGGCTTCATGGCGGCAGGCTTGTCTCGTATCCGTTTATTATGATTCGGTTAACGGTGAGATTTGCCGGTTCTTAAGCCTCCTGACAAGAAACATGCCAGTCCAGACTCACCGTGTCACGACGAGGGGGACGATAGCTCCAGATCTTCGGCAAAGGGGCGGTTGGGATACTGGAAGGCGACCGGTCCGTCGGGCTGTGCATGGACGAACTGATGGACGAAGGGATCGCGCGAATCGACCATCTCGGCCGCATTGCCTTCGGCCACCACCACGCCGTCGTGGATGAAATAGACGTAGTCGGCGACCTTGAGTGATTCCGAAACGTCGTAGGTGACCACGATCGAGGTCAGCCCGAGCGCGTCATTGAGCCGGCGAATCAGGTCCGCAATGGTATTGAGCGAGATCGGGTCGAGCCCGGCAAAGGGCTCGTCGTACATGATCAGCGTCGGATCGAGCGCGATCGCCCGGGCCAGCGCGACGCGACGCTCCATGCCGCCCGACAGCTCGCTCGTCCTGAGCGCATGCGCGCCGCGCAGGCCGACGGCATGGAGTTTCATCAGCACGAGGTCGTGAATGACGTCTTCGGGCAGGTCGGTATGCTCGCGCATCGGATAGGCGATGTTGTCGTATACCGACAGGTCGCTGAACAGGCCGCTGACCTGGAACATCATGCCCATCTTTCGCCGGATCGCGTACAGGTCTGCGTTGCCCAGTTTGTGGACCACCTGGCCGTCGAAGCTGACGCTGCCGTGCGACGGCCTGAGCTGGCCCCCGATATGCTTGAGCAGGGTGGTCTTTCCGCATCCGCTGACGCCGAGAATGCCCACCACCTTGCCGCGCGGGATCGAAAGCTTGACGCCCTTGAGAACGGCATTGTTCTCGTAGGCGAAATGCAGGTCGCTGATCTCGACGAGGTTTCCTGATGACTGTGACGTCGGCTGGGTAGTCGTGGGGGAGGCAGACATGAGCGGTCCGGGTAAATGTCGTTCAATCCGCCGACAACAGCGCTTCCGGCGATTCCAGCGCGGCCTTGACCGCCACCAGGAACTGCACGGCATCGCGTCCATCGATCAGGCGGTGGTCGTAGGTCAGCGCCAGATACATCATGGGCCGGACGACGACCATGCCATTTTCGGCGATGGGCCGATCCTGGATCGAATGCATGCCGAGGATGGCCGATTGGGGCGGGTTGAGGATGGGCGTAGACAGCAGCGAGCCGAACACGCCGCCGTTGGTGATGGAGAAAGTGCCGCCCGAGAGGTCTTCGAGCGTGAGCCTGGCCTCGCGCGCACGGCTGCCGAAATCGGCGATCGCAGCCTCGATCCCGGCTGAAGTCAGCGTCTGCGCCCGGCGCAGGATCGGCACCACCAGTCCACGCGGGCTCGAGATGGCGATGCCGATGTCGATGTCGTCACTCCAGACGATATCGTTGCCGTCGATGGCAGCATTGATCACCGGGAATTGCTGCATCGCCTGGCACACGGCACGCACGAAAAACGACATGTAGCCCAGCTTGACGCCATGCTTGACCTCGAATTCGGCCTTGAAGCGCTGCCTCAGGTCGTTCACCGCCTGCATGTTCACCTCGTTGAAGGTGGTGAGCATGGCCGCGGTGTGCTGCGCTGCGACCAGGCGCTCGGCCACCCGTTGCCGCAGGCGCGACATCGGTTCGCGTCGAATCGCGCCCTCTTCCACCGGATGCGCCGGTTCGGCCGCTTGAGGCAGGGGCGCCACGGGCTGGGCGGGGACCGCCGGGCGAGGTGTGGGCTGGCTCGGCGGCCGGGCCACGGCCGGCGGCGCTGCCGGGGCCTGCTGCGCCGGCTTTTCGGCAGCCGTCACCGAGGCGGCCTGTTCGCCGGTTTCGATGACCGCCACCACCTGTTCGGCATCGACCACGGCACCTTCGGCCTGGCGGATCTCGACCAGCGTGCCCGACGCGGGCGCCGGGATTTCCAGGATGACCTTGTCGGTTTCCAGGTCGACCAGCGTCTCGTCGCGCGCGACCGACTCGCCCACCTGCTTGCGCCACGGCAGCAGGGTGCCGTTGGCGACCGAGTCGGACAGGGTGGGAACGCGAACGTCAATTTTCATACGGGGTCTCCAGCGCGTCGTTGATCAGCGCTTCGATTTCTGCGCGATGCCGCGAGACGTAGCCCGATGCCGGCGCGGCCGCAGCGGGACGGCCGGCGTAATGGAAGCGTCGGCCGCCCGGTGCGCAGTGATTGAGGTGATGCAGGGTCTGGTACCAGGCGCCCTGGTTCATCGGTTCCTCCTGCGACCAGACGAAGGTCGTGGCCCGTGGATACGACTGCAGCACGGAACGGAATGCCTTCTCGGGGAAGGGATACAACTGCTCGACCCGCACCAGCGCCACGTCCTCGATACCGCGCGCCACCCGCGCCGCTTCCAGATCGAACCAGACCCGCCCGCTGCACGCCACCACGCGCGTGGCCTCGCGGGGCGCGCGCGGATCATCGATCACCGGCATGAACGCGCCGCGCGTCAGGTCGTCCAGCGTGGACGTCGATTCGGGGTGGCGCAGCAGGCTCTTGGGGCTCATCACCACCAGGGGCTTGCGGATCGGCCTGACGCTCTGCCGGCGCAGCAGATGGAATATCTGCGACGGCAGGGTCGGCACGCAGACCTGGATGTTTTCCTGCGCACACAACTGCAGGAAGCGCTCGAGCCGCGCCGAGGAATGCTCCGGCCCCTGCCCCTCGAAGGCGTGCGGCAGCAGCATGGTCAGCCCGCACATGCGGCCCCACTTGGCCTCGCCGCTGGTGATGAACTGGTCGATCACCACCTGGGCGCCGTTGGCGAAGTCGCCGAACTGCGCCTCCCAGACCACGAGCGATTCGGGGTCGGCCGTTGCATAGCCGTACTCGAACGCAAGCACGGCTTCTTCCGACAGCAGCGAGTCGATGATGGTGAAATTGCCCTGCCGGTCGTGAATGTGCTCCAGCGGGATGTAGACGCCGCTCTGGCGTCTTTCCCGCTTCTGGTCATGCCAGACCGCATGGCGGTGAAAGAAGGTTCCGCGCGCCGAATCCTGACCGGATATCCGCACGTTGACACCGGCATCGAGCAGGCTGGCATAGGCCAGGTGCTCGGCATAGCCCCAGTCCACCCGCATTTCGCCCGCCCGCATCCGGCGACGGTCCTCGAGGATCTTCTGCACGCGGGGGTGCAGCTCGATTTCGTGCTCGAGGCTGGTGATGCGTTCGCCGAGGAAATCCAGGCGACTTGCCGGCACGGCCGTCGCCACCTCGTCATTCGAATTGTTCTTGAAGCGCCCCCAGTCAGTGCCGAAGGTGTCCTTGAATCCGGGCAGTGCCGGGGATCCTAGCAGTTCGCCGTGCTCCAGCTTCTCGCGGCACACGTCGACCATGTCGTCGGCCTCGGCCTGGCTCAACACGCCTTCGTCCACCAGCCGCTGCGCATACAGCAGCCGCGTGCTGGGGTGCGCCTGGATGCGACGGTACATCATGGGCTGGGTGGCGAGCGGTTCGTCCTGCTCGTTGTGGCCGTGGCGCCGGTAGCACACCAGGTCGATGAAGCAGCTGCGGTGGAAGGTGTAGCGGAAGTCGACCGCGGTCTTGACCGCAAACGCCACGGCCTCGGGATCGTCGCCGTTGACGTGCAGCACCGGGGCCTCGACCATTTTCGCCACATCGGTGCAGTAGAGCGTCGAGCGCACGTCGCGCGGGTCCGACGTAGTGAAGCCGATCTGGTTGTTGATGACCACATGGATCGCCCCGCCGTTGCGGAAGCCGCGCGTCTGCGACATGTTGAGGCTTTCCATCACCACGCCCTGGCCTGAAAGGGCCGCGTCGCCATGGATGATCACCGGGACCACCTCGTAGCCGAGCACGTCGCCGCGCCGGTCCTGGCGGGCGCGCACCGAACCGCGCACCACGGGATGCACGATTTCGAGGTGCGACGGGTTAAACGCCAGGGCCAGGTGAACCGGGCCGAATTCCGTGGCGATGTCGGTGGAAAATCCCTGGTGGTATTTGACGTCGCCCGACAGGGGCGATCCCGGTTCGCCGTTCTTCGGCTCCTCGTAGAGGCTGTCGAGCGAACGCCCCATGATGTTGGTCAGCACGTTGATGCGGCCGCGGTGCGCCATGCCGATGACGACTTCCTTGGCGCCGTGGCGGGAACAACGCGAGATCACCATGTCGAGCAGGGGAATCAGGCTTTCGCCGCCCTCGAGCGAAAAACGCTTCTGCCCCACCCGTCGGGTATGCAGAAATTTTTCGAGGGTCTCGGCATCGGTCAGCCGCTTGAGCAGCTGCTTCTTGAGGGCATGCGAAACGCCGTAGCGCCCCTGCGCGCTTTCGATGCGCTCCTGCAGCCAGCGCTTGCGGGGCACGTCGGAGATATGCATGTACTCTGCGCCGATATGCCCGCAGTAGGCGCCTTGAACGCGCTTGAGTATGTCGGCCAGGGTCGCGCGGTCGACTCCGAACAGCGACCCGGTCTCGAACTCGCGGTTCATGTCGGCCTCGGTCAGGCCGTAGTGGGCCGGGTCGAGCTGGGGAATGGGCGGCGACTCGAAACGGCGCAGCGGATCCAGGCTGGCCTGCCCCACGCCCAGGTAACGGTAGGCGTTGATGAGCCGCAATACCCCTACCTGCGCCACGTCCCCAGCCCCCGCCGCGCCCGGCAAGGGGCGGGTCAGCCAGGGCGCCAGCGCCTCGTCGCCGAACTGCTCCAGGTAGGCTGCATTGCCGGCATACAGTGGAGAAGTCAGTTTCCAGTCAGGCGCGCTCATGAGCGTGGGTTCCTCGGTTGTCCGTCTTCAGCCTCCGCGCTGGTCCATCGGCACATACTC
The DNA here is from genome assembly GCA_041592455.1 of Thiobacillus sp. Lineage (GTDB taxonomy): Bacteria > Pseudomonadota > Gammaproteobacteria > Burkholderiales > Thiobacillaceae > Thiobacillus. The sequence continues at coordinate 2,694 of JBFHQA010000048.1, read as the reverse complement.
GCGGCGCGCCGATCCCGTATAGATCTGTCGCGGGCGCCCGATCTTGTGCGCCGGATCGGAGAGCATCTCGTTCCACTGCGCCACCCATCCGGCCGTCCGGGCCAGCGCGAACAGCACGGTGAACATGCTGGTCGGAATGCCCATGGCGCGGAAGATGATGCCGGAATAGAAATCGACGTTGGGATAGAGCTTGCGCGAAATGAAGTACTCGTCTTCCAGCGCGATGCGCTCGAGCTCCATCGCCATCTTGAACTGCGGGTCGTCGCGCAGGTCGAGTTCGTCGAGCACTTCGTAGCAGGTCTCACGGATGATGCGCGCACGCGGGTCCATGTTCTTGTAGACGCGGTGACCGAATCCCATCAGGCGGAAGCTGTCCGACTTGTCCTTGGCGCGCTTGATGTAGTCGGGAATGCGCGAGACATCGCCCATCTCATCGAGCATTTTGAGCACGGCCTCGTTGGCGCCGCCGTGCAGCGGGCCCCACAGCGAGGCCATGCCCGCTGCCACGCAGGCATAGGGGTTGGCGCCGCTGGAGCCGGCCAGGCGCACGGTCGAGGTCGAGGCGTTCTGCTCGTGGTCGGCGTGCAGGATGAAGATGCGGTCGAGCGCGCGCGCGAGCACCGGGTTCGGCTCGTAGGGCTCGCACGGCGTGGAGAACATCATGTGCATGAAGTTCTCGGCGTAGGAGAGCCGGTTCTGCGGATAGACGAAGGGCTGCCCCTCGTTGAACTTGTAGGCCCAGGTCGCCACGGTCGGAATCTTGGCGATCAGACGGTGCGCAACGATTTCACGATGATGCGGGTCGAACAGGTCGGTGCCCTCGTGATAGAAGGCCGACATCGCGCCGGTGACGCCAATCATGACGGCCATCGGATGCGCGCTGCGGCGGAATCCGCGAAACACGTTTTCCATCTGGTCGTGCAGCAGGCTGTGATGGCGGATCGATTGCTCGAAGGCGTTCTTCTGCTCGGCCGTCGGCAATTCGCCGTGGATCAGCAGATAGCACGTTTCCATGAAGTCCGACTGGTAGGCGAGCTGCTCGATCGGATAGCCCCGGTAGTAGAGCAGGCCCTCTTCCCCATCGATATAGGTGATGGCCGAATTGCAGCTCGACGTCGCGGTAAAGCCGGGATCGTGCGTGAAGTAGCCGTGCGCCGCGAGCGAACGGATATCGATCACCGGCTTGCCGTAAGTGCCCTCCTCGATCGGAAGCTCGATCGGGGGAGTGCCGTCGCTAAAACTGAGGGTGGCGGTTTTTTTCATTGTGAATCCAATATCGTTGCTGCCCGAAAATGTTGAAGGCGTTGTATGAGCGCCTCGAGGTCGGCATCGCCCGTCGGCACCCGTCCTTGAAGCGTGTCTGCGATCTCCATGTCCGACAGGTTCAGGAGCCGCTCCATCGCGGCTTTCTCGTGAGGTTCAAGTGTATCGCGGTGCGCGCACCAAAAGCCACCCAGCAGGATATCCAGTTCAAGCAAACCGCGGCGGCAGCGCCAGGCAATCGCGTCAGACACGGCGCTTTACCAGCATGGTCTTGATGCGGCCGATGGCCTCGGTGGGATTGAGTCCCTTGGGGCAGGCGTCCACGCAGTTCATGATGCCGTGGCATCGATACAGCCGGTACGGGTCCTCCAGGTTGTCGAGACGGGCGGAAACCGCCTCGTCGCGGCTGTCGGCGATGAAGCGCCAGGCCTGCAGCAAGCCTGCCGGCCCGACGAACTTGTCGGGGTTCCACCAGAACGACGGGCAAGACGTGGTGCAGCAGGCGCACAGGATGCACTCGTACGCCCCGTCGAGAAGGCTCCGGTCGGCAGGACTCTGCAGGCGCTCGACCTCGGGCTCGGGCTCGTCGTTGATCAGCCAGGGCTTGATCGAGCGGTACTGCCGGTAGAACGGCTCCATGTCCACGATCAGGTCGCGGATCACCGGCAAGCCCGGCAGCGGCCGCACCTCGATCGGCTGCTTCAGCTCGGACAACGGCGTGATGCACGCCAGCCGGTTCTTGCCGTTGACGTTGACCGCATCCGAGCCGCACACGCCCTCGCGGCAGGATCGCCGCAGCGAAAGCGATTCGTCCTGCGCCTTGATCGCGATCAGGGCATCGAGCAGCATCTTGCCCGCAGGATCGATGTCGAGCTCGACGTCCTGCATGGTGGGTTGCTCGCCGGATTCGGGGTGGTAGCGGTAGAGGCGGAATTTCATGGCTTCCTCCCGGGTTAGCTGAGTCCGTGCGGCACGGCTCCGGCAGGGCTCACCGTCCGTGCATAGCGAACATCCTGTTTCGCCTTTGGGCGAGTTCCTTTCTTTGTCTCGCCAAAGAAAGGAACCAAAGAAAGGCGACCCCACATCGCTGCCCTGCGGGTCCCCGATTGGGCGCGCGCGGCCGGGCGCTCCACCAACTCGCCCTGGCAAGGCACACAAGACGTGCCTTGCTGCGGAGCTCGAACACGGTTCCGCTCTCTTCCCGTCCGCGCACACCCAATCGGCAGCGCTGAAGGGGAACAAACCCCGTTACCGCTCGCGCGTACTGCAGATGGCTTGCCTTGCGCTGGCGCCAGCGAAGAAGCCCCTTCTGTGTCGCCGAGTAGCGCAGCTGGTCGGGGAAAAAAGGCGCGGGGTGTCTGAGCCCGCCAGGGCGAGTTCCCGCGCCGCCCCGGCCGGCGAGCAACGCAGGGGAGCCGAAGGCCGACACAG
>JBFHQA010000047.1:0-18004 GCA_041592455.1 Thiobacillus sp. | reverse complement strand
TCCTAGTACGAGAGGACCGGAGTGGACGTGCCTCTGGTGTACCGGTTATGACGCCAGTCGTATCGCCGGGTAGCTAAGCACGGAAGAGATAAACGCTGAAAGCATCTAAGCGTGAAACTTGCCTGAAGATAAGATATCCCTGGCACCTTGAGTGCCCTGAAGGGTCGTCGAAGACCACGACGTTGATAGGCTGGGTGTGGAAGCGCAGTAATGCGTTAAGCTAACCAGTACTAATTGCCCGTGAGGCTTGATCCTATAATTTTGAGAAGCAATACATGGTGTGTGCTCGATACAAACCAACCCAAACAACCTTCTTCCAAACACACCGAAAGGTGTGTCAGAACAGCTAACCAGACAATCCGAATGCGGGATTCAGTCCAAGACTCAATCCCCACCCCTTTGTCTGACGACCATAGCAGAGTGGAACCACCCCTTCCCATCCCGAACAGGACGGTGAAACGCTCCCGCGCCAATGATAGTAGGCAGCTCGCCTGTGAAAGTAGGTCATCGTCAGACTCCTTATACGCACCACAAGGTGCTCAAAAACCCCCTCACACAAAGAGGGGGTTTTTTATTTCAAGCCACCTGGGGGAAAAGGGGGTGAAATAAAACCAATTGAAATCAAGCGCTTGGTGTTCACATACAACTAAAGTTGTATGGCTCCTCCTGTTTATCGCTGTTATGTTCGTTTCTTCGATCAACCTTGATGGCAGGACAAACATGAAGAAGCGACTCCAGTTGTTGATGTGGTTGGCAGCGCTGCTGTCTTTGCCCGCATGGGCGGGGCTGGACATCAATACGGCCAAGCAATCCGAGCTTGAGGCCATCAGAGGGCTCGGGCCGGTCAAGGCCAGGGCGATCATCGAGTATCGTGAAACCAGGGGGCCATTCAAGAGCCTAGATGAACTCGACCATGTCAGAGGATTTGGCAAGGCAAGCATCGACAAGCTGCGCAACGAACTGATCGTGATTCAGTCGGTGCCACTGAAGCGCAAGAACGAAATGTACATTATTCAATCTGAGCCACAGAAGCGAAAGTAAGCTTGCTCGATCGCTTGATTTTCAGCGGTTGCTTGTACGATTCTGCTTGATTCCTGCTGTGGACAAGGGCGGGGCCGGTATAATGGCAGCCTTTCTTGGTTGTCCCCGGTTCCTTCATGTCAACGCTTGCTGTCATCTTGATTGCTACTGCAGCAGGCAGTTTGCTGAGCTTGTTGCTGGCGGCGATACTGGCGTTGTCGGCGCGTCCCAATTGGGTTCCGGTTCTGGTCAGTTACGCCATCGGGGCCTTGCTGGGGGCTTCGCTGCTGGAGGTGCTGCCAGAGGCCGTTGAAATGGGCGGCAATATCAACACGGTGGCGAAGGCGCTGCTGGGGGGCATCCTGATGTTCTTCCTGCTCGAAAAGCTGGTGTTGTGGCGCCACTGTCACGAGGAAGTGTGCGAGGCGCATGGCGCGCCCACGCATCATCATGGCCATGATCATGGCCGTTCGGGCCTGATGATCACGGTTGGCGATACCTTTCACAATTTCGTGGACGGCATCATCATTGCGGGGGCATTTCTGGTCGACTTCCGCCTGGGGGTGGTGACTGCGCTTGCGATCATCGCGCACGAGATCCCGCAGGAGATCGGCGATTTTCTGATTCTGCTGCACTCGGGCTATACGCGCACCCAGGCGCTGCTTCTGAATTTCCTGACCGGCGTGGCGACCCTGGTTGGAGCGCTTGTCGGGTATTTTGCGCTATCGATGCTCGAGGGCTGGACCCCTGTATTGCTGGGGCTGGCCGGTGCCAGCATGCTGTATGTGGCGTTGTCCGACCTGATCCCGGGGCTGCACAAGCGCGCCGAACTCAGGGCGACGCTGCAGCAGCTAGCGTTGATCGGGCTGGGAATCGGGAGCGTCGCGCTGGCCGGTTTCCTCATCGGCGACGGCCACTGATCGACGTCGCGGTCTGCCGAAGGCATAGACAAACAGTGCCAGGGGCAATACGCCCAGGAAAAGCAGGATAGCGAGGGCCTTGCCAATGCTGCTGGCCGTGATGGCCATCATGAGGATGACATAGGCCCAACCAATCGCGACGATGTACATCAATTCAGCTCCATAGTGAACGACATGGTAACCAAATCACGCTCCAACCGCACACCGACCGTTGGCTTTGTTTCGCTGGGCTGCCCCAAGGCGACCGTCGATTCGGAACGGATCCTGACGCAGTTGAGGGCCGAGGGCTACGGCATCGTGGGCAGCTATGACAATGCCGACGTGGTAGTCGTCAATACCTGCGGATTCATTGATGCGGCGGTGCAGGAGTCGCTGGAGGCCATCGGCGAGGCCCTGGCAGAGAATGGCAAGGTTATCGTGACCGGGTGTCTCGGCGCCAAGGGGGAGGTGGTTCGCGAAGCGCATCCCAAGGTGCTGGCCGTTTCCGGCCCGCATGCGCTGGACGAGGTGATGGAGGCCGTGCATGCGGCCCTGCCGAAGCCCCACGATCCTTTCGAGGATCTGATCCCGCCCGGAGGGATCAAGCTGACGCCCAGGCATTACGCGTATCTGAAGATTTCAGAGGGCTGCAATCATCGTTGCACTTTCTGCATTATTCCTTCGATGCGGGGCGACCTGGTCAGCCGGCCGGTCGGCGATGTGATGCGTGAAGCCGAGGCGCTGGTTGGCGCGGGCGTGCAGGAACTGCTGGTGGTGTCGCAAGACACCAGCGCCTACGGCGTGGACGTGAAGTACCGCCCCGGTTTCTGGAATGGACGACCGCTCAAGACCCGGATGACCGAACTGGCAGGCGCACTGGGCGGGCTGGGGGCGTGGGTTCGACTGCATTATGTCTATCCGTATCCCAGCGTGGACGATGTCATTCCGTTGATGGCTGACGGAACGATTTTGCCGTATCTGGATATTCCCTTTCAGCATGCCAGCCCGCGGATTCTGAAGTTGATGAAGCGACCGGGGGCGGTCGAGAAAACGCTGGACCGGATTCAATCCTGGCGAGCTGCGGTGCCCGATCTCACGCTGCGTTCGACGTTCATCGTCGGTTTTCCGGGCGAGACCGATGCCGAGTTCGAGGAACTGCTGCAGTTCCTGAAGGAAGCCCAGCTCGACCGTGTGGGCTGCTTCAAGTATTCACCGGTAGAAGGGGCCCTGGCAAACGAGCTGCCTGATGCCGTTCCGGAAGACCTCAAGGAGGAGCGGCTCGAGCGGTTCATGGAGGTGCAGGCTGAGATTTCCGCGGCGAAACTCGATGCCAAGATCGGACGTGAAATCGAGGTGATCGTCGATGAGGAAGATGATGTTGGCACGATGGCGCGCAGCCATGCCGACGCGCCGGAAATCGATGGCGTGGTTTACCTCGAGGGCGTGTTTGACCTCGCGCCGGGCACGCGCCTGAAGGTGCGAGTCGAGGATGCGGACGAGCATGATCTGTGGGCGTCGCCTGTCTGAAATCTGTGCCCCGGTTGGGTGCGATTTCTGGCGGCGTGCTGGTTTTTTGGGCATCGTGTTCCGAAGGGGACCATCCGAGCCCCACTCTACGGGGCTCTGGCGGATGTAGCGCCTGGCATGATCTCTGCTGCCCTTTCATCATCCTTTCATAGTCGTCCTGGATGATGGGGGCTGGCTGGTTGGTCGGGATAATGATCCAGCCGGTTGGCAGATAAGAACATTATGAAAATTAATGGATTCTTATAAAGCCAATCCATTACAATAATCGCTCTCATTATGATTAGGGCAGCGTCACAACGGCAGGATTTTCACCGTGGTTGGGCGGATACATCCGGTTGAGCAAGGAGGCGATCATGAACACGAATCAGCGTAAGGTGATGGCAGGATGGCTGGGTTGGGCGGCCTTGTTGGTCAGCCCCCTGGCGAGCGCGGACGATGATCTGGATATTTGCCGGGCGGGCTACAAGAGTCTGCTGATGACGCCCGTGGAATGTCGTGCCTACCTGAAGGAACTCCGGGCCGCCCAGTCGCGGGGTGACCACATGGCGGTTCTGGATTTGCAGGAGTGGCATACTTCGCTGCTAATCGAGCGCTCGCAAGCCTGTCCCTGCTGGACGAAGCCTGCTGCCATGCGCGGCGCAAGACAAGTCAGCTCGCGCCCGCAGCAGCCGGCCCCATCATTCAAGTATTGATGCCAGGGGGGCGCCTCGCCTCCAGAACTTCCAGGCGTCAGATCGTTTCAACAACAGGGTCTTGCCGCTGATCGGGTCCAGCAGTTCGATCGGTTGTTTTTGAGCCAGTGTTCCCAGCCTGTTCCGCAAGGGGGCAAACCAGTCTCTCTCCAGCGTTTCAAGCGCTCCGCGCCATCCATAGGCGTCTCCGCATTGGCCGGCTTCTGCCAGGGTGTCCAGCAGGTAGACGTCGCCCCTGCCGGGCAGGCCCTGGTGCAGGCTGCCTGCAAGGGGATGAACGGGGGTGCGGCTGTATCTTCCCAGGGCGTGTGCCTCGTATCCCCCCGCATGGACGGTGCGAGTGGTCGACTGAACATCCGGTTTGCGCCCCCCTCCCCATAGCCACAGCGAATTGATGGTGGGCTCACCTCTTTCCTCGCGTGCCTGGTTGACCGGATGGGAGAACAACAGCATCTGCAGTTCATTCAAGAGGGTGCGTATTTGCAAAGCATCTTCTCCCTGGGGAAGGAGAGGATCGATGTCGCGCCCGGTCGCCATGGACAGGGGCGTCGTGCTGATGCCGGGCGGACGGGGAAATTCGAGGTACCAGCGTTGCGGGTGACAGGGGATCGGGCTGAAAGCTTCGCCAAAATGCCGGCTGATCGTCTCGGCCAGAGCGCGAGCTTCGAGTGGGGAAACGTTGAGCGCGCGATGGTCGGTGAGGACGATGCGGTCCCGCATGACCTGCAGGTGCACCGGATCGGCCCGCAGCCAGTAGCTGTCACCTGCACTGCCATTGTCGGCCTGCAGGGTGATCGGCGCGATGGGCCAGTCTGTCTGCTTTTGAATGCCGAGGGCCTGGCACAAGGCGGCTTCGGTGCCTTCTGCCGGACACGACGACCGCATGCCGCGCGCGAGCAGTGTTTCCAGCGCGGGCAGCCGAAGGTTCTGCGTGGCAGCCTCGAGCAGGCGCGGATCGGGATACAGATGGGGGACCAGAAGCAACATGCGCGGAGTGTAGCAAAGCAGATTCGCTAGAATGCCGGAATGCGTCAGTCATTTCATGAAATCCGCGTCGACACCCGGGGCAAGGGGTTGTATGCCTTTACGCCCCAAGTGCGCGCCTGGGTGCAGGCAAGCGGCATCGAGCAGGGGCTGCTGACCCTGTACATACGCCATACTTCGGCCAGTCTCTTGATCCAGGAAAACTATGATCCGACCGTGCAGTCGGATCTCGAGCGCTTCCTGTCACGCCTGGTGCCGGAGGGCGACCCGATCTACGAGCACACGCTGGAAGGCGCGGACGACATGCCGGCGCATGTACGTTCGGCCTTGACGCAGACGCATCTGGCGATTCCGGTCGCAGACCGTCAGCCGTTGCTGGGAACCTGGCAGGGGATCTACGTGTTCGAACACCGGCGAGCCGCCCAGACGCGCAGCGTGGTGTTGCATCTGATGGGCGAGTAGGGAGCTGTGGCATACTCGCTGAATTCTGTCAGCGAGTCATGCCTTGCTTCCTTACGAGCTTTCGATCGGCCTGCGTTATACCCACGCCAAGCGCAGCAATCACTTCATTTCCTTTATTTCCATCGTGTCGATGGCCGGCATCGCCTTGGGCGTGATGGCACTGATCGTCGTGTTGAGCGTGATGAACGGCTTTCAGGAGGAGTTGCGCTCGCGCATTCTGGGCGTGGCGGCGCATCTGGAAATCAGCGGGCCTGCCGACCGGTTGTCGGATTGGCGTGAGGTGCTGGGGCAGGCCAGGCAGAATAAAAGCGTGGTGGCCGGCGCACCCTATGTCAACGCTCAGGGCATGCTGGCCAACGGCGACATGGTGCGGGGGGCGATCGTGCGGGGCGTGGAGCCGGAGATGGAAAACCGGGTGGCCGACTTTGCCCGCCACATGAAGGCGGGCACGCTTGCCGAGCTACGCCCGGGGGAGTTCGGCATCATCCTGGGTGCCGAGCTGGCGCGCGTCCTGAACGTGTATCCGGGCGACAAGGTCGTGCTGCTGACGCCGCAGGGCAACATCACCCCGGCCGGCGTGATGCCGCGCATCAAGCAGTTCACCGTGACCGGAATTTTCGAGGCCGGCATGTTCGAATACGATTCCGGCCTGGCGCTCATTCATCTGCGCGATGCCCAAAAGCTGCTCAGGCTGGGCGATGACGTGTCCGGCGTGCGCCTGAAGCTCGACGAACTGTTTCGTGCCCCGTTCGTGACGCGCGAACTGGCGCAGAGCCTGACCGGCCAGTACTACCTGACCGACTGGACGCAAAGCCATGCCAATTTCTTCCGCGCCGTGGCGATCGAGAAGCGCATGATGTTCCTGATCCTGCTGTTGATCGTGGCGGTGGCTGCCTTCAATATCGTGTCCACGCTGGTGATGGCGGTGACGGACAAGCAGTCGGACATTGCCATCCTGCGGACCCTGGGGGCCAAGCCCTCGTCGATCATGACGGTCTTCATCGTGCAGGGGGCCTTTATCGGGGTGCTGGGTACCCTGATCGGGGTGGTGAGCGGCGTGCTGCTGGCGCTCAATCTGGAAACTGTCGTGCCAGTCATCGAGCGCATGGCAGGGATGGATCTGTTCCCGGCAGATGTGTACTACATCAACGAATTGCCATCGAAGCTGGTGTGGAACGACGTCGGCATCATCGGAGGCGTATCGCTCATGATCAGCCTGGTAGCCACTCTTTATCCGAGCTGGCGCGCATCGCGCATCAATCCGGCGGAGGCGCTGCGCTATGAGTGATATTGTGCTGCGCTGTTCCGGCCTGGGAAAAATCTTCAGGCAAGGAAAATCCGATGTACCGGTTCTTGGCGGGGTCGACCTCGAGGTGCGCGCGGGCGAGTCGCTTGCCATCGTGGGGGCCTCGGGTTCGGGCAAGAGCACGCTGTTGCATCTGCTGGGCGGGCTGGATACGCCGAGCGGCGGCACAGTCGAGTTGCTGGGCCAGAATCCGTTTGCGCTGTCTGAAGCCGCACGCTGCAAATTGCGAAATACGGCCCTCGGGTTCGTCTACCAGTTCCATCATCTGCTGCCCGAGTTTTCTGCCGCCGAGAACGCGGCCATGCCGCTCATCATCCGGCGTGCGGACCGCGCCGAAGCCATGGCGCGTGCGGGCGAGATGCTGGAGGCCGTTGGGCTGGGGCATCGCCTCCAGCATCGTCCGGGCGAGCTGTCCGGGGGCGAGCGCCAACGCGTGGCCATCGCCCGTGCGCTGGTCACGCACCCGTCCTGCATTCTCGCCGACGAACCCACGGGCAACCTCGATCGTCGCACGGCCGATGCCGTGTTCGACCTGATGCGAGACCTCAACCAGAAGCAACAGACCAGCCTGGTCGTGGTGACGCATGATGTCGAGCTGGCCGCGCGCATGGATCGCCAGTTGCGGCTGGTCGACGGGGCGTTGCAACCGGTTTGATCCGCCGGCGCGATGCGGATTTATCTCATCGCGTTTTTCCTGGGCGTCTGGCTGCTGCAACAGCAGGCCACGCTTCCTTCCATGACGATGCTCTGGCTCCTGGTGCCGGGACTACTGGTCCTGGGGCTGCCGCGCGCAGCCTCGTCCTGGCTGGAGGCAGCGCGCCAGTTGCTGGTGGCGGTGCTTTGCGCTGCCATGGGATTTGCCTGGGCGGCATGGCGCGCGGACATGCGGCTCGCCGACCGCCTGCCCGACGACTGGCAGGGGGTGAACCTGACTGTCGTCGGCGTGGTCGGCGACCTGCCCCAGGTCAGCGCGAACGGCGAGCGCATCGTCCTCGATGTCGAAGAGGTGCTGACACCGGGGGCGCCTCGCCTGCAGCGTATCCAGTTGACGCGCTACTGGCCGCGCAAGTCGAGCGAGCGCACGCCCACGATCCGGGCGGGGGAGCGTTGGCAATTCACCGTGCGGTTGAAGCGGCCCTTCGGCACGCATAACCCGCATGGGTTCGATCTCGAAGCCTGGATGCTGGAGCGGGGCATTGCTGCCTCCGGCAATATCAGGGAGAAACCCCGTCCCCAGCGCCTGGCGGAGCGTGCCGCCACGCCTGCTGCCTGGATCGGCGCTGCGCGTGAGGGGATACGCGATCGAATTTTCTCGAGACTGGGTGAGGCGCCGTATGCCGGCGTGATTGCCGCGCTGGTCATCGGCGACCAGCGCGGTATCCCGCACGATCAATGGCGCGCGTTCACGCGCACGGGGGTCAACCACCTGCTGTCGATATCCGGCCTGCACGTCACGATGATCGCCGTACTGGCCGGCTGGGTCGTGGCGTTCGGATGGCGCCGCTGCAGCCGCGCAGCCGAGTGGCTGCCCGCGCGGCAGGCGGGTCTGATGGCCGCCGGTCTGGCCGCGTTCGCGTATGCCTTGCTGGCCGGTTTCCAGGTGCCTGCGCAACGCACCCTGTTCATGCTGCTCGTGCTGGTTGTGGCGTTCTGGGGACGGCGCGAGCCGCGTCCGTTCTCGGCCTTGCTGTGGGCCTTGTTCGTCGTATTGCTGATCGATCCATGGGCAGTCTTGTCGGCGGGCTTCTGGCTGTCCTTCGGGGCCATGGCGTCCATCCTGTGGGTGACGTTCGGGCGGGTGGCCTTGCCCGACAAACTGCGCGGCTGGGTGACGGTGCAAGCCGCCGTCACGCTGGCGCTCGCGCCGGTGCTGTTCCTGCTGTTCCAGCAGGTCTCCCTCGTGTCTCCGCTGACCAATGCCGTGGCGATTCCGGTGGTGAGCTGGGTGGTGACGCCGCTGGCCCTGCTGGGCGTGGTGGTGCCGCCATTGTGGGAGTTATCGGAATGGGCGATGGCCTGGCTCGGCAAGGGGCTGCTGTGGGCCAGCGATTTGCCCTGGGCGGTCGTGGTGCTGCCCGTGCCGGATGGGACGGCGACCTTGCTTGCCGTCCTGGGAACGGTGTGGCTGCTGTTGCCGCGAGGCTTTCCTCTGCGCTATCTGGGGGTGCTGTTGTGGCTGCCGCTGGCCTTCCCCCTGCGCGCCGCGATCGCGCCGGATGGCTTCCAGGCCGAGGTGATCGACGTGGGCCAGGGCACGGCGATCCTGATCCGGACCGCGAATCATGCGCTGCTCTATGACACGGGGGCGGCGTATTCCGACAGTGATTCGGGCGAGCGCATCATCGTGCCCTATCTGCGCGCATCGGGCATCGGGGCCTTGAGCGGGCTCGTCGTGTCGCACGACGACAGCGACCACACCGGTGGCATGCGGTCCGTGATGCGGGATGTGCCGGTCGGCTGGCTGCTGCACGCGCTGCCAGCAGACAGCCCGCTGCTGACGGGGGCGCCGTCGCCCCGCCGTTGCTTCCGGGGACAGCGATGGAACTGGGATGGGGTGCAATTCGAGATCCTGAACCCCCAGGCGAAATCCTATGGCGACGCCAACCGGCGCGACAACGACTACAGTTGCGTGCTGAAAGTCAGCCGTGGTGGGGATAGCTTGTTGATCACCGGCGATGCGGAGCGGCGGGGCGAACTCGAGCTGATGGAATCCGGGCTGGACCTCACTGCCACGGTTCTGGTGGCAGGGCATCACGGCAGCCGCACGTCCTCGCTGGAGGCATTCATCGAGCAGGTCAGGCCGCTCTATGGCGTGTTCACGGTGGGATATCGCAATCGTTTTCGTCATCCGCATCCGCAAGTCGTCGCCCGCTTTCAGCAACAAGGCGCGCGCATTCTGCGCAGCGATACGAGCGGGCTCATTCGATTGACGTTTGGCGATGGCGGGGTAGAGGCCTCAGAATATCGATCATCCCTGCGCCGTTACTGGCATGCCGATGTTCAATGAGTGAGAAGACACGTCCCCGCTGTTTCGAAGCGACCGACCTGGATACGGCCCGGCAGGCGCTGGCGCGCGTACTACCCGTGGCCGAGAACGACCTGCCCTGGCGCGCCCTGGCGTATGCGCACGCGCATCTGGGCAGCAGTCTGGCGTTTTCCCACAGCGTAGGCACCGCACTGATCGTCGCCGAATTGCGGGTCGGGGCCGATGGCGTGGCGGCGGCGCTGTTGCATGCCTGTCTCGGCGAGCAACCCGAATTCGATGCCGAGTTCGGCACGGCGGCCCGGCTGGGACGCGGCGTGGCTGCGATGGCACGCATCGAGTCGCTGGCTGCGAGCACAACCGACAAGCGCATCGACCCGCACGTGCAACTTGAGGCCCTGCGGCAGATGGTGCTGGCGATGGTCGAGGATATCCGCGTGGTGCTGGTCAAGCTGGCCGAACGCACCCACGCGCTGCGCTGCGCGGCCAGCCAGGACGCTGAAACCCGTGAGGCGCTGGGCCAGCAGGCGCGCGAACTGTTTTCCCCGCTGGCCAACCGGCTGGGCGTGTGGCAGATCAAGTGGGAAATGGAAGACTGGGCCTTCCGTTTCCTCGAGCCGGGCACCTACAAGACCATCGCCACGCAACTGGACGAGAAGCGCGCCGACCGTGAGGCCTACATCAAAGGCATCATCGAGCGCCTTGAGGCCGAACTGGCGCTGCATGGCATCGAGGCCGAGGTGACCGGACGTCCCAAGCACATCGCCAGCATCGTCAACAAGATGCGGCGCAAGCGGCTGTCCTTCGAGCAGCTGTACGACATCCGGGCGGTGCGCGTGCTGGTGCGCCACGAGATCGACTGCTACACCGTGCTGGGACTCGTTCACAACCTGTGGCAACCGATACCGGGCGAGTTCGACGACTACATCTCGCAGCCCAAGAGCAACGACTACCGCTCGCTTCACACAGCGGTCATCGGACCGGAAGACCGGGCGCTGGAGGTGCAAATTCGCACCTTCGACATGCACCACAACGCCGAGCTGGGCGTGGCTGCGCACTGGCGCTACAAGGAAGGCGGTCGCCAGGACGCCCAGTACGAGGAGAAGATCGCCTGGTTGCGGCGCATCCTGGAGTGGAAGGACGATGTTGCAGACAGCAGCGAATTCACCGAGCAGTTCAAGACCGAGCTGTTCCACGACCAGGTCTACGTACTGACGCCGCAAGGCCGCGTGGTCTCGCTGGATCGGGGTGCCACGCCGGTGGACTTTGCCTATGCGCTGCACACCGACCTTGGACATCGCTGCCGGGGGGCAAAGATCGACGGCGCGATGGTGCCCTTGAACACCCCGCTGGAAAACGGCCAGCGCGTCGAGGTCATCACGTCCAAGGAAGGCGAGCCCAGCCGCGACTGGCTCAACACGGCGCTCGGCTACCTGGCGACCCATCGGGCGCGATCCAAGGTGCGCGCCTGGTTCAGGCAAAGGGATGTGGGCGAACAGGTCAACCTCGGGCGCAGCCTGTTCGAAAAGGAACTCAAGCGCCTGGGCGTGGTGAGCGTCAACCAGGAAAAACTCGCACAGCGCCTCAAGTTCGGCAAAGTCGACGAGTTTCTCGCTGCGCTGGGGCGCGGCGATGTCGGCCAGCGCGACCTCGTCAACGCGCTGCAGGAGCCCGGCAAGGCCCCGCCCGCGCTGGTGGCCACGGCCAAGCCACGGCCACGCGCCCGCTCGGGCAACCCGGTCACCATTCCGGGGCTGGGCGATGTCCCCCTGACGCTGGCCCGATGCTGCAAACCCCGTCCGCCTGACGAGATCATGGCGTACACGACCGTGGGCAGGGGCGTGACCGTTCACCGCAGCGACTGCGCCTCGCTCAAGCGCGGCAATGCCGCCCGCGCCTTGCCAGCGGAATGGGTGCTCGACGCCAGCGCCGCGTTCGAGGTGGACGTTCAACTGAAAGCCTTCGATCGCCAGGGGCTGCTTCGGGACGTGTCGGACGTGATCGCCAAGGACCGGCTCGACGTGTTGCGCGTGAATACCGAAAGCCGGGGCGAATACGCCTACATGCAGGTGACGGTGCGCATCAAGGAGTTGCAGCAGCTGGCCCGCTTGCTGACCCGGCTGCAGCATGTCCAGAACGTGATCGAAGTGAGCCGGAGATAAGGATGAGTCGATGAAGAACGATTCGCCCACGAACGCCCAGCCTGCCATCCTCGAGTCGGTTCCCGCTCATGCGCGACACCTGTTTTTCGATCTGAAGCCGGCAGCGAACCCGCGAGCCTCGCTGCTCGCGCTGGCTGCCGCATGCGACGGCCGTTCGGTCCTCCTGGGGATTGGCCAACCGCTGGTACATGCGCTCGGTGCGACGATTCCCGGCTTGCACGCGTTCTCGGCAATGGCAGACGCGAGCCCACCGATTCCCGCCACCGACCATGCGCTCTGGCTGTGGCTGCGAGGCGATGATCCGGGCGACCTGCTGCTGCAGGGGCACGCGCTGGAGGCCTTGATCGATCGGGATTTCGAACGGGTGCAGGCCATCGACTGCTTTCTCCATCGGGATAGCCGCGACCTCACCGGCTACGAGGATGGTACCGAGAATCCCGAGGGCGACCAGGCCATCGCAGCAGCGGTGGCATGCGGCTTGGGGCCGGGCCTGAACGGCTCAAGCTTCGCCGCCGTCCAGCAATGGCTGCACGACTTTGCCGCCTTCAACGCGATGTCGCGCGAGCAGCAGGACCTGTGCATCGGCCGCCGCCGCGATGACAACGAAGAGATCGACGATGCGCCCGAGACCGCGCACGTCAAGCGCACGGCCCAGGAAGACTTCGAGCCCGAGGCATTTGTCCTGCGGCGGTCGATGCCCTGGGTAGCCGGCGCCGACGCCGGGCTGGTGTTCCTTGCGTTTGGCAAATCGCTGGATGCCTACGAGGCGTTATTGAAGCGCATGACCGGGCGCGACGATGGCATCCGCGATGCGCTGTTCGGCTTTACCCGGCCCGTGACCGGCGGCTGTTACTGGTGCCCGCCCATGGCCGGGCAGGCGATCGATCTCTCCGCGCTGAAATGAGCGTGGAGCCCATCGACCCTACGCCCGACGAGAACCCATCGGACGCGGACACTCCACGGCGGCCCCCCTGGTGGCGCAACTGGAAAGTCATGCTGCCCTTGTGGATCGTGATGGGGACGCTGGTCTGGCTGGGCCTGCATTTCAACGTCGACCGCAGCGTGATCGCCGGCAGCGTCGTCGCCGTGGGCCTGATATCCAATGCCTTTGCCTGGCTGCTGGGCCTCATCGCCCTGGTGCCGGTCATCGGGCCGATCATCGTCAAGGTGCTGTCGATCGGCTTCATCTGGCTGCTCAATGCCGTCGGCTACCTCGTGTCCTACATCGCGATTCGCCGCGGCTATTCCAGGGACGTGCTGACGTACCGCGGGCTGACCGTGGCGGCCATCATCGGCATCGTGATCGGATTTGTGCTGGGCAAGCTCGTCTAGCGCCTATTGCCGGGCGAGCGAGTCCAGAATCTCGCGTGCCAGTGTCTGCATGCCCTCGTTCGACAGGTCGTCGATACGGTAGGTCAGATCCTCGGGCGTCGGTGCGTAATTGGTCGCCAGGGATTTTTGGTAGGCCGGATCATAGTGCTGCTCCAGCAGCAGCGTCACCAGTTCATCCCAGCGCTTTTGTTGAGCAAGCGCTTGCCATTCCGCAACGGTGTCGCTGCCTCGCAACGAGACCAGATGGGCGAGGCGGCTGTTGATCTGTTCAGGATCGTCCAGAAAATGGGCGTAGTCCTCGGTCAGCAGCCTGACGCGTGAAGCCATGGGAACCTCCAGCCGCACGCAGGCGCTGCCGCGCATCGCCGTCATGAGCGCATCGGGCACACGCAGCAGGCCGATTTTCTTGCTTTCCGACTCGACGAATACCGGGCGGGCCGGGTCAAGCTGTTTCAGGGCATGCCAGATGCTGCTCTCGAAGCTCTTTTGCGGCGGTTGCGGCTGTTCGGGCAGGGCGCCGAGCAGCGAGCCGCGGTGGGCGGCCAGCGCCTCGAGGTCGAGCACCTGGGCGCCTTCGTTCGCCAGCATCTGCAGCAGCCGGCTTTTTCCGCACCCCGTGGGGCCGCACAGCACGCGATAGGCATAGCGCTGCGGCAGGCTGTCCAGTTCGGCCAGCACATGGCGGCGGTAGGCCTTGTAGCCGCCATCCAGCAGGGTGGCGGAAAAGCCGATGCGCTGCAGGATGTGCGTCAGCGACCCGCTGCGACTCCCGCCCCGCCAGCAGTACACCAGCGGCCGGTAAGACCTGGGCTTTTCGGCAAAATACTCCTCCAGATGACGCGCGATGTTGCGCGACACCAGCGCCGCACCGACCTTCTTGGCCTCGAAGGACGACACCTGCTTGTAGAGCGTGCCCACGCGCTCGCGCTCGGCATTGCTGAGCACGGGCAGATTGATGGCGCCGGGGATATGGTCTTCTGCAAACTCGCCGGGTGACCGAACATCGATCACTTCCTCGAAGGCCTGCAATTCATCTACGGTGGCGGGTTGCAAACGG
The DNA here is from genome assembly GCA_041592455.1 of Thiobacillus sp. GTDB lineage: Bacteria > Pseudomonadota > Gammaproteobacteria > Burkholderiales > Thiobacillaceae > Thiobacillus. Next base: position 3,580 of record JBFHQA010000047.1, on the reverse strand, counting down.
ACTCAGCTTTCGGAATCAAAAGGGGGAAGGTGCGAACGGATGACATTTTCACATGGCTCGCACGGATAAGTCATGTCTGATGCCATGGCACCTGTCGTTCATGGTCTGTGATGACAAGGGCCGGCTTTCGTTTCTACAAGGGCGCTGGTGCCCGGGACAAAGCAAGTACAGGAATGAAAGGCGGGAGTGAAGCGAAAGAGAGGCCGTGCACTCGGCTGGTGAGCGAGTCGACTGCTGGTCATGAACCCCGGCCGATGGACGCCGGGGCCGGGGGATGCGTCTAGATGATGCTGAGCGACGCAGACTTGCGATCTTCGGTGCGGCGACCTGTCTTGCGGCGGCGGTCGGCCACCACGTCGGAAGGCAGTTCGGCGTCTCGCGGCGCGACACGGCGCTCGCCCAGGCGGCGTTCGAGCGGAATGAACTCAACTTGGTAAACAGGAAGTGCAGACATCGGAATGCCCCTTCGTTGTCGAGATAGTGACAATTCTAGACGAAATCTCGACATTTTTACAAGGTTTTACCTATCCGCTCGGCTGTCCCGTCGCGCCGTTTGTCGGTTTTTATCCACAGGTTAGTGCTGAGCGGTGCGCGTCAGGCGCTGTTTTTCGCGCTGCCACTCGCGTTCCTTCTCGGCGGCTCGCTTGTCGTGCTGCTTCTTGCCCTTGGCCAGGCCGATTTCCAGCTTGATGCGGCCTTTCGAGTAGTGCATGTCGAGCGGCACCAGCGTGAAGCCGGCGCGCTCGGTCTTGCCGATCAGCTTGTTGATCTCGGCGGCATGCAGCAGCAGCTTGCGGGAACGCGTGGGGTCGGGGTGGATGTGCGTCGAGGCCGTGGTGAGCGGACTGATGTGGCAGCCGATCAGGAAGACCGCTCCGTTCTTGACGACCACGTAGGCCTCCTTGAGCTGCACGCGGCCCGCGCGTATGGCCTTGACTTCCCAGCCTTCCAGGACCAGTCCGGCCTCGAATTTTTCCTCGATGAAGTAGTCGTGAAAGGCTTTTTTGTTGTCGACGATGCTCATGGCGGACGGTGTTGCGTACAATTCTTGATTTTACAAGGCTTTAGGCAGTCATGGCGCGAGTGGAAAAAAGTGTGCTGGTGGCACACCCCCCCGAACGCATGTTCGAACTGGTGGATCGGGTCGAGGATTATCCCGAATTCCTGCCCTGGTGCGGCGGAACCGAACTGAAGTCGCGCGACGCGCACCACACTGTGGCGACCATACACATTGCCTACATGGGCGTGCGCCAGAGTTTCACCACCGAGAACACGAAGGTCCACCCGCACGAGATGCGGATCAAGCTGAAGAACGGTCCCTTTTCCGAGCTGGAGGGCGACTGGATCTTCCGCCCGCTGGGCGAGGACGCGTGCAAGGTGGAGTTCCGGCTGGAGTACGTGTTTTCGAGCCGGATGCTGGAAACCCTGCTGTCGCCGGTATTCAGCCACATCACCAACACGTTTGTCGACGCCTTTGTCCGTCGCGCCGACGAGGTTTATTCCGCATGAGTGCAGACAATATCGAGGTGGAGGTGCTCTACGCCCTGCCGCATCAGCAACCCCTCCTGCGTGTCCGGGTCGCGCCCGGATCCAGCGTCGAGGACGCCATCCGCGCGTCAGGCGTGCTGGAGGCCTTTCCGGAGATCGACCTGTCGAGCAACAAGGTCGGCATCTTCAGCAAGCTGGTCAAACTGGACGAGAAAGTGCGCGACAAGGATCGCGTGGAAATCTACCGCCCCTTGATTGCCGATCCCAAGGAGGTGCGCCGCAAGCGCGCCGAGGAAGGCAAGGTCACCAAGAAAGGGGGAGGGGACGCCGCTCCCGGGAAGGGCGGCGAGGAGGGTGGCCAGGGGTAGTTGCGTCAACCACTGTCCTCAGCAGGCGCATCAAACAAAAAAGCCTTCCGGATCGCTCCGGAAGGCTTTTTGCTGAGTCGTGCTCCTGGTCAGGAGGCTCGATCAGTCACCGACCTTGATCATCGGGTAGTTGAGCTGGGCCAGGCCTTTTTTCACGTGGTCGCTTGCGCGGGCCGACATTTTGAGCACGGTGGCGCTGTCGCCTTTCTTGGCGGCTTCTTCAGCATCCTTGAGTGCGTCCTGTGCGGTGGTCCACAGGGCGCCCTTGGCTTCGGCGTTCTTGACGTCAGCCTTGGCAGCGTTCAGAGCAGCCTGGGCTTCCGGGGTGATCGATGCCTTGGCAGCAGCGGCAGCGGGCGCCTTGCCGCCGGGCTGGTTGATGTACAGATCGGCACAGCCAGACAGACCCAGCAGGGCAACGGAAGTCAGTGCAAGTAGAACTTTGGACATTGTTTTATCTCCTCGAGTTGTTTGGCATTCAGGGGTGGGCAGACGAACCGCGCGCCCTAGCAGCTTTGTTTGTTGCTGTACGCAAAGTTAGCTGCATCGAGCCCGGGAGTCAACCTGTCGGTTCGCAATTTGAGTTGGTAGATTTCGACCAAACCGGGTGCGGCAAAGGGCAATTTGTGCGGGAACCGGGCGGGCGCGTATAATTCCGCTTTGCTATAAGGAAAGCCCATGCGTGTTCTGCAAAAAGCGCTGACGTTCGACGACGTTCTGCTCGTTCCCGCCCATTCCGCCATCCTCCCCCGCGATGTCAGCCTGTCGACGCAGTTGACCCGCACGATCACGATGAATTTGCCGCTGCTGTCGGCAGCGATGGACACCGTGACCGAGGCCCGCCTGGCCATCGCGCTGGCCCAGGAAGGGGGCATCGGCATCATCCACAAGAACATGAACGCCGAGATGCAGGCAGCCCAGGTGTCGGCGGTCAAGCGTTTCGAGTCGGGCGTGGTCAAGGACCCGATCACCGTGGCGCCGCAGATGACCGTGCGCCAGGTGCTCGAGATCACCCGCAGCAAGCGCATTTCCGGGCTTCCTGTCATCGATGACGGCAAGGTGGTCGGCATCGTGACCAATCGGGACCTGCGTTTCGAAACCAGCCTCGACCAGCCGGTGGCCAACATCATGACGCCTAAAGAGCGCCTGGTGACGGTGCAGGAAGGCGCCAATCTCGACGAGGCCATGGGCTTGCTGCACAAGCATCGCCTGGAGCGCGTGCTGGTCGTCAACAATGCGTTCGAGCTGCGCGGCCTGATTACCGTCAAGGACATCCAGAAATCCAGCGAACATCCCCTGGCGTGCAAGGACGCGATGGGTCGCCTGCGCGTGGGCGCGGCGGTCGGCACCGGCGAAGGTACCGAAGAGCGCGTGGCAGCGCTGGTGGCGGCCGGGGTCGACATCATCACCGTCGATACGGCGCACGGCCATTCCAAGGGCGTGCTCGACCGGGTGCGCTGGGTCAAGCAGAATTTCCCCGACGTGCAGGTCATCGGCGGCAACATCGCGACCGCTTCGGCGGCCGCGGCGCTGGTCGAGTACGGCGCGGACGCGGTCAAGGTCGGCATCGGTCCCGGCTCGATCTGCACCACCCGCATGGTGGCCGGCGTGGGCGTGCCGCAGATCAGCGCGGTCGCCAACGTGTCCGACGCGCTGAAGGGCAGTGGCGTCGGCGTGATCGCCGACGGCGGCATCCGCTACTCCGGCGATATCGCCAAGGCGCT
>JBFHQA010000046.1:0-18008 GCA_041592455.1 Thiobacillus sp. | reverse complement strand
TTGCTCTTTTTGCCGTAGGTCTTCTCGACCGCCTGCTTGATCGCGGCCAGTGCCGCGTCCCTCGGCAGGATGCCGGCGATCGCGAAGAAGCAGGTCTGCATGATGGTATTGATGCGCCGCCCCATGCCCGCCTCATCCGCCACCGCATAGGCATCGATCACCCACAGCTGCAGGCGCTTCGCCCGGATCTGCTCGCGCAGGGTGGGCGGCAGCGTGTCCCATGCCTGCTCCCTGGGGGCGGGCGTGTTGAGCAGGAACACGCCGTCCGGTGCTGCGAATTGCAGCAGGTCGTAGCGATCGACGAACACGGTCTGGTGGCAGGCGACGAAGCCCGCCATGCCCGACTCGACCAGATAGGACGAGCGGATCGGCGCCTCGCCGAAACGCAGGTGCGACACCGTCACGGCGCCGGACTTCTTGGAGTCGTAGACAAAATAGCCCTGCGCCTGGAGGTCGGTCGATTCGCCGAGGATCTTGATCGAATTCTTGTTGGCCGACACCGTGCCATCCGCCCCCAGCCCCCAGAACACCGCATGCTGCATGCGGCGCGCGGCGTCCGTCCGGAAATCCGTCTGCCAGTCCAGCGACAGCTGCGTCACGTCGTCGTGTATGCCGATCGTGAAGGGTCGCCTGGGCGCGGGCCGGGACAGTTCGTCGAATATCGCCTTCACCATGCCGGGCGTGAACTCCTTGCTGGCCAGGCCGTAGCGCCCGCCCGTGACACGCGGCATCTCGCCCTGGCCATCGGCCGCTGCCTGCGCCAGCGCCGTCACCACATCCTTGTACAGCGGCTCGCCATCGGCGCCCGGCTCCTTGGTGCGATCGAGCACGGCGAGGGCGCGCACGCTGCCGGGCAAGGCATCGAGCAGCGCATCGGCCGCAAACGGCCGGTACAGCCTCACTTTCAGCACGCCCACCCGGTCACCCTGCGCCACCAGATGCTCGACCGTCTCGTGCGCCGTTTCCGCACCCGATCCCATCAGCACGATCACACGTTCGGCGTCGGGCGCGCCAACATACTCGACCAGCCGATAGCGGCGCCCGGTCAACTCGCCAAAGCGATCCATCGCCGCCTGCACGATCTGCGGAAACGCCTCGTAGAAGGGATTGACGCGTTCGCGCGACTGGAAGAACACATCCGGATTCTGCGAGCTGCCGCGCAGCACCGGATGCTCGGGCGACAGCGCGCGCGCACGATGCTCCGCCACATGGCCGGGGTCGAGCATGGCGCGGGCCGTCTCGGCGTCAACCGCGTCGATTTTCGCCACCTCGTGCGAGGTGCGGAAGCCGTCGAAAAAATGGATCACCGGAATGCGGCCGGCCAGCGTGGCTGACTGGGCGATCAACGCGAGGTCCTGCGCCTCCTGCGGCGAATTCGACGCCAGCAGCGCACAGCCGGTGGCGCGGCAGGCCATCACGTCCGAATGGTCGCCGAAGATCGACAGCGCATGCGTCGCCACCGACCGCGCCGCCACATGCAGCACGAAAGGCGTCAGCTCGCCGGCGATCTTGTAGAGGTTGGGAATGAACAGCAGCAGGCCCTGGCTGGCAGTGAAACTGGTCGCCAGCGCACCGGTCGTCAATGCGCCGTGCAGGGCGCCTGCCGCGCCGCCTTCCGACTGCATCTCGATGATCTTCGGCACCGCACCCCACAGATTGGGCCGCCCCTGCGACGCCCATTCGTCGGCCCACTCTCCCATGCTGGACGCGGGCGTGATCGGGTAGATCGCAATCACCTCGTTGCCGAGATAGGCCATCCGCGCCACAGCCTCGTTGCCGTCTATGGTGAGCGTGGTTCTTGACGCTTTAGCGGCTTTAGTGCGTGGTTGTTGCCGACTTGTCGGCTCTACAACCACGGCCTCCCCCTTGCGGGGAGAACCACGGCCTGCCCCTTGCGGGTGGAGCGTGGTTGTTGCCGAAGGACCGGCTTCGGATTGACGTCGGGGTTCTTGCGGGTGGCGCTTGGTGGTCATGTCTCACTCGTTCAGGACAACCCAGCTTCTTATTCTAGCCCCGAGCGTGGATTGAACCAGTCGAATGCAACCCGCTGCGGGAAAACAGGTGCGTCCCGATGAGACGAGTGACGTCAGTCAGCAGACGGGTTCGAACCGGCAGCCGCGCGCTGGCTGCACAGCCGCGCCAGCTCGCCGAAGCACTGCGTTTTCAATACATCGCGCCGCTGCATGCGTGCGGGCAGCCAGCGCAGCCAGCGCAACCAGGCCGTGCGTCGCAGCGCCGTGTAGACGCCTTCGCGCACGGCACGCTCCTCGCGTGCCAGCGCTGCCTGGATGGCAGCCACAAGCACCGGCAATCGGTCCTGGAAATGGATGGCGATCGAGAACAGGTACGGCAGCCAGTCGCGTATCTGGGCCTGATGCAGCGGCATGGCGCTGATCGGGTCGTCCTCGAAATCGATCGCGCCGAGGCCATGCTCCGGCGACCAGACCAGATTGCGGGCAAACGCCTGGCTCAGATACTGGCCCGCCTGATGCGCCTGCAGGATGTAGTCGGCGCCCATCTGCCAGTGGTCCATGCGGGTCGCGGCGTCCGCCTTGCGGATCATCGATTCGAGCGTCAATTGGCCCAGGTCCGACAGAAGCAGCCAATGCCTGTCGCGTTCGAGCACGCGTGGCACATGCAGGCCCGCTGCCGCCAGCGCATCCAGCCGGGCCGCTTCATTGCGGATGCCCGCCTCGCCCCCGTGCGGCCGCACCGGCTGCATTGCGGGGTGCTGCAGGAGCTTCGCCATGCCGGCCAGCAACTGGTACCGCCAGGCCGGCGGTTGCGGCACGCTGAGCTTGAGCCAGGCCGGCTGGCCCAGCCAGTCGACCCGCAGGATATGCTGTCCGGCCTGCACCAGCGCCGCCACCTGGCGTTCGAGGCCGGCGCGATCGCGCAGATCCGGATGCGGACTCACCCGGTGGTCAGCGCAGGTGGGCGGGGGCTTCGAGCGGCGTATGCTGCGCCTGCTCGCTGATCATTTCAGGCTGGAACCAGCCGAGCTTCTCGCGCAGCTTGACGACGTTGCCGACGATGATCAGGGTCGGCGCCTTGAGGCCCGCCTTGTCTGCCAGCGACGGCAGCGTGTTGAGGTCGCCGGTGATGACGCGCTGCGTCGGCAGCGTGCCATGCTGCACGATCGCAGCCGGCGTCTCGGCGGTCAGGCCGTGGCGGATCAGCGCCTCGCACAGCAGCGGCAGCCCCTTCAGGCCCATGTAGATGACGATCGTCTGGTCGTGGCGCGCGATGCCGTCCCAGTTGAGGTTGAACGTGTTGTCCTTGAGGTGGCCCGTGACGAACGCCACCGACTGCGCGTAGTCGCGATGCGTCAGCGGAATGCCGGCATAGGACGCCACGCCCGCCGCCGCGGTGATGCCGGGCACGACCTGGAACGGCACGCCGTGCTCGACCAGCGTTTCGATTTCCTCGCCACCGCGGCCGAAGATGAACGGGTCGCCGCCTTTCAGGCGCAGCGTGCGCTTGCCTTCCTTGGCCAGGCGCACCAGCATCAGGTTGATTTCCTCCTGCGGCACGGCATGGTCGTCGCGCTCCTTGCCCACGTAGACGCGCTCGGCGTCGCGCCGGCACATGTCGAGAATCGGCTGCGACACCAGGCGATCGTAAACGATCACATCGGCCTGCTGCATCAGGCGCAGCGCACGGAAAGTCAGCAGGTCCGGATTGCCCGGTCCGGCGCCGACCAGATACACCTCGCCGCGGCTGATCTCCTGTTCGCCACCGTCCTTGATCATGGCTTCAAGCGCAGCCTCGGCCTCGACGTCGCGCCCCGAGAACACCATCTCGGCCACCGGCGACAGGAACACCTTCTCCCAGAACGCGCGCCGCTGCTGCGGCTTGATCGCCTCGCGCACGCGGTCCTTGTAGCGCGACGCGAGTGCACTCAAACGCCCGTAAGCCGCGGGAATCAGCGTTTCCAGGCGCGCGCGCAGCATGCGCGCCAGCACCGGCGACTCGCCGCCGCTCGACACCGCCACCATGATCGGCGAACGGTCGATGATCGAAGGCAGGATGAAGCTGCACAGCGCCGGCTTGTCGGCGATGTTCACAGGAATATGGCGTGCCCGGGCCGCATCGGCAATGGTCTTTGCCACGGCCGCATCTTCCTCGACCACGATGACCGCGTCCTTGCCGTCGAGCAGGTCCGGGCTGAAGGCCTCGGCCACGTGGCTCAGATGTTCGGCATGCGGCAGGCGCTCAAAGCCTTCGTGCATGTCCGGCGCGGCCACATCGACGCGCGCACCGGCGCGCAACAGCAGTTCGGCCTTGCGGGCGGCGGTTTCGGATCCGCCCACCACCAGGCAGTGGCGGTCGCGCAGATCCAGAAAAATGGGCAGGTAGTCCATGGTTTTACTCGGCAGGGGTTGCGTCGGGACCGGCTTCGCCATCGGGCTCGGCGGAATACGGCGGAATGAAAATGAAGCGCATGTCGCCCGGGCTCATCTCGACGAAGTCGAGCGTCACGCCCTGCAGATAGGGCGTGCTGGAGGCGGCAATCAGAATCTCGATCTTGTTGCAGATCAGTTGTTCGTCGGCCTCGCGCTCATGGTCGAAACCCATTGCGTAGTTCACGCTGCCGTCGTCTTCCTGGTAGGCCGCGACGCGCAGGGCCATGCCGTAGACGTCGGGATTGTTGGATACGGCGCGAATCTGCTCGGCGGCTGCGTCGGTGATCTTGATCATGGAACTGTCCTCGGTAATGGTGCAGGCGTACACGCCTTGTGCGCGCGTACCTGGTTCAGAAAGGGAGCGATCCATCCCCGCGGGCCGGAGCCGCGGCGATGGACATAACCCGCTAGCAGGTTATCTCGCTGATAGCCGTCATGCCGGCCGTCTATTCCGTGGCCGCGCCTGACTGCATAAGCATATATGGAGTCGGCAGGCAGGTTTTCCAAGCTCGAATAGTGAAATTCATGGGCGGGTATCGTTTCCGACTCCTGCCAGTGGTCGTCGCCGGTCGGTTGCAGGCTTGCATAGCCGCGGCCTACCGGCCGTTCGTGCATCAGGGTATCCCCGGGTACGGCCCCTACCATGTCGCACGTCCTGCCCTGCCAGCTCAGGCTGCGCGACAGGTACATGAGCCCGCCGCATTCCGCGTAAGTCGGCAAGCCTGCCTCGATTGCCTGGCGAATGTCGCGCCTCAGGGCGGCATTCTGCTCGAGTTCGCCCATGAACATTTCGGGAAACCCGCCACCGATGATCAGGCCGTCCACCTCGGGCAGCGAAGCGTCGCGCAAGGTGTCGAGTTCGACCAGTTCCACATTCGTGGCGCGCAGCGTATCGAGATCCTCACCGTAGTAAAAGCCGAACGCCTGGTCGTGCGCAATTGCGATGCGTAGCGGTGCGCCTGCAGAAATCTTGGGCGGCTCATGTACGACCTGACGTTCCGGCGCCTCGTCGGCAATCTGCATCAGGTGCGCGAGATCGACCTGCGAAGCCACCCGCTCGCCCACCTGCTGGATGCGTTCGAGCGCGGCCTGCTGCTCGTTGGCCGGCACCAGGCCCAGATGTCGTTCGGTGATGCGCATCGCCGCATCGTGCTGAACCGCGCCGATGACCTCGACATCGGTGTAATGCTCGATCACCGCGCGCAACTTGGATTCATGGCGGCTGCCCCCCAGGTTGTTCAGGATCACCCCGGCAATCCGGATGTCCGGATCGAACGCCTGGTAGCCCAGGATCAGCGGCGCCACGCCGCGCGTCATGCCGCGTGCATCGACCACCAGCACGACGGGCGCGCCAAGCAATTTGGCCAGTGCGGCATTGCTGTTGCTGCCGTCGAGGTCGAGCCCGTCATACAGGCCCTTGTTGCCCTCGACCAGGCTGATGCGTGCGCCGGAAGCCGCCTTGGCAAACTGCTGTTGGATTTCATCCCGTTCCATCATGTGGAAATCGAGGTTGTAGCAGGCGCGCTGCGATGCCATGCCGAGCCACATCGGGTCGATGTAGTCGGGCCCCTTCTTGAACGATTGCACGGCGTGGCCGCGGGCATGCAGGGCCGCACACAGACCCAGCGTCAGCGTCGTCTTTCCCGACGATTTGTGCGCGGCAGAAATGAAGACGCGGGGCATTGGAGCCCCGCGCTTCATGTCATCGGATGGTATCGCGGACAGATTCATGCCGATCATTCACCCGCCAGGCGGGCGCCCGGCGGATGGTGAATCAATGTTCCAGCTTGGCGACGGTGGCGTCGTCCAGGCTGGCGGGCAGCAGACGCAGCACCTTGACCGCGAAGGTCGTGACCAGCAGGGCGATCGCGAAACCGCCCAGGCCGAGGAACAACTCGGGCATGCTGGGGCTGTAGGCGTGAACCTCGCCGTCGAAGAAGCTGCTTTTCTCGATCAGGCCCGGGAACATGTCCAGCGGATAGGCCTGGGCGCCGATGATCGTGACATACATCTGCGCCACGCCGCCGACGATGACCAGCGCGCAGGCGATCATGATCCAGGTGCGCTGCTTGCCCAGGGCGGACAGCAGGATCACCAGCGGAGCCACGCAACCGATGGCGATCTGACCCACCCAGAACAGCGTCGTGTAGATGCCCCCATCACGCAGGATGAAAGCCTCGACCGCATGGAACTTGGTGAAATACAGGTTGGTCATGTGATGCACGACGACGAAGTACAGCACCGCGGCGACAAACACCACCAGCAGACTCTTCAGCCGCATCATCACGGCATCGCCCAGGGTGCGGCCCGTCCACGAATAGGCGGCTGCCAGCACCATCAGGTAGATGGCGAGGCCATACGCAAACGACATGATGATGAACATCGGGGCCAGCATGGCCGTGCCGTAGAGTTCACGCGCGATCAGGAAGCCGAACAGAGAACCGGTACCGGTCGTCAGGATCAGGCGCCAGATGAATGCCGCCGTACCCGCCGCCTTGGAGTAGGTCTTCACGTTTTTGTCGAGCATCGTCCACAGATAGACACCCACCAGGCCGAAGAAGCCCGAGTACAGGAAGACGTTCCAGGTGAACATCGACTTGAAGTTGAAGTTCGTCATCGCGACGATCAGGCGATCGGAGCGACCGAGGTCGAGCACCAGCACCAGCAGGCCGCCCAGCATCAGGGCCAGCGCCAGGATCGCAGACAGCGGCGCCAGGGGCTTGTACATCGGCTTGTTGAACACCGAGGCGATCGATGCGACGTTCAGGGCACCCGAAGCGGCGACGATCAGGAACACCGCGAACACGTGCGGCAGGCCCCAGACGATCTGGTTGTCCATGCCGGTCACGACGTGGCCGTGGTGGTGCATGTAGTTCCAGGCCAGGGCGCCAAACAGCACGAACAGGCCCAGGAAACCGAACAGTGCCCAGTACTTCAGGCTGCTGCCTTCTACTTCGCGGAAAGTAATGCTTGCCATGTTGTTTTAGATTCCGTGGTAGCGAACGCCAAGATTAAGATTCAGATCGGCACGCACCTGCTTGGTCGGCAGTTCGCGCAGACGCTTGGAGATCTCGCTCTCGGGATCATTCATGTCGCCAAAAACCAGCGCATTGTGGCCGGCAGCCGTACAGGCTTCGACGCAGGCGGTGGTGCCGTCGCCGCGATCGACCTTCTGCACGCAGAAAGTACACGACTCGACACAGCCGATGCCGCGCGGCACGTCGGGCTTCTGCGTGTCGTTCAGCGGCTCGTGAACCAGCGAACGGGCCTTGTACGGGCACGCCATCATGCAGTAGCGGCAGCCGATGCAGGTATGACGGTTGACCAGCACGATGCCGTCTGCGCGCTTGAACGAAGCGCCGGTCGGGCACACGTCCACGCAAGGCGGTTCTGCGCAGTGCTGGCACATCATCGGCAGATTGGTTTCCATCTGCGTCAGCGGATCCTGCAGTTCCAGCTTGCGGATCCACTGCGGCGCCTGCTTCGGATGCTTGCTTTCGGCCACGGGCGTCCAGCCGTTTTCGGTGCTGCACGCCGACACGCAGTCAGTGCAGCCGGTGGCGCACTTGGTCGCATCGACCAGCATGCCCCAGCGTACTGCGCTGCTGGCGGCCTGGTCTTCTGCGCGGCCGTGCGCCACTTCATACAGCATCACGCCCGGCGCGATGGTGAGGCCTGCGGCCGTCGCCGTTGCGGCGCCGATGAAGCGGCGCCGCTCGGGCGATTCGGGCAGGTTGTCCTTGCTTTGGTTCAGTTCGCTCATTTGGCAACCCCAGCCATTTCTTCCGCGCTGACGGATGCTTTCGCATTCGCGGCCAGCTTGTGCTTGAAGTGGGCCGACTCGGCATTCAGCGAGTGCATGGCCATCGAGCCCTGCGGCTTGGTGGAATGGCAATCGAAACAATCAATCTTGACCGATGCATAGCTGTGACAGCTGATGCAGAAGTCTTCCTTGGCTGTCGCCACGCTTCCGGTCTGCTCGCTTGCATGGCAATTGATGCATTCCTTCAGGCTGTGCTTCTTGGTACGAATGCCCTCGATCACGGCCTTGTCGCGGTGCACGTTCAACACTTTCATGTGGTTGCGCCGCATGTAGTCCGTGTCTTCGACGCACTGATCACCCTTGACAGCCTTGGTGATCACCGGCTTGGGGGCTCCGCCAGCCTTGGGCTGGGATTCAGCCCCGGCCCAGGCAAGGGCAGCAGTCGTGAACACGACCACGCCCAGAGCCAGGAATTGTTTCATCTTGCCGGCCACGCTTAGTCACCCATACCCATGACGATGTAACCGGTCGGGCACACGTCTGCACAGATGTGGCAGCCGATGCACTTGCCGTAGTCGGTGTCGACGTAGCGACCCACGGTGGGGTTGTCCTTCTTCTTGACCTTGAACACGGCGGTCTGCGGGCAGTAGACGACGCAGTTGTCGCACTCGAAACACTGGCCGCAGGACATGCAGCGCTTGGCTTCGTCGACCACGTCCTTGTCGGACAGGGCGTGCAGACGCTCTTCGAAGTTGCCGAGTGCGCCTTCCTTGTCCAGCACGGTCACTTCACGGATGTGACGCGGCACGTTGGGGAAGTGGCCCAGGAACAGCTCGTTGTGCGGGATGATGTGACGGCTCGAGCGATCTTCGAAGTTGTGCAGAAGCGCATTGTTCGACGAGGTGCCCCAATTCTGGCCCTTGATGTCCTTATACTCGTGACCGGATTCGAGCCACTTGCGGATCTGGTCGAAGTGATGCACGTCCACTTTCGGACGCTTGTCGAGTTCCTTCTTGCCCTTCAGGAAGGCGTCGATGCCGTCGACGGCGATCGAAGCGTGTCCGATGGCGGTCGTCAGCAGGTGCGGACGGATCACGTCGCCGCCGACGAAGATCTTTTCGCTGCCGGGGAAGCGGTAGTTCTTGTCAGCCTTGATCAGGCCGTTGTTGTTGTTGAACTGCTCGAGACCGGTGAAGTCGACGCCCTGGCCGATCGCGGAGACGATCAGGTCGCCTTCGATGTCGCGCTCGGTGCCTTCGACAATCTTGGTTTCCTTGCCTTCCATCACGAAGTCAGCCACGCGCAGCGCGGTAGCGCGGCCGTTGGCGTCAACGACGACAGCAACGGGGGTCACGCCGCCGATGATCTCGATGCCTTCCTGCAGGGCATGCTCGATCTCGTGCTTGTTGGCAGCCATCTTGTCCATCGTGGCACGCGACACCAGGACCACTTCAGCGCCTTCGCGGGCGGAGATCGAAGCCACGTCGGAAGCCATGTGGCCGGCGATGACGTTTTCGGGGCGGTCGTCATGGGTGCCGGACTTGGTCACGTTACCGAGACGGCGGGCAACGGTTGCCACGTCGATCGAGGTATCGCCACCGCCGATGACCACCACGCGGTTGCCGACGTGCTGCAGGCGTCCTTCGTTAAAGGCGCGCAGGAAGGCAACGGCGGTCACGCAGTTGGGGGCCTCGGCACCGGGAACCGGCAGCGGACGGCCAGCCTGGGCGCCCATCGCCATGAAGATGGCGTCGTAGTCCTTCTCGATCTGCTCGAAGCTGACGTCGGAGCCGATGCGGGTCTTGAGGCGAGTTTCCACGCCGAGGTCGATGATGCGCTTGATTTCAGCGTCCAGCATCTCGCGGGGGGTACGGAAGCCAGGAATACCGTAGCGCATCATGCCGCCGAGCTCTTCGTGCTCGTCGAAAATGGTCACGCCGTGGCCGCGCAGGCGCAGCTGGTAGGCAGCGGCCAGGCCGGCAGGGCCCGCACCGATCACGGCCACCTTCTTGCCGGTTTCGGCAGCGGTGGACGTATAGGTCATGTTGTTTTCGATACCCCAGTCGCCGACGAAATGCTCGACCGAGTTGATGCCGACGTGATCTTCGACCATGTTGCGGTTACAACCGGATTCGCAAGGCGCCGGGCAGACACGGCCCATCACGCCGGGGAACGGGTTGGCTTCGGTGATGCGGCGGAAGGCGTATTCCTGCCAGGTCACGCCTGCGGGCGGCTTTTCGATGCCGCGCACGATGTTCAGGTAGCCACGGATATCTTCACCGGCCGGGCAGGAACCCTGGCAGGGCGGCGTGGAAAGCATGTACTCAGGGCACTTGTGCGTCCAGCTCGACTGGAAGATACGATCCTGAGAGGAGCGGAAGTCGGCTTCTGACTCGCCGTCCTTGAAGCGACGCCATGTAACGCCTTCGGTTTTTGCTTTGTTCGTCGTGACAGCCATGTTGGTTCTCCTAACGCCTACGTAACTAAAGATAGATAAATCGTGGTCAGCTGCTTATTCGGCTTTGTCCAGCTTGATAGCCTTGCCGACCAGTTGATGCACTCCGCCCACCATGCTCATGTCGAAGCCATACTTGGGCAAAACCTTGGTGAATTGCGCCTTGCAGATGGCGCAGATCAAGGCCAGGAAGTTGACCTGGTGTTCCTTGACCACATTGTTCAGCGCAGTTGCGCGCGGCAGCGCACCCTTGACGCGGACTTCCATCAGGTCGTCGGTCAGCACGCCGCCACCACCGCCGCAGCAGAACGTGGCTTCGCGAATCGTCTCGTCGGCCATGTCGTGGTAGTTGTTGGCAACGGCGCGGATCAGTTCGCGCGGGATCTCGAACTGGCCGCCCGGCTCCGTACCCATGCGCGAAGCGCGCGCAACGTTGCACGAGTCGTGATAGGTCACGACGAGGTCGTCGTTCTGCGACGGATCGACCTGGATCGTGCCGGCCTTGATCAGGTCGTTGGTCAGTTCGCAGATGTGCTGCGGCTGCGGATAATTGTGATCGAGCTGCTTTTGCAGTTCGACAGAGAACGGATCGTCGGCGCCGTAGCCGATACCGGTCAGGGTGTTCCAGAAGCTGTACGCGACGCGCCAGGCGTGGCCGCACTCGCCCACGACGATGCGCTTGACGCCGAGTTCCAGCGCGGCGTCGCGGATGCGCATCGCCACGTTGCGCATGGTCTCGTAGTTACCGTTGAAGAGGCCGAAGTTGCCGGCTTCCGAGGCGTGCGACGACATCGTCCAGCTGATGCCGGCGGCGTGGAACACCTTGGCGTAACCCATCAGCGATTCCACATGCGGCTCGGCGAAGAAGTCGGCCGAAGGCGTGATCAGCAGGACTTCAGCACCCTTGACGTCGAGCGGAATCTTGACCGGAACACCGGTGGCGTCTTCCATGTCCTCTTCGAGACCGGCCAGCGTGTCTTCCAGCGCCGGGCCAGGCAGGCCGAGGTTGTTGCCGACCTTCTGGACCTTGCCGAGAATCTCATTCGAGTATTTCTGACCCATGCCGACATGGTTGAGGATCTCGCGACCGGCCATCGTGATCTCGGCGGTATCGATACCGTACGGACAGAACACGGAGCAACGGCGGCACTCGGAGCACTGGTGATAGTAGCTGTACCAGTCGTCCAGGATCTCCTTGGTCAGGTCCTTCGCGCCCACCAGTTTCGGGAACAGTTTGCCCGCCGTGGTGAAGTAGCGGCGATACACCTGGCGCATCAGGTCCTGGCGCGCAACCGGCATGTTCTTGGGATCGGACGTGCCGAGGTAGTAGTGGCACTTGTCGGTGCACGCACCGCAGTGGACGCAGGCATCGAGGAAGACCTTGAGCGAGCGGTACTTGCCCAGCAGGTCGCCCATCTTGTCGATGGCACGCTCTTTCCAGTCTTCACCCAGTTCATGCGGATAACCCATGAAGTCCTGCACCGGCTTGGGCGCGGGGAACGACTTGATGTGCGCCATCGTGCCTTCGCGGAGCTTGGGCACCTCGATGTCGTTCTTGAGTTCCGGAGTGTCAAATTCAGCAACTGCCACTTGAAAGTCCTCTGTCTGAGCTTATTGTTGGTTCGTCAAAGCCAACGAATCAGTTGTTCTGGTCCAGGCGGGCAGCCCACGCGGCCACATGACGGCGTTCGCGAGGATTGTCGACCTGATTGCGCGTGGGGCTGAAGAACACGCCCGGCGCATGCAGCAACTTGCTGATCGGGAAAATGATCATCAGCAGGGCAACCAGGGCCAGGTGCGCGAGCAGGATCGGATCCTGCGGCACGGGCTGGACGTCCAGGTACATCAGGCCGAGGAAGAACGCCTTCAGCGCCACGATGTCGGTATGCACCACAAAGGTCATCAGCATGCCCGAGACGCCGATCCCCAGCAGCAGGACCAGCATCAGGTAGTCGGACGGCGTCGAGATGTAGCGGACGCGGTCGACGACGAAACGGCGGGCGAGCAGGCCAGCCAGGCCGATCACCATCATGAAGCTGGCGTACTTGCCGAACGGCTGGATGACGTTGACCCAGAACCAGACCGGCTCGGTGAAATAGCGCAGGTGACGGGCAAGCACCAGGAACAGGCCAAAATGGAACAGCCAGCCGAACACCCAGATCCACTTGTTCGACTTGAACAGCGACTCGAACACGACCACTTCCTTGGCCATGCGATAGACCACGCCGCTGCGCGTCGTCGGAGCGGGCGTGGTGGGAATCACCAACGGAGCCGGCGTGCGGCTGTAGTCAACAATCTTGTATACCAGGCCGATCACCAGCA
This sequence comes from Thiobacillus sp., assembly GCA_041592455.1. Taxonomy (GTDB): domain Bacteria; phylum Pseudomonadota; class Gammaproteobacteria; order Burkholderiales; family Thiobacillaceae; genus Thiobacillus. The sequence continues at coordinate 5,062 of JBFHQA010000046.1, read as the reverse complement.
GGAAGGTGGCGATGTAGAACATCCCGGCGTAAATCATCGTCAATGTAGACAATCCCGATCCCCTAACAACGTGTCTGTTTTCAAATTGAACGCCGTGCGGCCGACTCAAGCCAGCAGCATTCGATTTGGAAACACACCCTTGAATCGAAGTCGCCCCGGACAATTCATCCGGGGCGACCCGAAAGCTTTACAACTTAGATACAGCCAGTCGGCTTGGGCAGGCCGGCGATCTTACAAGCCTGCTTGGCGGGGCCGTAGGGGAACAACTCGTACAGGTACTTGTTGTTGCCCTTCTCGGGGCCCAGCTTCTTGCCGATTGCTTTGGTCAGAACGCGAACTGCGGGAGCGATCTGATACTCGGCGTAGTATTCACGCAGGAAGTTGACCACTTCCCAGTGGCTTTCGGTCAGATCGACCTTCTCTTCGACAGCCATGTACTTGGCGATGTCTTCGTTCCACTGCGACAGGTCGACCAGATAGCCTTCCTCGTCAACTTCGACTTCCTTACCGGCGATTTCCACCATAGGCATAGCAATACTCCTTCTGTTAAAAGTTACAGCCAAGACTGACAGCTGTTGTGCTCTGCAACCAGATCCACAAAACCGCCGTAATCAACGACATTGACTCCGTCCAGCACGCGCCCGGCCATGCCGCGCGCTGCCAGATCAGGACCGAGTGCGTAAATCTTGAGGTCAGCTTGTGCTGCCTGGATTTTCGCCGCCACCGCGTTGCCCGTCGTTGCCGCGTAGACCGCGTCTTCGATCAGCAATACAGCAGAACCCTTTGTGGCCATGCGCAGGCAGCTTTCCACCGAGCTGCGCTCTGTAGCCGATTTGTTCACAATATGCAGCATGGTTATCCCCTTAGAAGCTGATCACGACGTCTTGCTCGGCCATGAGATTTGCCATCTCATCGACGGAGAGCACCGTCACATCCACAATCAGGTCATCTTCGGTCAGACCGCGCGCATCCATCGACGCCTGGTCGACATACAGCTTCTCGATGTCGTAGCCTTCCAGGGCACGATAGGTCTTGGAGAAGTCCTTGACCTCGATACCCTTGGTGTCGATACCCTTGATCAGCTGATACACACCGTCATCGGTGAACACCATGCTGACGTCCTGATCGAAAGCAGCCGTAATCAGAACCACTTCCAGACCTTCCAGCGCGTACACGGTACCGTGCGGCGCCTTGCGGTTCAGGAACATGAATTTCTTGACGACGCCGGAGCCGTCATCCATATCGTCCATATCGCTCATCTCGTTATCCCTCAATCACCGAACGTCACGAGACGATCGTACTGAATACCCATTTCCACCAGCTGACCCAGACCGGAAATACGGAAGCCAGGTGCCAGCAACTCGTCCTTGATGCCGCGGCGCAGCGCAGCTGCCACACACACGACCAGGTCAATACCGTGCTCTTCGGCCAGCTTGGACCAGCGCGCGGTGACGTTGCGGTCATCCTGCGGCGGCTCAGCCATGCGCGTCGAGTTATTCACGCCATCATGGTAGAAAAAAATACGCGGAACTTTGTGACCCTTCTCAATCGCGGTGCGCGCGAAGAGATAAGCGGAGTCACTGGCCTGATGGTTGTAAGGCCCTTCGTTTACAAGAATGCCGAATTGCATGGCTAGTTCAAACTCCGAATAATCCAGTCTTAGTTATCAAGTTTCCGCCACAGACTGGCTGTGGCGGAACCGAGAGCTCCCTGAACCCGCTTAGAAGCGGATGTGGGCAGAAGCATTCAGGTTGGCACGACCACCACGCCAGTTATCGATGTGATACTTGGTGAAGGGCAGACCGGTCTTCTCGAAGAATGCGGGCCAGCCGATACGGTCGATCCAGTCGATCATGCGCTCCCACGGCTTGCCGTCGGCCTTGTAGGTGGCAAGGATCTTCTTGACCACTTCGGCGACTTCGGGCCAACGGGGTGCATTGTTCGGCAGGCCGGATGCAACCAGCTTGTGGAAGGTCGGCTTCGAACGGGCGTTCGAGTTCTTGCCGCCCACCCAGATCGCAATCTTGGAATGCTCGGGATCGTTGATCTGCATCGGGGGGCAGGGCGGGAAGCATGCGCCGCAGCAGATGCACTTCTTCTCGTCCACTTCCAGCGAGGGCTTGCCGTTCACCAGGGCGGGACGGATAGCGGCCACGGGGCAGCGGGCAACGACGGAAGGACGCTCACACACGTTGGCAACCAGATCGTGGTTGATCTTGGGCGGCTTGGTGTGCTGAACGATGATGGCGATGTCGGCCTGGCCGCCGCAGTTGATTTCGCAGCAGGAGGTGGACAGCTTGACGCGGTTGGGCATCTCGCACTTGACGAAGTCGTCGTACAGCTCGTCCATCAGCGCCTTCACCACGCCGGAAGCGTCGGTGCCGGGGATGTCGCAGTGCAGCCAGCCCTGGGTGTGGGCAATCATGGACACCGAGTTGGCGGTACCACCGATGGGGTAGCCCTTGTCGTTCAGCGCCTTGATCAGCGGCTCGACCTTGGAACCGTCGGCCACCATGTATTCGATGTTGGAACGCGCGGTGAAACGCACGAAGCCGTCGGCAAACTGGTCGGCAATGTCAGCCAGCTCGCGGATGGTGTGGTGATCCATCTGACGCTGGGTACCCGCCTTGACGGTCCAGATTTCGTCGCCGGATTCAGCGCGGTGATACAGAACACCCGGCTTTGGATGGCTGTGGAAAGACCACTTGCCGTAGTTCTTCACCATCACGGGGTGCATGTAGGGCATCGGATCCGGTGCGCCGGATTCGATAGGCGGACGTAGTTCTGCCATGTTATATCTCCAACTGATTTAACGCACGGACCCCAGCGTGAACCGGGGCCCGCCCTATTCGAAACTTGTTTGGCTCGAAGCTTAAGCAGCGGTCTGCTTGTACTCGTTCCACTTCTCGACTTGCTCGTCCCAGTCGTCGGAACGGAAGTACGGGTTGGAACGCGGCTCCTTGATCATGCGCGGATCGACCGGGATGTCCATGCCTTCGAGGAAGTTGGTCAGACCGATACGCTCGATCATTTCGCCGGTACGCTCGTGCTCCAGTGCGTTTTCAGCAAAGAAGTCGATGATGTTGCGAGCCAGGTCGTTCAGCTTTTCGAAGTCTTCTTCGGTTTCGAGCTTCATGAACGGAATCACGACGGTACCCATGGTGGCACCGATCTTCAGCACGCCCTTGCCGCCGACCAGAATGGAGACACCCTTGTCGTTACCGGGCAGCAGGCCGCCGGGGATGACGTTCAGGCAATGCATGCAGCGCACGCAGTTCTTGTTGTCGATGCACATGGTCTGGCCGTTGCCCAGATCGGCAGCGGAGACGTTCTCGCTAGCCTGGAACTTGCCGGACTCAACCAGGGTGATGGCCTTGGTCGGGCACTTGCTGACGACGTCGTTGACGAGGTCGTTCATGCCGTGAGCCTTCATGTAGTCCTGGACCTGAGCTTCGTTGACGCGGATGTTGTCGCGCCAGGTGCCGATCGTGGCCATGTCGGAACGCTGGATGGCGTTGACGCAGTCGTTCGGGCAGCCCGAGAACTTGAACTTGAACTTGTAGGGCAGCGAAGGACGGTGCATGTCGTCCAGGTTGTTGTTGATGACGGTGCGCAGAGCCTTGGCTTCGTCATAGCAGGACATTTCGCAACGAGCGGCACCGACGCAGGACATGGAGGTGCGCAGAGCGGGACCGGCGCCGCCGAGGTCGAAGCCCATTTCGTTGAATTCGTCGAAGGCACGCTGCACGTCGGCAGTCTTGATGCCCTGGAACATGATGTCGCCGGACTGGCCGTGGAAGGCGATCAGGCCCGAACCGCCGTTTGCGGACCAGACGTCACACATCTTGCGCAGCAGGTCGGAGGTGTAGTGCATGCCAGCAGGCGGCTGAACACGCAGGGTGTGGAATTCAGCAGCTTCGGGGAACATCGGCTTGCCGGACTCGTCCTTCAGCTCGGTGAAACGGGGAATCACGCCACCACCGTAACCGAACACGCCGACCGTACCACCCTTCCAGTAACCAAACTTGGTCTTGTAGGAGGTTTCCAGCTGACCCATCAGGTCAACCATCATGTCGTTTTCTTTAGCCAGACGCTTCAGGCCGGTCACGAAGCTGGGCCACGGGCCTTTCTCGAGCTCGTCCAGATTGGGCGTATCAATCATTTGCTTTGCCATTTTTCTCTCCTAGAAAATTTCGAAATGCCCGCTCAGCCAGTCAGCCAACGGTATCCCAACATCCTATTGGCTATGGGGCTGCGCCACCATCATTCTCATGGGTAAATCAGATACTCCATCGCGGTAGGTTCATACCTACCCATATGGCGTAGTCCGATTTCCCCAACGCGGTAATGCCTTATCTGACCAAACAGTGAGACATTAGTGGTCCGCCACAGGAACTCATAAGAGTATTAAAATATTGTTGCAAACGCAAGTCCATGAGACTCGAAGGGTTGAAATAGTACGCGACACCCCCATTGAAAAACAAGCTTTGATGCGAGCCCTTCCTCACGAACGAACAAGACGGATTTAGAAACGCCATGCCCGAGATCACACCATTAGACAAGATGCGCCTCCCCTTCGGCGGCCAGGAGGTCGAATTCCAGCACCTGACGCACGAGTCGGGCGGCGTGCCTTTCCTGCGCATCCGCATCCGCGAGAACAAGCGTTTCACGATTTTCGACGTCGATCCGGCCAGTGCGCAGAAGTGGGCGGAACTGATGGCGAAATGGGCCCGCGACAACGCGGGGGATGCGCCATGAGCTGGGGGTTCCCCGAAAACAAACCGGAGGAGTACACCCCGCACATGATCGACCTGCAGTTCGATCTGCAGGGCACGACGATCCCGACGGAAAATGCCCAGATGCTGTCCGATGCCCTGCTGAAGGTGCTGCCGTGGCTGGGCGAGGACAAGGGGACGGGAATCCAGCACCTGAAAGGCGCCGAAACCAACAGCGGCGATCCGGTCCTCAACATCAACCGTCGCACGAAGCTGTTCATGCGCGTGCCGAAGGCGCGCGTCGACGACATGCAAAAACTGGTCGGCCACCAGATCAAACTGGCCGG
>JBFHQA010000045.1:0-18306 GCA_041592455.1 Thiobacillus sp. | reverse complement strand
CCAGTCGTTCAACAGGCCCAGATGGCCGAACAGGCGGCTCAGCAGATGGAATCCGAGGCCGACCAGGATGCCGATGAAGATCTTGGTGCTGGTGCCGCCAGAGCGAGGCCCCTGGATGGCAAACGGCATCACGATCAGCATCATGATCGGGATGACGAACGGACTGAGGAATTTCGACCACAGGGCCAGCTCATAGCGGGTGGCCTTCTGACCGTTTTCCTTGAGGTGCGTCACATAGCGCCACAGCGTGCGCGCCGACATTTTTTCCGGCGCCACCAGCAGCACGCTCAGGATGTCGGGCGTCAGAACGGTCTTCCAGCCCATGCTGTCGCTTGTTTGAGCATGGATGCCATCCTCGTCGAAACGGGTCTCCACCACCTGCTCGAGCGTCCACGTCTGGTCGCCGCGCCAGCTGCCCTGGTCGGCCGCGCGGATCCAGCCCAGGCTGCCATCGGACTCGAAACCGTAGATTTCGATGCCGCGCAAGGTGCTGTCGGGCATCACTTCGCGCACGTTGATGAACGTCTGGCCATCCTTGACCCACAGGCCCGACCGGAACTGCTGCGCCACGACGGAACGCGTGGCCGACAATTTATAGCGCTGCGCCGCCTGCTCCGACCAGGGCGCGACAAACTCGCCGAGAAACAGCACCAGCACCGACAGCATGACCCCGATCACGGTGAAATACCCGGCCACGCGCCAGGTGGAAAGCCCGGATACGCGCATCACCGCAAATTCGGAGTTCCCCACCAGCCGGGACAGCGCGAACAAGGTGCCGATCAGCGCGGCGACCGGCATGATTTCGTAAAGGTGTCCCGGCGTGTTGAGCAATACCACGATGGCCGCCTGGCCGAGGCCGTAGTTGTTGCGCCCCAGGCTGCCAAGTTCCTGGATGACGTCGAAGAACGCGAACAGCACCAGCAGGGCCAGCAGCACGAAGGCCGATGCCGCAAGCACCTGCCCCGCCAGATAGCGGGCAAGCAGCTTCACGACCGCCTCCTGCGCGGCGCATTCACCCGTGTTCTCCAGTAGAACAGGGCGATCACGGCCAGCAGCATCACGATGTGCGAAGACAGCCCGCCCACCAGCAGGGGGAGCTTGCCTTGGGCCACCCAGGCCTGGGTCAGCGACAACAGGTTGTTATAGATGAAGTAGAGCAGCAGCGCGATCATCAGGCCGTAGGAACGCTTCGCCCGCGTGTTGACGAAGCTGAGCGGAATCGCCATGACGGCAAGGATAATCGCCGAAAGCGGCACGCCCACCCGCCAGAGCAATTCCGCACGCGCCTCGGGCGAGGGATCGTCGACCAGAGTCCGGAACGGCGCCTGCCGGACACCCGTTACCCGGGCCGCAACCGCAATCGGGTCGAGTCGCATCCAGTACAGCTCGAACTGCACGACGCGGTAGTCGAGCTGCCCCGGCACCCCCTCGTAGCGCCGCCCGTCCCGGAACACCAGATAACGCGAGCCGTCGGCCAGTTGGGTATGGCTGCCTTCGCGCGCGACGACCAGGCCCAGTTGCCCGTCGATGCGCGACTGCATGAACACGTTGCGCACGATGCCGCTCAGCGGGTTGAGCGCCTCGACGTAATAGACCCGCTGGCCGGCGCTCGATTCGGCGAACAGGCCCGGGGCGATCAGGGTGCTTTCGCTGCGGCTGCGCAGGTCCTGGCGGTATTCGTTCTTCTTGGTCTGCGCCCAGGGGTTGAGCACCAGCGTCAGCAGCAGGATCACCCCCGCCAGGGGAACGGCAAAGGTCAGCACGGGACGCAGCCACTGGGTGAGCGACAGGCCGGCGTTGAACCACACGACCATTTCACTGTCTCGCCACATGCGCGACAAAGGCAGCAACACGCCGGCGAACAGCGCAATCGTCATCAGGACCGGCAAAAAATAAAGCAGGGAAAAGCCGAGAAATGCGAACACGGCCTCGTTGGCGAGTTCTCCGCGCGCCACGTCGCCCAACAGGCGGATGAACAGGATCACCAGGGCGATCGCGATCAGCACCGTCAGCACGGCGCCCGTCGTCAGCCCCATCTCGCGGGTCAGTGCGCGGCGGTACAGCATGGCGAATTGAGGGAACGGTGAAGCACGGAACGCACGGCGTTTTGACAATCAGCCACGCCTGCGCCAATAATCGCCGCATCGGGGACGCCGATCATCGGCGCGGCGGATAATTGTATTTTTTTGAGCACAGACATGGAAAACAAGGATATCGAACTCGAATTTAGCATAAAAAGCGGTGCGCCCGAAAAGCAGCGCACGGCCTGCGTGGTCGTAGGCGTGTTCGAGAGCCGCAAGCTGTCCGCTCCGGCGATCGACATCGACCGTGCCAGCGACGGCTATCTATCCGACATCCTGCGCGGCGGCGATATGGAAGGCAAGTCCGGCAGCACGCTGCTGCTGCACCGGGTGCCCAATATCCTGTCCGACCGCGTGCTGCTGGTCGGTCTGGGCAAGGAACGGGATTTCCATGAAAAGGCCTACTGCGATGCCATCTCCACTGCCGTGAAGACCCTGCGCGACACCGGTTCGATGGAAGCCGCGATCACGCTAACCGAGATCCCGGTCAAGAAGCGCGACGTCACCTGGAACATCGAGCAGGCCGTGGTCTGCGCCCATGCCGCGCTGTACCGTTTCGACCGCATGAAGAGCAAGACCAGCGAAGCCCGCCGCCCGCTCAAGCGCGTGACCTTCGCCGTGTCGCGGCGCGGCGAACTCAAGTACGGCGAACTGGGGCTCGCACGCGGCCTGGCCGTCGCACACGGCATCAGCCTCGCCAAGGACCTTGGCAACACGCCTTCCAACATCTGCACGCCCGAATACCTGGCCGCCGAGGCGCAAAAAGTAGCCAAGGCCTACGGCTTCGGCTGCGAGATCCTCGACTACGCCGCCTGCGAAAAACTCGGCATGGGCTCCTTCCTGTCGGTCGGCAAGGGCAGCGACAAGCCGCCGCGCTTCATCGTGCTCAAGCACGACGGCGGCGCCAAGGGCGACAAGCCCGTGGTGCTGGTCGGCAAGGCCGTCACCTTCGACGCCGGCGGCATTTCGCTGAAGCCGCCCGGCGAAATGGACGAGATGAACTACGACATGAGCGGCGGCGGCTCGGTCATCGGCACGTTCCGCGCCATCGGCGAACTCGGCCTGCCACTCAACGTCGTCGGACTGATCCCGGCGTGCGAGAACCTGCCGGACGCCCATGCCAACAAGCCGGGCGACATCGTCACGTCGATGTCGGGCCAGACCATCGAGATCCTCAACACCGACGCCGAAGGCCGCCTGATCCTGTGCGATGCGCTGACCTACGCCGAGCGCTTCGAACCCGATGCCGTCATCGACATCGCCACGCTGACAGGCGCCTGCGTGATCGCGCTGGGCGCCCACCCCAGCGCGCTCTACAGCAACCACGATCCGCTGGCCCGCGAAATCGAGCACGCCGCCGACCACGCCTGGGACCGCGTCTGGCGCATGCCGCTGTGGGAAGACTACCAGGACCAGCTGAAGAGCAGCCTCGCCGACATGGCCAACATCGGCGGCCGTCCCGGCGGCTCGATCACCGCGGCCTGCTTCCTGTGGCGCTTCGCCAAGAAGTACCATTGGGCACACCTCGACATCGCCGGCACCGCCTGGAAAGGCGGACGCGACAAGGGCTCGACTGGCCGCCCGGTATCGCTGCTGGTGCATTTCCTGCTGAACCGCGCCGCCAAGTGACCGAGATCCTGTTCTACACCTTTGCCGACGACCCGCTCGACATCGCCCGACGGGTCGCGACCAAGGCCTACGGCCAGGGCAAGCAGGTCATGATCTACGCGCCGGACGCGCCGATGGCCGACGCCATCGACCGCGTGTTGTGGACCACGCCGGCATTGGGCTTCATTCCCCACTGCCGCGACACCGACGCCCTGGCAGGCGAGACGCCGGTGCTGATCGGCGCCCGGCCGGACGCCTTGGCATCCGCGGACGTCATGATCAACCTCCACCATGAGCAGCCCCCCGCGTTCGCCCGCTTCGAGCGGCTGGTCGAGATCGTCGACCCGAGCGACAAGGGACGCGAGCAGGGGCGCGAGCGGTATCGCTTTTATCAATCGCGCGGGTATGCCCTCAAGACCCACGACATGCGCCAGCAGGGATAACGAGTCCAGCCATGAGCGATAGCCCCCTGTTGAGCAAGATGGACGCGCTGCTGAAGAAGCATCGCGGCACAGGCGGCGAGACCGTCGAACCCGCCTCGCCTGCCGCTCCAGCAGATGAGGCCCTGCCCGCGGCCGACCTCCCTGCGTCGACCGGGCACGACGCGCCACCCGATGCCTGGCTGCCGGTCCTGACCCAGGTGATCGAGCGCGGCACTCCGCCTGCGCCTCAGCCCGTCACACAGGCGGCGCCTCCTCCGCCGCCGCCTGCCGCCGCCCCCCAGGCAGTGCCCGAGGAAACGCCGCCCGACGCGCCCGTTCCCGCCTCCCCGACTAACGAGGCCGTCACCGACACCCTGGCCGAGCAGTTGATGAGCGAGCTGGCGCCGCGCCTGTCCGAGGTCATGGAAAAGCAGGTGGCCGCCGAACTGCGCAAGAACCTCGACCAGACCGTTTCCTCCCTGCTCAGCCAGCTTGACGTCAACGTGCGTGAAATCGTGCGCGACGCCGTGGCCGAAAAACTCAAGAAGCCCCACAACCCCTCGAAATAAGACCCGGCCCGGTTTCGCGGCCAGGCGTCCGGATTTTTTCGGGCTTTGAGGGGACGTGCCCCGGGGATTTTGGGATAATCAGCCTTTTGCCCGCTCGTCATGGAACTCGCGAAATCCTTCGAACCCGCTGAAATCGAAAAGCGCTGGTACGCCCACTGGGAAAGCGCCGGCTACTTCAAGGCAGGTGACGCCCCGGACGCCCCCGCCTACTGCATCATGCTGCCGCCGCCGAACGTCACCGGCACGCTGCACATGGGCCACGCCTTCCAGCACACGCTGATGGACGCGCTCACCCGCTACCATCGCATGGCCGGCGACAACACGCTGTGGCAGCCCGGAACCGACCACGCCGGCATCGCGACGCAGATCGTGGTGGAACGCCAGCTCGACGCACAGGGCGTGTCGCGCCACGACCTCGGCCGCGAAAAATTCCTCGAAAAGGTGTGGGACTGGAAGGAGCACTCCGGCTCGACGATCACCCGCCAGATGCGCCGCCTCGGCACCAGTCCCGACTGGAGCCGCGAACGCTTCACGATGGACGAAGGCTTGTCGAAAGCCGTCACCGAAGTGTTCGTGCGCCTGTATCGCGAAGGCCTGATCTATCGCGGCAAGCGGCTGGTGAACTGGGACCCGGTGCTGCAGACTGCCGTGTCCGACCTCGAAGTGGTCAGCACCGAGGAAGAAGGCTTCATCTGGGAAATCAACTACCCGCTCGAAGACGGCAGCGGCCATCTGACCGTCGCGACCACGCGCCCCGAAACGCTGCTCGGCGATACCGCCGTGGCCGTGCACCCCGAGGACGAACGCTACAGGCACCTGATCGGCAAGCACGTCCGCCTGCCGGTCGCCGAACGCAGCATCCCGGTCATCGCCGACGACTACGTCGACCGCGAGTTCGGCACCGGCGTCGTCAAGATCACGCCCGCGCACGATTTCAACGACTGGCAGGTCGGCCAGCGCCACAAGCTGGTGGCGATCAGCGTGCTGACGCTCGACGCCAAAATGAACGATCTCTGCCCTACCGAATACCAGGGACTGGACCGATACGAAGCGCGCCAGAAAATGCTCGACGCCCTGCAGGAGCAGGGCCTGCTAGTCTCGGCCAAGCCGCACAAGCTGATGATTCCGCGCGGCGACCGCACCCACGCCGCGATCGAGCCCATGCTCACCGACCAGTGGTTCATGAGCATGGAAGGCCTGGCCAGGCAGGGCCTGGAAGCGGTCGATACCGGCGAGCTGAAATTCGTGCCGGAGAACTGGACCACGACCTACCGCCAGTGGCTGGAAAACATCCAGGACTGGTGCGTGTCGCGCCAGCTGTGGTGGGGCCACCGCATCCCGGCGTGGTACGACGCCGACGGCAACTTCTACGTCGCGCACAGCGAGGAAGAAGCCCGCAAGCAGGCCGGCGGCCGCGAGCTCACGCAGGACAACGACGTGCTGGACACCTGGTTCTCGTCCGCGTTGTGGCCGTTCTCGACGCTCGGCTGGCCCGAACAGACGCCCGAACTCGAACGCTACCTGCCGACCTCGGTGCTCGTCACCGGCTTTGACATCATCTTCTTCTGGGTTGCCCGCATGGTGATGATGTCGCTGCACTTCACCGGCAAGGTGCCGTTCCGCGAGGTCTACGTCACCGGCCTCGTGCGCGACTCCGAAGGCCAGAAGATGAGCAAGTCGAAGGGCAACGTGCTCGACCCCATTGATCTGATTGACGGCATCGCCGTCGACGATCTGGTCGCCAAGCGCACCCAGGGCCTGATGAATCCCAAGCAGGCCGCCAGCATCGAAAAGCGCACCCGCAAGGAATTCGCTGACGGCATCGCCGCGCACGGCACGGATGCGCTGCGCTTCACGTTCGCCAGCCTCGCCACCCACGGCCGCGACATCAAATTTGATCTCCAGCGCGCGGAGGGCTACCGCAACTTCTGCAACAAGCTGTGGAACGCCACCCGCTTCGCGCTGATGAACCTCGAAGGCCACGACTGCGGCCTCGACGCCGGCGCGGCACTCGACTACTCCGACGTCGACCGCTGGATCGCTGCCCGCCTGCAACAGGCCGTCAACGACGTCCACGAGGCCTTCGCCGCCTACCGCTTCGACCAGGCCGCGCGCGCCGTCTATGAATTCGTCTGGGACGAGTACTGCGACTGGTACCTCGAACTCGCCAAGGTCCAGCTCAACCACGGCACGCCCGAGCAGCAGCGCGCCACCCGCCGCACGCTCGCCACGGTGCTAGAGGCCACGCTGCGGCTGGCGCACCCGATCATTCCGTTCATCACCGAAGAACTCTGGCAAAAGGTCGCGCCGCTCGCGGGTGTCGCCGGCGACAGCATCATGCTCGCGGCCTACCCTGCCGCCGGCGACGCCGGCCAGCACGCCGGCAGCATCGCGCGCGTGCAGATGCTGAAGGAGATCGTCAATGCCTGCCGCACCCTGCGCAGTGAAATGAATCTCTCGCCCGCCCAGCGCGTGCCGCTGGTGATCGAGGGCGACGCTGCCGCGATCAACGCGCTCGCCCCCTACATCAGCGCGCTCGCCAAGTTGGGCGAAGTCAGCGCCGTCGCGACGCTCACCGATGCCGATGCCCCCGTCGCGCTGGTTGGCGACATGCGGCTGATGCTCGTCGTGGAGATCGACAAGGACGCCGAACGCGCGCGGCTGGCCAAGGAAATCGGCCGCATCCAGGGCGAGATCAAGAAAGCCGAGGGCAAGCTCGCCAACCCCAGCTTTGTCGACAAGGCCCCCGCCGCCGTCGTGCAGCAGGAAAAGGCACGGCTGGCCGACTTCGCCACCATGCTGCAAAAACTCGAGGCGCAGCACGCTCGCCTGGGGTAATTCGCAGCAGGTGCTAGGCCAACAAAAAAGCGCGAAGCCTCGCGCTTTATTGTTTGCGGAATGTAGCGTTTATTCGAGCAAGCCAAAAAAAACCGGGGTCTTTCGACCCCGGTTTCTCGTCATTCCGGTTTGAACCGAACTTACATCTTCCAGCTGTACTGGATGCCCAGCGAGTTCTGGTACATCTCGATCTTGTCGGTACCGCCACCAAAACCAGCCGGACGGGTACCGCTCACGGAGTTCCTGAAGCCGTGCATGTAGGCCATGGTCAGCTCGTCGCCCGAGGGCATGGTGTAGGTAAAGCCCAGCGTGGCATGGTGCACGATTACTGCCGGTGCGAGGATGTTGAACGTGGCTTCTGCCGTGTCCGAACCGTTGATCGGATTGTCGTTGTGGCTGTAACCGGCACGCAGCGTCAGGCTCTTGCTGTGCTTGAACTCGACACCCAGTTTCCAGACATCCACATCGCTCCATCCAAAGCCCGCACCAGCATTACCACCCAGACAGTTAGCTGGATTGCTTCCGCCAAATGCAGGACACCCAACAAAGTTTCCGGAAGGATTCGCAATCGAAGGAACGCCACTATAGTTGATACGCTGGTAGTCCAGCGCCAGCTTGACAGCCGGAGTCGCTTGCCAGGCTACGCCCAAATTGTAATTCTCGGGAATGTCAAAATCGCCCTGCTCGGCAAACAGTCCCTTGTACTTGTCGAACTCCTGGAAGTTCATCTTAGACGCATAGGCCGCACCGATGGTCACGGTAGGCGTGATCTTGCCCAGGTAGCCGACGCGCACACCGTAGCCGAAAGCGTCGTCGTGGTCGTTGTCGGTCAGGGCTGCGGAATTCGACGAAATTGCTGCAAAGCCACTCAAGCCCGTTGCTTTGAAGCGCTGATAGCCGATCAGGGGAGACACACCGATCGAATGGTTGGGGGCAACTTTGTAGGCTGCCGTCGGCGCCACGATCAACTGCATCAGGTCCACGCCCAGTGCGCCACCCCCACCCAGGATGTTGTTCGTACCCGCAACCGCAGGATAGTCGGTATTCATGCCGCCGTTGCCATACACCGTCACGCCCAGCGCCAGGTTCGGGTTCAGCATGCGGTTGTAGCCGAGTTCAGGCACCAGGAACAGGTTGGCTTCGCTATCGATATTAACTGTACCGAAGGGGCCGCCAATGCTCGTAGCTTCGCGAACCGGGCTGAACAGGTCGGCACCCAGATCCAGGCGATTGCCGGCAAACGCCGCTGCGGCGGGGTTGTTCGCGCCGAAGAAGGCATCATCGGAACTGGCGGTCGATGCACCAGCCATTCCCTTGGCCTTCATGCCATAGCCGTGTGCGAAATAGCCGTTGGTTGCGTAGGCGCTGCCAGCCAGGCCAGCCAGTGCCATGAAAGCGAATACACGAGTGAACTTCATTAATGTCTCCTAAGGGCAAAATTACAACGTATAAGTCTTATTGTTGACTTGCCCGACAGGCTACGCGAAGGCTGGCGCCCAGACAAGCCATGCACAAAAAACGCAACGATCAGGCTGAACGAGTGTGGTACAAATGTAACAACCCTGTAGTACAAAAAGAAAAAGGCCGACTGTGTCGGCCTTTCTCGTGATGCTGGCTGCTCTTAGATGAACAGGCAGATATCGGTTTCGCCAGCGAACTCGAAGAAGGTGGCAGCGCCGCCGTATTCGAGGCCGTCGATGAAGTCGGAATGCTCGAAGCCGAACAGTTCGACGGTCATCTGGCAGGCGATGAACTTGACTTCCGCTTCCTGGCACAGGTCACGCAGGTCGGGAATCGTCGCCACGCCGTTGTTGGCGATGGTCTGCTTCATCAGTGCCGTTGCCACGCTCTCGTAACCAGGAACGATGGACTGGATGGCGTTGGGCATGTTCCAGTTGATGTTCTTGAACCACTTGGGGCCAAAGGGCATCTTCATAGGCATGCCGGGGTTGCCCAGGGGGCTGACCTTCAGCACGGAGAGGTCCTTGCGAACAAGTTGGAGACCGTAAAAGGTAAAGAAAATCTGGGTTTCATAACCCAACGCCGCAGCCGTCGAAGCCAGAATGAAAGGGGGGTAAGCCCAGTCCAGCGTGCCCTTGGTGGCGATGATCGCCATTTTTTTGGTATCCATACTCGTGCTCTCCTGTTGCCGTCAAGAAAAAATGCCGGTTGTCCTTGGGAGCAAACGGCACTTACTTGGTTTATTGATTATTTTTTCTTCATGAAAAAAGTGAATTCGCCGCCAGCTTCAGCAGTGGACAGCAATTCGTTGCCGGTCTGCTTGGCGAAAGCAGCGAAGTCCTTGACGGAACCCGGGTCGGTCGACAGGATCTTCAGGACCTGGCCGCTGCCGACTTCGGCGAGCGCCTTCTTTGCGCGCAGAATGGGGAGCGGGCAGTTCAGGCCGCGGGCGTCAAGTTCTTTGTCGAAATCCATTGTGTTCTCCTAAGATGAATGTACTAAAAAAAGCTGCGGTAACATAAACCAGAAGCGGCCCCATTGCAACCATATTCAAATATTAATGATCGCAAATCGGGCTTTCTGACAGGCTCTGCCTGTTCAGGCCGGCATGCTCAGCGGGTTGCCGGAGCGTGCCCACGCCATGATGCCGCCAGCCAGGTTGTGCATGTTGGCGAAACCCTTCGATGCCATGAACGCACATGCCTGGGCCGAGCGCGCACCCGAACGGCAATAAATCACAACCGGCTTGTCCTGGGGAATATCCGCCGCACGCAGGGGCAGCAGATGCAGAGGGATATGAATGGCACCGCTGATCACACCCTGAGCCACTTCAGCTTCGGTCCGCACATCAATCAGATGGGCGCCCTTGCTGGCGAGTTCCTCGACATAACCGGGATCAACTTCCTTGAAACCTGACAATCCAAACATCGTTCCTGTACTCCCAGACTGGAGAAATTAGAACTTTCTAATATACTCCAAAGCGTAGGATAAGCCAAGCCTATCCTACGCGTCGATCAGCAGCGCTGGGCGCCGTGATACAGGTTCACCACGTGGCGAGCCTCTGCGAAGAACAGCCAGCGCTCGACCGCAGCGCCGGCGATACCGGCGAGTGCGGCGACGATCGCCGCAGTCTCGCCACCGTGCTGGTTGAACACCCAGACCAGCATCAGGCCAGGCAGGGCAAAACCGAGCACGAAAACCACGACCTTGAGCAGCCCAGCCTTCTGGCGTGCCAACTGGAAGCCGAATTCCTGGGTGAGGAAGGTGCCGTGGGTATGGCCGGTGTCCAGCAGCTTGATCCGGGCGCGCGACAGGCCGGTGGCGGTGTTGATGGTCGGCGTGAGGCCGGGGCTGCGAATCCAGAAGTAGTAGATCGCCTTCAGGACGGCCGCGATGGACACGATCAGGGCCGACATCGCGATGTAGGGCATGGTCTCAAGACCCGCCATGACAGCGCCCATCAGCAGGATCAGGCTACCGCTGGCGTAACCGAGCGCCAGGTAGTTGGCCGGCACCAGCGGGGTGTTCCACTGGCGAATGGTCTTCAGGCAGGCGTAGATCATGCCGGTCGAAAAGACGGTGATCCAGGCGAGCACCGCTGCCAGGAAGCCGCTGGCGTCACGCAGCCAGGTGGGTGCATCGAACCAGATGCTGGCCAGGTAGATCAGGGCCAGCGGCATGAACACGACCGCGAACACGCCTTCGCGCGACAGCCACGAGGTACGGAAGCGGCTGAAGGCACGCCAGGCATTTTTCGGGTTGGCGAGGTGGAACGTGGACGACAGCAGGCCGAACACGATCAGGCCGAGGGCCATGAGGCCGCCGATGATCAGTTGCTCGCGGCTGAAACCGCCGCCGAGCTTGAACACATCGGCGATGTACAGCAAAGAGAACAGGCCAAAGCCGGCGCCCGATGCCACGGTAAAGAAGATGACGGAAAATGCGGGATGCATGGTTTCTCCTGGCGCAAATTAGAGGCAGCGCTTAGCGGCGTACCAGTTTGTTGGCGAACTGCTTGATGCTCTCTTTCAAGCCGCTCTTGGGCTTGGACTCGACCTCGATGACCGGCTTGCGGCGGGGCGGCAGGTAGGTATTGGTCGGGTTGTAGTTGAGCTCGGGCATCAGCGGGAAGCCACCGCGCTCACGCACGGTACGCGACACGGCCGAATCCGGGTCGTCGAAGTCGCCGAACATGCGGGCATGCGCCGGACAGGTCAGCACGCACGAGGGCTGGCGCTCCTCGACGGGCAGGTTTTCGTCGTAAATGCGGTCGATACACAGCGTGCACTTCTTCATCGTGCCGGACGAGCGGTCGAGTTCGCGCGCGCCGTAAGGACAGGCCCACGAACAGTAGTTGCAGCCCATGCACTTGTTCTGGTCGATCAGCACGATGCCGTCTTCAGGACGCTTGTACGATGCGCCGGTCGGGCAGACGGTGACGCAGTCGGCGTCCTCGCAGTGCATGCACGACATCGGGAAGTTGACGGTCTTGTTGTTCGGATACTCGTCCATTTCATAATGGCGGATCCGGTTGAACCACACGCCGGACGGCTCGGCGCCGTAGGGCTGATAGTCGGACAGCGGGCCGATGGTGCCGGACGCGTTCCATTCCTTGCAGGCGATGGCGCAGGCATGACAGCCCACGCACACGTCGAGGTCGATGACCAATCCAAGTCTCATAGTTTTGCTCGCTCTATTCTCTCAGGTGCTGCTTAGTTTTTTTCGTGGCTGCGGGCGTCGTAGCGCAGCACGTCGGGGCGGTCATACTCGTCGCCCGGCAGCTTCTTCAGCGCGTCGAACTGCGGCCAGGAGCCGGTTTCGCCCGGGGCGGCCTTCCATATCTTGACGCGCAGGTCGAACCACGCGGCCTGGCCGGTGACCGGGTCGGAGTTGGTGACGCGGCGCTCGCCGGACTTCTCGGGCAGGAGCTCCGAGATCAGGTGGTTGAGCAGGAAGCCCTTGGTCGCTTCGGACGCGTCTTCCTTGAGGCCCCAGGCGCCCTTCTGCTTGCCGATGGCATTCCAGGTCCAGACGGTGTTTTCCTGCGTGCCTTCCATGGTCTTGACCTGGCAGCGGATCTTGCCGTTGTGCGACTCGACCCACACCCAGTCGAAGTCCTTGATGCCCATCTCGGCGGCCTTGCGGGCGTTCATGTACAGGTAGTTCTGGGCCATGATCTGGCGCAGCCACACGTTCTGCGAATCCCACGAGTGGTACATGAACATCGGACGCTGGGTAAGCGCGAAGAACGGGTATTCGTTGGCGTCGACGCGCTGCTGCTCGAGCGGCTCGTACCACATCGGCAGCGGGTCGAAGTACTTGACCAGACGCTCGCGGTCGACCTGGTTGTTCGGCTGCGGGCCGTCGTACAGGCCCTGGCCGGCCAGGCGGAACTTCTGCAGCGGCTCGGAGTAGAACTGCATGATGATGGGTTCGGCCTTGCCGACAAAGCCGACGTCGGCAGCGACATCGAGGTAGTCCTTGTTAGCGTAGCGCATGTACTTCTGGTTTTCGGGCCAGTGGTGCGCGAAGAAGCTCTGGTTCTCGATGTACTTTTCCCACTGGTTCGGGTTCGGCTCGCCCTTGAGCGACTTGGTGCCGTCCTTGCCGCGGAAGCCGGCGAGGAAGCCGATGCCGGGCGAGCGCTCGAAGTTGACGATGAAGTCCTTGTAGCCGGTGAACTTGCGGCTGCCGTCGGGGTTGGTGAACGCCGGGAATTTCAGGCGCGACGCCAGTTCGACCATAACTTCCTGCCACGGGCGCACGTTGCGGTCGGGCTGCACCAGCGGATGACGGATCGCGTCGGCCGCGGCGTCGGGCTCGGAGATCGGACGGTCGAGCAGCGAGATCGTGTCGTAGCGCTCGAGGTAGGTCGTGTCGGGCAGGATCAGGTCGGCGAAGTTGGTCATCTCCGAATGGAAAGCGTCGATGACGACCAGGAACGGGATCTTGTACTCGCCCGGCTCCTCGGGGTCCTTGGCGCGCAGCATGTCCTGCACGTTCTTGGTGTTCATGGTCGAGTTCCACGCCATGTTCGCCATGAACAGGATCAGCGTGTCGATCGCGTAGGGGTCATGGTTGGCGGCGTTGGTGATGACCATGTGCATCATGCCGTGCGAGGCGATCGGCACTTCCCACGAGTAGGCCTTGTCGATGCGCAGCGGGTTGCCGAATTCGTCGACCACGAGGTCTTCCGGACGCGTCGGGAAGCCGAGCGGCGGACGCGACAGCGGGGTGTTCGGCGCGTTGATGATGTCGATGTTGTTTTCCGGCAGCTGGTGCGGCGGAATGGGCTTCGGGTACGGTGCACGGGCGCGGAAGTTGCCCGGTGCGTCGAGCGCGCCCAAGAGCATCTGGATCATGTGGATCGCGCGGCAGGCGTGGAAGCCGTTGGAGTGCGCCGCGATGCCGCGCATCGCGTACATGGCGACCGGGCGGCCGACGACCTTGTCGTGCTTGCGGCCCCAGACGTCGGTCCACTCGATCGGCAGTTCGACCGTCTCCTTGAACGCGACGTGCGCCATTTCCAGCGCGATGCGCTCAATGCTTTCGGCGGGCAGGCCGCATTCCAGCGCCACATTCTCGGGCGCATAGCGCTCGTCGAGGTAGCGCTCGGCCATCATCGACATCACGGTCTTGACGCGGCGGCCGTCGGGGGCGACATATTCGCCGAACAGCGCCGGCGCGATGTCGCCGTCCATGCCGTTCTTGAATGCTTCCTTGTCGAGGTCCCAGATCAGCGGCTGGTTGTTCTCGTCGCGCAGGAACAGGCCGTCGCCCTTCTCGCCCGGGGCCTGCACCACCAGCCACGAGGCATTGGTGTAGCGGACCAGGAATTCATAGTCGAACTTCTCGTGCTTGAGCAGCACGTGCACCATCGACATGGCGAGCAGACCGTCCATGCCGGGCTTGATCGGCAGCCATTCGTCGGCGATCGCCGAGTAGCCGGTGCGCACCGGGTTGACGGTGACGAACTTGCCGCCCTTGCGCTTCAGCTTTTCCAGGCCGATCTTGATGGGGTTGGAGGAATGGTCTTCGGCCACGCCCCACATCAGGAAGTACTTGGCGTAGTCCCAGTCGGGGGCGCCGAATTCCCAGAACGAGAAGCCGATCGAGTACAGGCCGGCCGCCGCCATGTTGACCGAGCAGAAACCGCCGTGTGCCGCCCAGTTGGGGGTACCGAACTGCTGCGCCCACAAACCGGTCAGCGCCTGCATCTGGTCACGGCCGGTGAAGTACGCCAGCTTCGAAGGATCGGTCGCACGAATTTCCTCGAGACGATCGGTCAGCACGTCGAGTGCCTGCTCCCAGGAGATCGGCTCGTAGATGCCTTCGCCACGCTCGGTACCGGGCTTGCGCATCAGCGGCTGGGTCAGCTTGGCTGTCGAATACTGCTTCATGATGCCGGCCGAGCCCTTGGCACACAGCACGCCCTGGTTCGTGGGGTGGTTGCGGTTGCCCTGGATGAAGCGGACCTTGTTGTCTTCCAGCGTCACCTTGATGCCACAGCGGCAGGCGCACATGTAGCAGGTGGTGTATTTGATTTCCTGCGCGTCGTGATTTTCGAGTTTGATCTTGGCGTTCATGCGGTCTCTTGGCTCAAAATTGTCCCCCGCGGCACCATGACGGAACCGCGTTTTTCCTACCCGGATATACACACTAGGTGACTACAGGAGGCAGCGCCAGCACACCTGCACTGGAGGCTGCGGGGAACGGCTATATATTAAACAATCGGAATATACCGTTATTTTGCACTTCGGTGTCACACAAAGGCAAGAAAAAAGACTGATGGTGCCATAAGTCAATCCGCAAAAAACCTTAAATAATCAGGGGTCAATGACAGGAATTGACTATTTCACTTTGCGGCTGGCAGCTCGGCCAGCAGCGACTCGATGACGGCGACCGGCGCCTCCTCGTCCCATTCCACGGGGCCTGTCAGGGCATACCTCACCCGCCCTTCCGCGTCGAGCAGAAGCGAAGTCGGCAGGGCAAAGACTTTCCAGCGCCGGGTATTGACTCCGTCCGGGTCGAGCAGGATCGGAAACCCGAGCTTCATCCTGGCCAGATAGGCGTCGACGTCCGATTTCGGCTCCGCACTGTTCAAGGCGACGATTTCAAACGGGCGGCCAGCCATTTTTTCCCGCAGGCGCTCCATGGAAGGCATCTCCCTTAGACAGGGCGGGCACCAGGTCGCCCAGAAATTCAACAACACGACCTTGCCGCGGTAGTTCGCCAGCGAGCGGGGCGCCCCGCCCAGGTCGGTCGCCTTGAGTTCCGGCGCAGGCGTCGCGGCGCGCTTTTCGAATCCCGCAGCATGCCCCCCGGTCACCGCGAACACACCCAACACCACCGCCAGCACCCACTGTTTCATTTGCATTCCGCCTTTTTCAGTTCACCCAGCACCAGTTCATCCATGCGATGGCTCTCGGACACCTCGAACTCAGTCGGCGTCTCGCGCGCCCAGTAGCCCTCGCGCACATTTTCCAGCATCCGATGGCTGACACCCGCACCAAGCGTTGCCAGATGATCCAGCAGGCCCGGCAGCCACGGCGTGGCAGCCGAGCGACGCGGCTGCAGCACCCGCACGCACAATCCGTTCAGGCGGCCCACGTTCAGGTACTCCGGCTCCGCCAAGGGCTCGGCGATCGTGTAGAGATTCGGATACATCAGCAACACGGCCAGCCGGGCACGTTGCGCGGGCTCAAGCAGGGCTGCCGCTTCCAGCACCGGCACGGCGGAACGCGAGACGGCCAGTACGCCGACCCGCTTGCCGCTGGCCAACGCCGTGCGCAGCCACTCGGCGAGCTCTCCTCGCGGCACGCTGTCCATGCTGCGCGGCAGTTGCGGCAGGAAATAGGCACCGAGCGGATCGAGCGACCAGACCTCGACGCCCTGACCCGCCAGCTTCCCGGCAGCTTGCGACTCCGGTTCGGCACGCCCGCGCTCGGACGACACCCACAGCACCAGATCCGACCCGGCAGCAGGGAAAGCCCGGTAATCGGGCATATCCGCATGGGCGCTGAGCGCAAGCAACAACACCCCCAGAACAAGCAAACCAGGCAAACGCATCGGATCCAGACTCAATGGAAATGGGTTGATAGTGTGCCGCGTCAGAATTCGCGCGCAAGACGAACTTTATGACTAGCCAGCCTGCTCTGCATTCGCCCGCCAGTGTCCCGACTTGCCCCCCTGCTTTTCCAGCAGCCGGATCTCGCCCATCACCATGCCGCGATCGACGGCCTTGCACATATCGTAAATAGTCAGCAGGGCGACGCTGACGCCGGTCAGCGCTTCCATTTCCACGCCCGTCTTGCCGACGGTTTCGGCCGTCACGCGACAGTAGATGACCGACGCCTTGTCGTCGTGGCTGAATTCGACGCCTACCTTGGTCAGCGCAATCGGATGGCATAGCGGGATCAGTTCGGCCGTGCGCTTGGTCGCCTGGATCGCCGCGATCCTGGCGATGCCGAGCACATCGCCCTTGGCCGCCTGCCCCCCCAGAATGCGGGACAGGGTATCGGGTAACATGCTGATCTGGCCGTGCGCCACGGCCACGCGCCGGGTGTCGGCCTTGCCTGCCACGTCGACCATGACGGCACGGCCGCGGTCGTCAAAATGGGTGAATTCGCTCATGCTCTGGAACCTTGTCGATAATCTTCGCATCCTAAACGAAATGTCGTTATTCACCCCCATCCCGACCCGCCGATGCTTCGCGCCCTGATTGCACTATCCCTGGCCATCCAGCCCGTGGCCGCGGCCGACCTGCCCGACCTGGGCGAGGTGTCGCGCCAGTATTTCTCTGATCAGGAAGAACAGGCTCTGGGGCGCGCGATCATGAGCGATGTCTACGCCGACCCGCGCTACCTCGACGATGTCGAAACCGAAACCTACCTGAACCAGCTCGGGTACCGGCTGGTATCGGTCAGCCCGCGCAACCAGCGCGAGTTCACGTTCTTCGTGGTCAACGATCCCAGCATCAACGCGTTCGCCATGCCCGGCGGCAACATCGGCGTCCACACCGGCCTGTTGATGGCCGCGCAGAGCGAATCCGAACTGGCGAGCGTGATCGCGCACGAGATTTCCCACGTCACCCAGGACCACATCGCGCGCATGATCGCGTCGCAAACGCAAAGCTACTGGCCGACTATGGCGGCGCTGGCGCTGGCGCTCCTGGCTGCGCGCTCCAACCCCAACGTGGCCAACGCGGCGATCGCCTCGACCCAGGCCTACTCGATCCAGAACCAGCTCAACTACAGCCGCGACTACGAGCGGGAAGCCGACCGGCTGGGCTACGAGATGCTGACGCGCGCCCAGTTCGATCCCCGCGGCATGAGCGGATTCTTCAACCGCCTGCAGCGCGCCAGCAGGTTCTACGACAGCAGCGCGCCGGCCTATCTGCGAACGCACCCGCTGACGACGGACCGCATCTCCGACATGGAGTCGCGCAGCCAGTCGGCCCCCTACCTGCAAATCCAGGACAGCCTCGAATTCCAGTTGGTGCGCGCGCGCCTGCGCGCCCAGGAAGACAGCCCGGCCGATGCCGTGATCGCCCACCGCAACACGCTCAGGGACAAACGCTACAGCAGCGAGATTGCAGCGCGTTACGGCCTCGTGTCCACGTTGTTGCGTGCACGCCAGTTTGCCGAAGCCGAAGCCGAACTGAAGAAACTGCTCGTCCTGAAAAGCGACAACCCCATGATCCAGCAATTGGCCGCACAGGCTGCCATGGCCGGCGGCGATTCCGACCTGGCCTTGAAGCGCTACCAGGCCGCCAGCAGTGCGTTCCCCGGCTACCGGCCGCTGCAATACGGCTTGATCGGTGCGTTG
>JBFHQA010000044.1:0-18620 GCA_041592455.1 Thiobacillus sp. | reverse complement strand
AGGCCGACTGGCTGATCGTCGGCGAGGCGCCGGGCGCCGACGAAGACGCGCAGGGCGAACCCTTCGTCGGCCAGGCGGGCAAGCTGCTCGACGCCATGCTGGCCTCGATCGGCCTGCGCCGCGGCGACAACGTCTACATCACCAACGTGCTGAAATCTCGACCGCCCGGCAACCGCAATCCCGAGCCGGACGAAGTGGCCGCGTGCCGGCCCTATCTGCTGGCGCAAATCGAGCTGATCCAGCCGAAGATCATTCTCGCGCTGGGCCGCTTCGCGGCGCACAGCCTGCTCGACACCGATGCGCCGCTGGGCCAGTTGCGCGGTCAGGCGCATCGCTTCCAGAACGTGCCGCTGGTGGTGACTTATCATCCGGCCTACCTGCTGCGCAACCTGACCGACAAGGCCCGCGCATGGGAGGACTTGTGTCTCGCCCGAAAGGTGATGCAGTCCTCCTCCTGACCCATTAACGTGTATTTGAATTGCCAGACTGTCTATGAAACTTTTGCATTCCGCCCTGCGTTTTCGCGTTAATTATTTCTCCGACCTCGGTCGCCACCAGGTGGTGGTCTGGATGCCGGGTGACACGCCGCCCGTCGATGCCCAGGTCGACGTCGGCCCCAAGATCGAGCACGAAGTCCCCCGGGAGGTGTTTCGCAGCGACATCGCTCCGCTCAAGCTGGGGCGTTTCTATCCCTCTCAACTGCTGCACGCCGACGATGCGCCGGGCCCGATGTTCCGCGTGACCAAACTGAACGACGACAGCTTCGTCGCCAATTTCAGCCATCCGCTGCAGGGCCGCATCTTCAGCATCGACAGCGGCAAGAGCGATGTCTCGACCGAACCGGTGGGGCAGGTGGGCCAGCTGCTGGAGTGGAGCGGCATGGAAACCCAGACGCCGACCCCGACCGAGTTCGAAGGGCCGGACTCGTTCGCGCGCGAGGACGAATTTCCCGACACCGAGTTCTACACCGTGGCGCGCAAGGTCACCCACGTCGATGCCGTGTGCGCGCGCCGCATCCAGGCGCTGTACCGCACCGTGCTGCCCGAAAACGCCCGCGTGCTCGACCTGATGGCGTCGTGGCGTTCGCACTTGCCGGATACGGTGCAATCAGCCGTTGGTCTGGGCCTGAACGCCGAGGAACTTGAGGAGAATCCCCAACTGGCCGAGCGCATCGTGCACGACCTCAATGCCGATCCGAAGCTGCCGTTTCCCGATGCCAGCTTCGACGCCGTGGTGTGCACCGTGTCGTTCGAATACCTGACTCAGCCCCACAAGATCGTGGCCGAGGCCAAACGCATCCTGAAGCCGGGCGGCATGTTCGTCGTCACGCTGTCGCATCGCTATTTCCCGCCCAAGGTCATCAAGCTGTGGACCGAACTGCACCCGATGGAACGCATGGCCTGGGTCGGCACGCTGATCAAGCAGGCCGGCTTCAAGAAGGTGGAAACCTATGTCGAGCGCGGCCTCAAGCGTCCCAAGGATGATCGCTATGCCGACAAGCTGACCGAATCCGACCCGCTGTTCGCCACCTGGGGGGTGGCGTAAACTGCCCCCACTCAATAATCACCAATCCGGGAGACGACGATGTTTGCATGGCTGAAAGCGTTCAAGTGGGGGTTCTTGGGATTCATGGCGTTGACCTTGTCGGGTTGCGGTTACAACACCTTCCAGTCGACGGATGAAGAGATCAAGGCCACCTGGGCCGAAGTGCTGAACCAGTACCAGCGCCGCGCCGACCTGGTGCCGAACCTGGTCAACGTCGTGAAGGGCTACGCGGCACACGAGAAAGACGTGTTCACCACGGTGACCGAGGCGCGGGCCCGCGTGGGCGCGATCCAGGCCACGCCCGAACTCGTCAACGACGAAGCAGCGTTCCAGAAATTCATCTCGGCGCAGGGCGAACTGACGGGCGCGATCTCGCGGCTGCTGCTGGTGGCCGAGAACTACCCGCAGCTCAAGGCCGATGGCCTGTTCCGCGACCTGCAGGCGCAGCTCGAAGGCACCGAAAACCGCATCACCGTGGCGCGCAACCGCTACATTGCGGCGGTCAAAACCTACAACATTGCGGTGCGCTCCTTCCCGTCCAACCTGACCGCGATGTTGTTCGGCTACCAGACCAAGCCGAGCTTCACCGTGGAAAACGAAAAGGCCATTTCCACGCCGCCCAAGGTCGACTTCGGCGCCCCCGCTCCGGCAACAGAAGGCAGGTGATGCGCCAAATCCGGGCGTGGATCGCGTTCGGTTTGCTGCTGGCTTGCTGGGCGCTGCCGGCCTGGTCGCAGGTGGCAGTGCCCGAGTTGAGCCGTCGCGTCACCGACCTGACCCGCACGCTGAACGCCGACCAGGTCGCTGCGCTGGAAAGCCGGCTGGCCACGTTCGAGGCGAAAAACGGCAGCCAGATCGCCGTGCTGATCGTGCCCACCACCGAGCCCGAAGACATCGCCCAGTTCGGCATACGCGTCGCCGAACAATGGAAAGTCGGACGCGCGAAAATAGATGACGGCGTGATCCTGATCGTCGCCAAGAACGATCGGAAGCTGCGCATTGAGGTCGGGTATGGCCTGGAAGGCGCGATACCGGACGCCGTTGCCAAGCGGGTGATAGCCGAAGTCATCACGCCTTTCTTCAAGGCGGGCGATTTCCATGGCGGCATCGATGCGGGCGTGCAGCAGCTGGCCCGGCTTGTCGAAGGGGAGGACTTGCCGGCTCCGGGAGCAGCGGGAACAGCCATGGATGGTGATGCTTTCATCATCCTCATCGTGGGGGGGGTGATCGGGGGCTTGCTGCTGACCACCCTGATGAGCCAAACCGCAGCGGCCACCATGGCGGCTCTCGGCAGCGCCATGGTCGGAGGACTATGGATCGATTTTAGCCTGGTGCTGTTGATCATCGCCTTGTTCGTGTTTGGCGGCGTCGTGTCGATCCTGGGTGGAGGAGGCGGCTGGTCGAGTGGGGGCGGTTCTTGGCGCGGTGGTGGCGGTGGATTAGGCGGCGGCTCCTGGGGCGGTGGCGGGGGCGGTTTTGGCGGCGGAGGCGCGTCAGGCTCATGGTAAATATCAGACGCTTGCTCAAACATCTGTTCATGCCGCCGTGGGCATGGCGGCGGGCGTTTTCACTGGCGACACTCGATGCGATCGAGGCGGCCGTTCGCGCCAGCGAATCCACGCACCTTGGCGAAATCCGCTTCGCCATCGAAAACAGCCTGCCACCCTTACGGGTATGGCGCGGCACGACCGGGCGCGAGCGTGCGATCGAGGTGTTTTCCCATCTGCGTGTCTGGGATACGGAACACAACAGCGGCGTGCTGGTTTACCTGTTGCTGGCGGACCACGACATCGAAATCGTCGCCGATCGCGGCATTGCCGTCCGGGTGGACGCAGGCGATTGGGAGGCCGTCGCCCAGGCCATGGAAGCCGTATTCAGGCAAGGTGATTTCGAGCGCGGCGCATTGACCGGCATCGAGCAGATCAGCGCCTTGCTGGCGACCCATTTCCCGCCTGCCTCAGGGCATAATCCGGATGAGCTGGCGAATCGACCGGTGATCATAAGGAGGTGAGATGCAGGCATATCTGTGGTGGTGGATTCTGGCGGCCGTGCTGGTAGGGGTGGAAATCACCACCGGCACGTTCTATCTGCTGGTGTACGGGGTGGCCGCTGCAGCGGCTGGCGTGGTGGCCTGGCTGGGGGCGGGGCTGCTTGCCCAGTTGGTGACGGCCGGCGTCATTGCCGTGCTGGGCACGCTGGCCTTGCGGCAATGGAAGCGCGGCACCGACCACCCCGAATCGACGGCTCAGGATCTCGACATCGGCAAGCCGGTCCAGGTCGAGGCATGGCAGCACGATCGCGGCCAGGTCAAATATCGGGGCGCCCTGTGGGACGCCGAAGCC
Organism: Thiobacillus sp.; assembly: GCA_041592455.1. Classification (GTDB taxonomy): domain Bacteria; phylum Pseudomonadota; class Gammaproteobacteria; order Burkholderiales; family Thiobacillaceae; genus Thiobacillus. The sequence continues at coordinate 14,733 of JBFHQA010000044.1, read as the reverse complement.
GAATCCGCCGATGTCGACAGCACGCGCCCCCTGATCATCCGGGCGGTCAGGGGCAATACCCTGATCCTGGGAAATTAACCTCTTCTTTCAAATCAACAAAGGATAAAAATGGAAGCAGTCGCACTGGCCGTATTGGTTGTCATCGGCATCATCGTCGCCAAGGGGGTGCGCGTGGTGCCCCAGCAGAACGCCTGGGTGGTCGAGCGCCTGGGCAAGTTTCATGCAGTGCTGGTGCCGGGCCTCAACCTGGTAATCCCGTTCATCGACAACATCGCCTACAAGCATTCGCTCAAGGAAATCCCCCTCGACGTGCCGAGCCAGGTCTGCATCACGCGCGACAACACCCAGCTCGCGGTCGACGGCATCCTGTATTTCCAGGTCACCGACCCGAAAATGGCGTCCTACGGTTCGAGCGACTACATCTCGGCCATTTCGCAACTGGCGCAGACGACCCTGCGTTCGCTGATCGGTCGCATGGAACTCGACCGCACGTTCGAGGAGCGCGAGGAGATCAACCGAGGCGTCGTCATGGCGCTGAACGAGGCCTCGACCAACTGGGGCGTCAAGGTGCTGCGCTACGAGATCAAGGACCTGACGCCGCCGAAGGAAATCCTCCAGGCCATGCAGCGCCAGATCACCGCCGAGCGCGAGAAGCGCGCCCTGATCGCCTCGTCCGAGGGCCGCATGCAGGAACAGATCAACATCGCGACCGGCGAGCGCAATGCCGCGATCCAGGAGTCGGAAGGCGAGATGCAGGCCGCCATCAACGTCGCCCAGGGTGAAGCCGAGGCGATCAAGGCGATCGCCGTCGCCAACGCCGAGGCCATTGCGCGGGTTGCCCGTGCCATCGAACTGCCCGGTGGCCTGCAGGCGGTCAACCTCAAGGTCGCCGAGAAGTACGTCGAGGCTTTCTCGGGCCTGGCCAAGACCGGCAATACCCTGATCGTGCCGTCCAACATGGCCGATATCAGCAGCCTGATCGCCGGCGCGATGACCGTGGTGAAGGCCCAGGACGGCGCGCCCCGGACCTGATCAACCCGGATCGCCCCGTCGGCAGGGGCGATCCGTCATCTGGTGCGCGGCGATGGCCGCTTGCCCCCCTTCCTTTTCCCCCGACAGGGCGCCGCACGGCCGTCCGGACAGGGGGGTACATTTGTCGGATTTCGCAACCCGACCGCGCTCTTTACTATAAAGAACGGGTAAGGCGTGCGCCCGAGGGGCGAGTCCTGATCCTGCCCAACGACCCATGCTGCAACGCCAAGCGTACCTCCAAAGAGGTATGGAGCCTTAAGTAAACCATTCGGCTGCCGATTGACCATTGAGCGCCACTCCATCGCGGGGTGACTCGACATACCAATATGACTCGGAACACGACTCGACTGCTGGCGGTGCTGTTTCTCATGATGGCAAGCGTGTTGCCATGGGCGAGTCATGCCAATGTCGTCGAAGCCACTCTGCCTTCGGGGAAAATAGCCACCGCGAATGTCTACGCCGGAAAAAACGGTCGCCCTGCCGTCCTGATCATCCATGGGTTCCTGCAAACCCGGGAATTCCCCACGGTCGTCAGCATGGCCGACACCCTGTCGTCGGCCGGCCATACCGTCGTGACCCCCACGCTTTCGCTCGGGATATCCAGGCGCAACAAGAGCCTGGCGTGCGAGGCCCTGCATCTGCATTCCCTGGACGAGGACGTGGAAGAGATCGCGTTCTGGGTCGAGTGGCTGCGCAGCCAGGGGCACGCCCATATCATCCTGGCCGGGCACAGCTACGGTAATGTGCAATTGCTGGCCTATTTGCAGGGGAAACCGTCTGCTGCTGTCAGGCAGGCGTTGATGGTCAGCCTGACGGACGTGGAGGTCAAGCAAAGTGCCCAGCAGCGCGCGCGCATCGCCGAGGAATTGCGTGAGCGCGTGGCGAAAAAAGACAAGAAACTGGCCAAGGTCGAGTTTGGCCATTGCAGGAATTACGTCAGTTCTCCGGCGGCCCTGCTTTCCTACCTGAGCGTCAGCCGCGGCAGCATCCTGGACGCGTTGGCGAAGTCGCCTGTGCCAGCCACGGTCATCATGGGGGGCAAGGACGATCGCATGGGATCGGACTGGGTGGGCAAGCTCAAGGCGCGCGACATCCAGGTGCGCGTGGTTCCCGGCGCATCGCATTTCTTCGACAACCAGTACGAATTCGACCTGCAGGAAGCCGTGTCCCAGGCTGTGCGGGGCGGCGGGTGAGCAAGCCGTATGCGAAGGCCCTCCTTACGGTTCGCCTGGCTGACGCCGCGCCCCATCGTCCATTACGTGCTGGCGCTCCTGCTGGTGCTCGTGGTCGCCCTGGGCGTGCTGGCCGGCCTGGTTTTCCATGACACGAACCGCCTCAAGCAGCAGATCGCCCAGGCCGACCGGGACCTGGCACGCCAGGAACTGAGCGAGGCGGTCGCCTTGCTGACCGAGCGCGCCAACGCGGCCGCCCAGGCGATGATGGCGTGGGACGAGGCGCGCCAGCAACTCGAGGACCCCACCTATTACGGATACTGGCGCACTTCGCGGGCGTTGTCGGCGGGCGTGGTTCCGGAGACCATCGAAGCCGTGGATCTGTACGAACCGAGTGGCCGCAACCTGTCGGGGGAGGCGGCCAGCCAGGCGGGCTTGCCCGTGCAACTGGATACCGGGCGTCTGCGTCCGTATCTGAAGAACGAACCCAACCACGATCATTTGTACTTTTTCTTCCCGTTCCACCAGGGAGGAGGGCAATCCCGCCTGCTGGGCTACATGGGATTCAAGTTCGACTTCCAGTATGAACTGGCCCGACTGCACAAGTTTCGCTATCTGGATTTGAAGAGCCTGCGGGTCGTGGCGCCAGAGGGGGAGCACATCGAGCTGCCTCACCTGGTTTCAGCGCTGGCCTTCGAAACGCTCAGCAACCCCGAAACCCGTGAGCTCGAGAAAATCCTCACGCGCTCGCTGTTCGAAATCGGAGCCATCATTGCGGTCATCTCCCTGATCGGTTATGCGGCCCTGATCTCGGTCGTGACCAAGCCGCTGCGCCGGTTGTCGCTGCACATCGATTCCATGCGGCGGGGCCAGGGGGGGTTGCTCGGCGACTCCTACCGGGGCCTGCTGCCGGTGAGCGAACTGGAAAACATCCGGCAGTCGCTGAACGATTACCAGACGCAACTCGACGACATGCATGTCAGTCTTGCCCGCAAGAATCGCGAGCTGTGGACGCTGGCGCATCACGATCCGCTGACGGGCATCTTCAACCGCAGGGCATTCGAGGAAGACTGGGAGGCGGCGCGCCGGGCGCAGGATGGCGCGCCGCTGGACGTGGCCTTCCTGCTGTTCGACTGCGATCACTTCAAGGCGATCAACGACACCTATGGCCATCAGGTTGGCGACATGGTGCTGCAGGGGCTGTCCGAGTCCCTGCACGAGGCCTTGCGGGCCGGCGACCGGCTGTACCGGCTCGGCGGCGACGAATTTGCCACGCTCCTGTATTCCACCGATCTCGGGCAGGCGCGCCAGGTGGCCGAGCGCTGCCTGGAATGCGTCAACCGGTTCGATTTCATGGACCTGGGGGTCAAGGAGCCGGTCAGGATCAGCGTGGGCATTGCATGCCAGCCGGGCGCCCAGGCCGATTCACTGAAAACACTGCACCGTCAGGCCGACATGGCCATGTACTACGCCAAGCGTCCGGGGCAGGGCAAGGTGGCCGTCTATTCGCCGGACATGGGGGAAGGCCAGGAAGCCCTGGTGTCCAATGCCGAAAACAGCGCGATCTATGAGGCCTTGTCCGATCCGGATCGGCTGGAAATGCACTATCAGCCGGTCTTGTCGCTGTCGTCGTCCAGGGTCGAATACTATGAAGCGCTGGTCCGGATTCGCGGCGACGAGGGACTGATCATGCCGGGCAGCATTTTCCCGGTCATCGAGTTGCGCGGTCTCGAATGCGAATTCGACCTGGCCGTGCTGGAACGCATCCGCCGGGACCTGGACGCTAGCCGCATTCCGGAGGGGACTGGGCTGTCCCTGAACGTTTCCGGGCCGGGCATCATCAATGGCCGGATCGCCGACAAGCTGATGCTGCTGGCACCTTATCTTGCCAGCTACAAGGTCGTGATCGAAGTCACCGAAACCGCACTGATCACCCAGATCGCCCAGGCCTCTGCCAACCTTAACCGGCTGCGCAAGGCGGGATTCCTGGTTGCGCTCGACGACTTTGGAAGCGGGTATTCCTCCCTGCGCTATCTGGCGGGCATGCCGGTGGACCTCGTGAAATTCGACATATCCATGGTGCGCAGCCTCGAGACGCAGGGGCGGCAGGCCGTGTTCGTCGCGGACCTCGCGCACCTGATCAAGGATGCCGGCTACCAGCTGGTGGCCGAGGGCATCGAATCGGAAACGATGCTGCTGAAAGTCACCCAGCTGGGCTTTTCTCACGCGCAGGGCTTCCATGTCGGCCGTCCTGCGCCGCTGGTCAAACAAGGAAAGCCTGAATTGCGGGTGGCCGTCTGATCCAGACAGGCGCCTGCCTCAGCGCCCGGCATCGAGGAATCAATGCACCACGTCGTTCCGGTGCCTTAGCCAGATCGCAGTCATCACGCTGCTGATGAACAGGCCAAATACCCAGATGATCGTGTGGATGTGCCAGTCTGCACGCACCATCAGGGCGTAGGCGCCGGTCAGCAGCAGTATGCTGATGTTCTCGTTGAAGTTCTGCTGGGCGATCGAGTGTCCGGCCCCCATCAGCAGGTGCCCGCGGTGCTGGAGCAGGGCGTTCATCGGTACCACGAAATAGCCGGCCAGCGCGCCTGCCACCGTCAGCAGGAGCACGGCCGGAACCAGGCTCTCCACCCAGATCAGCGCAATCGGCACGAATCCCAGGATGATGCCTGCAGGCAGGACGCTGGTGGCGCGCTGCAAGCGCACGAACTTGCCGGCGAGAATCGAGCCGATCGCGATGCCGAAGGCCGTGGCCGCCGTCAACTGGGTCGCCTGGTCAAGCCCGAATTTCAGGTTGAGCGCCGCCCAGGCGATGATGAGCAGCCGCAAGGTGGCGCCCACGCCCCAGAACAGCGTGGTGACGGCCAGCGAGACCTGTCCGAGCGGGTCGCGCCACAGCAGCACGAAGCTGTGCCAGAAATCGTGCAGGATGAACATCGGCGACTTGTTGGGCAGCTTGTGGTCGATCGGCAGCCGCGGAATGAACAGGTTGACGATGGCCGCGCCGAGATACAGGCTGGTGATGGCCACAATGGCGAACTTCGGGGCAATCATGACGTTGCCCAGGCCCATGCTGACCAGAAGGCTTTCCGCCAGCTGCGGATTGATCAATGCCCCCCCGATGATGGCGCCGAGCACGATGGCCGCCACGGTGGCGCCTTCCATCCAGCTGTTGGCCACCACCAGTTTCTCGGGGGGCAGGAGTTCGGTCAGGATGCCGTACTTGGCAGGGGAGTACATGGCCGCGCCGACGCCGACGATGGCATAGGCAACCAGAGGATGCAGACCGGCCAGCATGGCGAGGCAGCCGGCAAACTTCACCGTGTTGGCAATCAGCATGACGCGCCCCTTGGGCAGCGCGTCGGCAAACGGACCGACCAGCGGCGCCAGGACGATGTAGGCGATCACGAACACCGTCTGCAGCAGCGGCGAGAACCACTCCGGCGCCGAGAAAAACAGCAGCAGGCCGATGGCTGCGAACAGCAGGGCGTTGTCGGCCAGGGCCGACAGGAACTGCGCCAACAGGATGGTGTAAAAAGCGCGGTTCATCGATGGCTCGGGTCAGGTCCGGCGGGCCGCCGCTGGGAGCGGGCGCCTGGCGGCGGACGAAATGTCCGAGTTAACAACGATTTGGCAGCGGGATGGTTTCAAGACGGGCGGGTTTGTGGTTGAATAAAAATCTTTTTTGACCCAGGGGCGGGGATTTATGGCCGACCGCAGACTACAAGTATTCTACACTGTTGCCAGGCAGCTCAGCTTTACCAAGGCTGCGGATATCCTTTACATGACCCAGCCTGCGGTGACTTTCCAGGTCAAGCAACTGGAAGAGCACTTCAACACGCGCCTGTTCGAACGCAGCCACGGCAAGATTTCGCTGACGCCGGTCGGCGAACTGGTGCTGGGATACGCGGAACGCATCCTCGCCCTGACCGGTGAAATGGAGGCGCGGGTCGGCGAGCTGACGGGCCAGGTCACCGGGCCGCTGATGATCGGCGCCTCGACCACCATCGCCGAATATCTGCTGCCCCGCATCCTGGGTGAATTCAAGGAGCGCTTCCCGCAGGTGCAGGCGCAACTGACCGTCGCCAACTCGGAAACGGTGGCAGCCAAGGTGGCGGACCATTCCCTCGACGTCGGCCTGATCGAAGCGCCGTCGCATAACCCCAACCTCACCACGCTGGCGTGCTGCGAAGACGAGCTGGTCATGATCTGCGCGCCCAACAATCCCCTGGCCTCGCGTGCCAGCGTCAAGGCCGAAGACATCGCCGAGCAGCCCTATGTCTCCCGCGAACACGGCTCCGGCACGCGCGAGGTGGTGGACGATTTCTTCAAGGACAACGGCTTCAACCCCGACGACCTGCACATCGAGATGGAGCTCGGCAGCCGCGAAGCCATCAAGGGCGCGGTCGAAGCCAACCTCGGCGTGGCCATCATGTCGGCGTCCACCGTCAACAAGGAAATCCAGCTCGGCACCCTGGTGGCCGTGCCGTTGTCGCCGCGGCTGACACGCGAGCTGTCGATGGTGTATGCCCCGGAAAAATTCCGCAGCAAACTGCTCGATGCCTTCATCAGCTTTGTCGACAACAAGTTCCAGCAGTGCAATGTCGACGTCGTCCCGTTGAAGCGGCCGCTCAAGGGCCGCGCGCGCTGATGCGGGACAGCAAGCGCCTGCTGTCGCATTTCCGCAATTTGTCGGAAGCCCGGCAACAGGCGCTGCTGGATTATGCCGAGTACCTGGCGGGCAAGGAAGCGACCGACGTCGCGTCAGCCCCGCCGAGCGAGCCCCTGCCGATTCCGCGGCCCGAGCAGGAAAGCGTGGTCAAGGCGATCAAGCGCCTGATGCAGACCTACCCGATGCTGGAGCGCAATCATGTGTTCCACGAAGCTTCGGCGCAGATGACGCGCCACCTGATCCACGGCGTGTCGGCGAGCGAAACCATCGATGAACTGGAGCGCATCTTTGCGCGGCAATACCAGATCCACCTCGATGCGAAGCACAGCCAGACGGAAGCGCGCGCCTAGGCGGGCAGCGCGCTGCCGCATTTCCAGCAACTGAGAAAATTCCCCGGATTGCTTTCTCCGCAATGCGGGCAGGTCTTGTCCCCGCCCGGAGCGTCCAGGCTGAGTGCGTTCAGCGCATCGAGCGCGCGCTGAGCCTCGCCGTCGTCGTCGACCCATACCTCGGGCTGCGCCTGCATGAACGGCACTTCACCCAGCGCGCCTGCGGCGTTGGCGTTGAAAATGTGCGTCCTGATGCCGATGCTGGACAGCGCGTCGGCGGCAAGCTGGGCGTCCAGCAGGGTGGGGGCGATGTGTACCCGTTTCATGGACGGGCAGGGGATCAGTTTCTGCGGCGGACGCGAACGATCAGGTCGATGCCTTCGGTCACCATGTCGTCGGGCAGGGGCGGCAGGCCGGAAATGTGCACGTGCTCGGCGTCGATGTCGGACAGCTTGCCGCTGTCGACTTCGTAGATGTGGTGGTGAGGGCTGGTGTTGGGATCGAAGAACACCTTGCTGGGGTCGACGATCACCTCTCGCACCAGGCCCTTTTCCAGGAACAGCTTGAGCGTGTTGTAGACCGTGGCCTTGGAGGTTTCGGAATGGCGAGTGTTGACGATCGCCATGACCTGGTCGGCCGAAAGGTGCTCCTGGCGCGAAAACAGGGCGTGCGCAATCTCGATCCGCTGATGGGTCGGATTGATGTCGTGGCTGCGGAGCAGGCCGGCCATGTTGTCGCGCGTGTAATGCATAGTGTCATCATAATCAGCAATCTGGACTTTGTCTAATATCCGGAACAGGTATGACTTTGCTGCCGCAAACGGGTATCCGGCGCGGTAAAACGGGAAAAAACGGTACAATGGACCCCAGTCATTCGGAAACATGATCCCGTGGTTACGCTCACCCGCCTCGATAGCACGCAGCCTGATTTCCAGGCGCGTCTCAGCCAATTGTTGCAATTCGATGATGCTGCCGATGCGGCCATCGAACAGACGGTCGCTGCCATCCTGCAGGATGTGAAAACGCGCGGCGATGCGGCCGTGCTCGAATATACCGAGCGCTTCGACCGCTTGCCGGCAGCGTCGCTGGCCAGCCTGGAACTGGGGGCGGACCAGCTCAAGGCCGCGCTGGACCAGTTGCCGGCCGAGACGCGCGAGGCGCTGGAAGAGGCGGCCCAGCGGGTGCGCCGCTACCACGAGAAGCAGACGCAGGAATCCTGGACGTATACGGAACCCGACGGCACCGTGCTCGGGCAGAAAATCACCCCGCTCGACCGGGTGGGGCTCTATGTGCCCGGCGGCAAGGCCGCCTATCCGTCGTCGGTGCTGATGAACGCCATTCCCGCCAAGGTAGCGGGCGTGGGCGAGCTCATCATGGTCGTGCCGACGCCGGGCGGCGAGCAGAACCCGCTGGTGCTCGCGGCAGCCGCGATTGCCGGGGTGGACCGCGTGTTCACCATCGGCGGCGCGCAGGCCGTGGCCGCCCTGGCCTACGGCACCGAAACCGTGCCGCAGGTCGACAAGATCGTCGGCCCCGGCAACGCCTACGTGGCGTCGGCCAAGCGCCGGGTGTTCGGCACCGTGGGCATCGACATGATCGCCGGTCCCTCGGAAATTCTGGTGATCGCAGACGGCAACACGCCTCCGGAATGGGTGGCGATGGACCTGTTCTCGCAGGCCGAGCATGACGAAATGGCGCAGTCGATCCTGCTGTCGCCCGATGCGGCCTATCTGGATGCCGTTTCCAAGGCAATCGACAAGCTGATCGAAGAAATGCCCCGCAGCGAAGTCATCCGCACGTCTCTGACCAATCGCGGCGCGCTGATCAAGACGCGCGACCTGGACGATGCCGCGGCCATTTCGAATGCCATTGCGCCGGAGCACCTGGAGCTGTCGGTGGCCGACCCCGATGCGTTGCTGCCGAAGCTGCGCCACGCCGGTGCGATCTTCATGGGCACGAACACCTGCGAGGCGCTGGGTGACTACTGCGCCGGACCGAACCACGTGCTGCCGACGTCGCGCACCGCGCGCTTCTCGTCGCCGCTGGGGGTGTACGACTTCCAGAAGCGCAGCAGCCTGATCCATGTGTCGCAGGCCGGCGCGCAGACGCTGGGCCGGGTGGCCGCCACGCTGGCCTACGGCGAAGGCCTGCAGGCCCACGCGCGTTCCGCCGAATACCGCCTGACCGATCGATGAGCCAATAGATCCGATGAGCCGATACTGGAGCGCCGTGGTGCACGGCCTGACGCCCTACGTTCCGGGCGAGCAGCCCAAGCTGTCCAACCTGGTCAAGCTCAACACCAACGAGAATCCCTACGGGCCCAGCCCGAAGGTGCTGGACGCCGTGCGCGGCGAAGCCGCCGATTCCCTGCGCCTGTATCCCGACCCCAATTCGGACCGGCTGCGTGCGGGGATTGCTGCCTATCATGGCGTGAACGCCGACCAGGTGTTTGTCGGCAACGGTTCGGACGAAGTGCTGGCCCACGCGTTTATGGCCCTGCTGAAGCATGACCGGCCGATCCTGTTTCCGGACATCACCTACAGCTTCTACCCGGTGTATTGCGGCCTGTACGAGATCGCATATCAGACGGTTCCGCTGACCGAGACGTTCGAGATCCGGGTCGACGATTACCGGGTGCCGAACGGCGGCGTGATCTTCCCCAATCCGAACGCCCCGACCGGGCGCCTGCTGGCGCTCGGCGAAATCGAGCGCCTGCTGGAGGGCAATCCGGATTCGGTCGTGGTGATCGACGAAGCCTACATCGACTTTGGCGGGCAGTCGGCGGTCGCCCTGGTTGCCCGCTATCCGCAGCTGCTGGTGACGCGCACCCTGTCCAAGTCGCATGCCCTGGCCGGCCTGCGCGTGGGCTACGCCATCGGCCAGCCGCACCTGGTCGAGGCACTCAACCGCGTCAAGGACAGCTTCAACTCCTATCCGCTGGACCGTTTTGCCCAGGCCGGCGCGCTGGCGTCGATGGAGGATGCGGCCTATTTCGAGGACATCTGCGCCCGGGTCGTGGCGAGCCGCGAGCGGCTGGTGACGGAAATGGCCGGCATGGGCTTCGAGGTGCTGCCTTCGTCGGCAAACTTCATCTTCGCCCGCCATCCTGCTCACGAAGGAGCCGATCTGGCCGCGGCCCTGCGCGAGCGCAGCATCATCGTGCGCCATTTCAGGCAGCCTGCCCGCATCGCGCCGTTCCTGCGCATCACGGTGGGCACCGATTCGCAATGCAATGCGCTGCTGGACGCATTGAAAGCGATTCTGGCCTGCTAGAATCTACTTACTGGTTAATTTTCAAACGCCATGCGTACCGCCCAAGTCACCCGCAATACCCTGGAAACCCAGATCACGGTCAGCCTCGATCTCGATGGCACCGGCGTCAGCACGCTCGCAACCGGGGTGCCCTTCCTCGACCACATGCTCGACCAGATCGCGCGTCATGGCCTGATCGACCTGGATATCCAGGCCAAGGGCGACCTTCACATCGACGCCCATCACACGGTCGAGGATACCGGTATCACGCTGGGCCAGGCTTTCGCGCAGGCGCTGGGCGACAAAAAAGGCATCCGCCGTTACGGCCATGCCTATGTGCCGCTCGACGAGGCGCTGTCGCGCGTGGTGATCGACTTGTCGGGCCGACCGGGACTGGAATATCACGTCGACTACACGCGTGCGCGCATCGGCGAATTCGATGTCGACCTGTTCCTCGAATTCTTCCGTGGCTTCGTCAATCACGCCGGGGTCACGCTGCATATCGACAATCTGCGCGGCATCAACGCGCACCACCAGGCCGAGACGATCTTCAAGGCATTCGGACGCGCGTTGCGCATGGCCGTGGAGGCAGACGCGCGCATGTCGGGCGTGATGCCGTCGACGAAAGGCAGCCTGTGAGCGTCGATATCGCCGTCATCGATTACGGCATGGCCAATCTGCGTTCGGTGGCCAAGGCCATCGAGCACGTCGCTCCGGCAGCCAGCGTGGTCGTGACGTCCGACCCCGCCGTCATCGCCGAAGCAGGGCGCGTGGTGTTCCCCGGTCAGGGGGCTGCAACCGACTGCATGCGCGAGATCGACGCCCGCGGCCTGCGCCAGGTCATCATCGACGCCGCCCATAGCAAGCCGTTCCTGGGGATCTGCATGGGCTTGCAGGTGCTGTTCGAGCATAGCGAAGAGGGCGACGTGGATTGCCTGGGCATCCTGCCCGGCACCGTGCAGCGCTTTCCGCACGAGGCCATGGTCGATCCGGCCGGCGACAAGATGAAAGTGCCGCACATGGGCTGGAACAATGTCCACCAGTCCATCCCGCATCCGCTCTGGGTCGGCATCGAGGAGGGCGCGCGCTTCTATTTCGTGCACAGCTATTTCGTGCAGCCCACGACGCCCGACTGCATCGCCGGCTTCTCCCATTACCCGTTTCCGTTCACCTGTGCGGTGGCGACCGGGAATATCTTTGCCGTCCAGTTCCACCCCGAGAAAAGCGCGCAGGACGGATTGACGCTGCTGGGCAATTTTGTAACCTGGAATCCGGGCGCGAGCGAATCCGCCTGCGATATGACGGGCGCGGCCTGCGCCTGATTTTTCTTTTGTACGACCTGCTGAACGAGTCATGTTAATTATTCCCGCGATCGACCTTAAAGACGGCCACTGCGTGCGCCTGGAACAAGGCGAAATGGACAAGGCCACCGTGTTTTCCGAAGACCCTGCGGCCATGGCACGCCACTGGAAAGACCAGGGCGCGCGCCGTCTGCATCTGGTCGACCTCAACGGCGCCTTTGCCGGCAAGCCGGTCAACGATGCGGCGATCCGCTCGATCGTCGAGGCGGTCGGCGACGACATGCCGGTCCAGTTGGGCGGCGGCATTCGTGACCTCGCCACCATCGAGCGCTATCTCGACGACGGCGTGCGCTACGTCATCATCGGCACGGCCGCGGTCAAGAACCCCGGCTTCCTGCACGAGGCCTGCGACGCGTTCCCGGGCCACGTCATGGTCGGCCTCGACGCCAAGGACGGCAAGATCGCCGTCGAGGGCTGGTCCAAGATCACCGGCCACGACGTCATCGACCTGGCCAAGCGCTTCGAAGGCTACGGCGTCGAGGCGATCATCTACACGGACATCGGCCGTGACGGTATGCTGACCGGCGTGAACGTCGAGGCCACCCAGCGCCTGGCGCAGGCGCTGTCGATTCCCGTCATTGCCAGCGGCGGCGTGACCAACCTGGACGACGTCAAGGCCCTGTCGGTCGTCGCCAAGGATGGCATCATCGGTGCGATCACCGGTCGTGCGATCTACCAGGGCACGCTCGATTTTCCTCAGGCCCAGAAGCTCGCCGACGAGCTGGCGGGCGGCGTGTTCGGGGTCTGACGTGCTCGCCAAGCGCATCATTCCCTGCCTGGACGTTACAAATGGTCGCGTGGTCAAGGGCACCAATTTCGTCGAGCTGAAAGACGCCGGCGACCCCGTCGAGATCGCGCGCCGGTACAACGAGGAGGGCGCCGACGAGCTGACCTTCCTCGACATCACCGCGTCGTCGGACAACCGCGACCTGATCCTGCACATCATCGAGGCCGTTGCCTCGGAAGTCTTCATCCCGCTGACCGTCGGCGGCGGCGTGCGCGCGGTGGGCGACATCCAGCGCCTGCTGAACGCGGGCGCCGACAAGGTCAGCATCAACACCTCGGCGGTCACCAACCCGCAGCTGGTCAAGGACGCGTCCGACCGCTATGGCAACCAGTGCATCGTGGTGGCGATCGACGCCAAGCGCGTCGGCGATCACTGGGAAGTCTTCACCCACGGCGGGCGCACGGCCACCGGACTCGATGCCGTCGAGTGGGCCAGGAAAATGGCAGACTACGGCGCAGGCGAACTGTTGCTGACCTCGATGGACCGCGACGGCACCAAGAGCGGATTCGACCTCGAACTGACCCGAGCCATTTCCGATGCGGTCGACATTCCCATCATCGCCAGCGGCGGGGTGGGAACGCTCCAGCATCTGGTCGACGGCGTGCGTGAAGGCCGTGCCGATGCCGTGCTGGCGGCCAGCATTTTCCACTTCAGCGAACACGCGATCCAGGATGCCAAGCGCTATATGAAGCAACACGGCATCGAGGTGCGCCTGTGAGCATGCCCTGCCCAAATCCAAAATCTCTTTGTCGCCTTACCCGCGAGGGGCAGGCCGTGGTTGTAATGACGCTGAAGCGTCAACAACCACGCACTCGCCTTGTCGTGCTGCCGGCACTGTCTGCGGCTCGCCTTCGCGATCTTTTGAATTTGGATAGGGCATGAGTACGAACTGGCTCGATGCCGTCAAATGGGATGCGCAGGGTCTGGTCCCGGCGATCGCCCAGGATGCGGCCAGCGGCGAGATCCTGATGGTGGCGTGGATGAACCGCGAAGCGCTCGAGGAAACCGCGCGCACGCTGCGCGGGGTCTACTGGTCGCGCTCGCGCAATCGTCTGTGGCGCAAGGGCGAGGAGTCCGGCCACGTGCAGACTGTCAGCGAGATCCGGCTGGACTGCGACAACGACGTGGTGCTACTGAAGATTGAACAACTGGGCGGCATCGCCTGTCATACCGGACGCCGATCCTGTTTTTTCCAGAAGCTGGAGAACGGCCATTGGGTCACGACGACGCCGGTCATCAAGAACCCTGACGAGATCTACCGCAAATGAGCGACATTCTGGATCGTCTCGCCGAAACGCTCGAAGCCCGCAAATCGGCTTCGTCCGACAGTTCCTACGTGGCCAGGCTGTATGCCAAGGGCACGGATGCCATCCTGAAGAAAATCGGCGAAGAGGCCACCGAGACCGTGATGGCGGCCAAGGATGGGCAGAACGAAAAGATCATCTACGAAGTGGCCGATTTGTGGTTCCATACCCTGGTGCTGCTGGCACACAAGGGATTGAAGCCGGCGGATATCCTGAACGAGCTGGCGCGCCGCGAAGGCCTGTCCGGCCTGGTGGAAAAAGCGAACAGGCAAGGCGAATCGACATGAGCGACTGCATCTTTTGCAAGATTGCGGCAGGGCAACTGCCGAGCAGCAAGGTATACGAAGACGACGAGTTGCTGGCGTTTCACGACATCCACCCGTTCGCGCGGGTGCATGTCCTGATCATTCCGAAGCAGCATATCGCCTCGCTGGCCGACTGCACGCCCGAGCATGAAGCCCTGCTGGGCAAAATGCTGCTGCTGGCACCGCGGCTGGCCAAGGAACTCGGACTCGACGCCGGCTTCAAGACCCTGATCAACACGGGGCGCGGAGGCGGTCAGGAAGTCTTCCACATTCACGTTCACGTATTTGGTGGCGGCGAGCCCGCGCCCCGCACTTAAATTCATACAGGAGACTTACCATGGGTAGCTTTAGCATCTGGCATTGGCTGATTGTTCTGGTTGTGGTGTTGCTGGTGTTCGGCACCAAGAAGCTGCGCAACATCGGCAGCGACCTCGGCGGCGCGGTCAAGGGCTTCAAGGAAGGCATGAAGGATGATGCGGCCAAGATCGACGACAAATCCGAGAAGGGCGGT
>JBFHQA010000043.1:0-18815 GCA_041592455.1 Thiobacillus sp. | reverse complement strand
GGCAGGTAGAGGGACTGGGGATCGGCCCGGGAGAAACCGCCGTTGCGGTCCGGCGACCATTGCATGGGCGTCCGTACGCCGTTGCGGTCGCCGAGGAAGATGTTGTCGCCCATGCCGATCTCGTCACCGTAATACAGGATCGGCGAACCCGGCATGGTCATCAGCAGCAAGTACATCAGCTCGATGCGGTGGCGGTCGTTGTCGAGCAAGGGTGCCAATCTCCGGCGGATGCCCAGGTTGAGGCGCGCCTGCGGGTCGCTGGCATAGGTCTGGTACAGGTAGTCGCGCTCGCGGTCGGTGACCATCTCCAGCGTCAACTCGTCGTGGTTGCGCAGGAAGATCGCCCACTGGCAGGTGTCGGGAATGTCCGGCGTCTGTTCCATGATCTCGACGATCGGGTGGCGGTCCTCCTGCGCGATCGCCATGTACATGCGCGGCATCAGCGGGAAATGGTAGGCCATGTGGCACTCGTCGCCGTCGCCGAAATACTCGCGCACGTCTTCCGGCCACTGGTTCGCCTCGGCCAGGAACATCCGGTTCTGGTAGTGCGCATCGAGTTCGGCGCGCATCTGCTTGATCACCGCATGCGTCTCCGGCAGGTTTTCGTTGCTGGTGCCATCGCGCACGCACAGATACGGCACGGCATCGAGCCGCATGCCGTCCACCCCGGCATCGAACCAGAATCGCATGGCGTGCATCACGGCCTTCACCACATGGGGGTTGTTGTAATTCAGGTCGGGCTGGTGCGAAAAGAAGCGGTGCCAGTAGAACGCCTGCGCCTCCTCGTCCCAGGTCCAGTTGGATCGCTCGGTGTCTGTGAAGATGATGCGCGTTTCGCTGAACCGCGTATCGGTATCGCTCCACACGTAGTAATCGCGCTTGACCGAGCCCGGAGGCGCCTTGCGCGCGGCCTGGAACCACGGATGCTGGTCCGAGGTGTGGTTGACCACCAGTTCGGTGATCACGCGCAGGCCGCGCCGGTGCGCTTCCTCGATGAAGCGGCGGAAATCGGCCATCTCGCCGAAGGCAGGATGGATCGTGTGATAGTCCGAGATATCGTAGCCGTCGTCACGCCCCGGAGAAGGATAGAACGGCAGCAGCCACAGCGTATTGACGCCGAGCTCCTGGAGATAGTCGAGCCTGGCAATCAGGCCGGGAAAATCGCCCATGCCATCGCCGTTGCCGTCAAGAAAGGCCTTGACGTGCAATTCGTAGATGATGGCGTCCTTGTACCAAAGCGGATCGTCTTCCTGGGCCATGGCGTGTTGTTATCCGCAACGGATGCGGGGCATCGGTCCTTCCTGAAAACAGTGGTCAGCTGTTTTCAGGATAGATGCTATTGCTCGTCATGCCATGGCTTCCCGGGATCGGGATGCATGTGAATGGCTTTCCAGGATTCAGCCCGGCACTCGCCAGGCTGACTCAGTCGAGCGTGACCGCCTTGAGGCACGTATCGCCGCCTTCCCGACTGGCCTGGCAGCAGGCCGCATCCGCTGCCGCCAGAATGGTATTCAGGCTATGGTTCGGGGAATTGAACATGGCAATCCCGATACTGACGGCCGGCATGATCGAATCGCCATTCGAGCGCAACGCACAGGACGCCACAGCCTGCCGCAACTTCATGGCTCGCAGGCGTGCCTGCTCGACGGGACATCCCTCCAGCAGCAAGCCGAATGCACCGCCCCCCAGGCTCGCCACCGTACCCCGGCCATTGGCGATCGACACCATGCAACTGGCCACTGCCCTGATCGCCCGGTCATACGTCGCATGATCTGCCGCTTCGCTGACGCCCTTCACGTGCACCACCTCCACATTCAGGTGCATGAATGCATGAGGCTCACCTGCCTCGGACGCCTGCAACACGTGCCACATGCGTTTGATCAACTCGGCACGCTGCAGCAGGCAACCCTGATCGTCCTGCATCGAATACGACGGTGGTGTGTTTGTGCACGGCGTCACCTCGTCGTCCTGGCACAGCGACACAACGCATCCCGCGACCTCGTTTTCGTTGGAGCGGGTCGGCACCATGCTGCATTGAACCGGAACCTGGCCACCGCCATGCCGGACCAGACCCTGTCTTGCCCCCGAAAAAAAACGGTTTCCGGTCATGCATTCAAGCAACCTGACCGGTAGCTGGCTCTCCGGGTCCAGCAAGGTCAGGATCTTGTCCAGGACGCGTCCGCGCGCCCGGCTCGCAGGCAGCCCAAGCAATTGCTCGGCTTCGCTATTCATGTACGTCACCCGACCCGTGCGGTCAGCGAGAATGAAGGCGGCCGCCATCATGTCACGCCGAGCGGGCTCCGCCCCACCGGGAACGTATGCGGGCATTCCGCCCCTTCGGGCAGTCATGGCCATGTGTCGGTCACCGGAAGAAACTGGCATTGTGGAGGCAGCACACGCCGCGAAAAGCCCGCGCATCGCCCGCTACCTCGCCTGCAGGCCCCTCCCCTGGCTTGCCTGATCGCCCGAATGCAATGCCCACTAGAACCCCCAGCTTTCCTTGCACAACCCCTTTTCCTGGAGCCGGGCAGACAGCTTTTCCTGGGCTTCCAGCAGGATATTGCGCACGCGTTCACGCGATACGTGAAGATCCTGCGAGAGTTCGTTCAGGGTGGCGATGTCATGGTTGTTCAGGCCAAACCGCCGCTCGACCACCCATCTCTGCCGATCGGAAAGCCTGGACAGCCATTCACGGACATGCTGCTCGATCTCTTCCTGGTACACGCGCTCGTCATGCGGCACGCAACGCTCGTCGGCAATGGCCTCACCCAGCGTCAGGTCCGGATCGATATCGAGCGGCGCATCCAGGGGCAGCGGCTGGCGATTCAGGAGCAGCACTTCGCGCACCGAGTCGACGTCCTTGCCGGTGGACGAGGCGATATCCTCGGCGCTGACGTCGTGCATGCCCTGCATTTCCAGTTCGTGCCGGGCCCGCAGGCAACGGTTGAGTTCCCGGACGACATGCACGGGCAGGCGCACGGTCCGCGAGTGGTTCATCAGGGCACGCTCGATCGACTGGCGAATCCACCACAACGCGTAGGTCGACAGGCGGAATCCCCTCTCCGGGTCGAATTTCTCGAGGGCGTGCATCAGCCCCAGGTTGCCCTCCTCGACCAGGTCGAGCAGCGGCAATCCGCGTCCCAGGTAGCGCTTGGCGGCAAACACGACCAGTCGCAGATTGTGCGTGATCAGGGTCTCCCGCGCGCTGCTGTCGCCCCGCTTCATGCGGCGTGCATACGCCTGCTCCTCGTCGGCAGTCAGCACTTTGAGGCGGCTGATGTCGTCGAAATAACGCTGGGTGATATCGGTCGTGTACTCGTCGTCCCGATCAGTCTCATGATCGTTCTTGTCGCCTGCTTCGGACGAGGCGTCGTTCTCGTCGGCGCCTTCATAGCGTGCATCCGTTTCCTGGAAATCATCTGGCCACATGGGTTCACCTCGTTTGGATTGTCGTTCGGGTGGAATGCGATCCGGTCTCGAAAGTGTCGGCAATGGCCTGGGACAGGCACGAGGATGCAAGAGACGGTCGCTTGCACGGTACCGTCTGCCTGCAAGGGCAAGCGCGTTTGAAGGCGGGATCGGCAGCCGCCTGAATCGAAACTCGAAGTGATCGGGTCACGCTGCGCTCCTCTTCAATCGCATTTCGAATCACGGAATGATCCGGTTGAATCGGATGCCGGCATGAGTGCAGGCCCATGCCTGGCGGCACCCGAACTGAGGAGACAGGTTACCCTTACAGGACCAGGGTAATCATCGTGATAACTGCTGAGTGTAGATACTTAAGGCTGGCGCAAGCCAGCCAGAAGGCGTGCGTCAGTCCCCGCAGTGCGCCGCCAGGTTGACGAGGTCGGCGACATTCGCCGCGCCCATTTTATGCATGACATGGGTGCGATGGACCTCCACCGTACGCGGGCTGATGTCCAGCTCGCGGGCGATTTCCTTGCTGGTGAGCCCGGAAACGGCCAGCGCCATGACCTCCCGCTCCCGCTTGCTCAGGCGCGCATAGCGCAGCCTGACCCCCTGGCTGTGCAGGTGGTTCTGGCGCCACGCCTCGTCCAGTTGCAATGCCCGCCTCACGCGCTCGATCAGGGTCGCGCCCTGGACCGGCTTTTCCAGGAAGTCCACTGCCCCGCCCTGCACCGCCTGAACAGCCATCGGGATATCGCCGTGGCCGGTCAGAAACACGATGGGTATGCTCATGCCACGCGCCTTCAAGGCCGCCTGCACTTCGAGTCCGGACATGCCGGGCATCGCCATGTCGAGCAGCAGGCAGCCGGCCCGGTCTGCATCGTAGGCAGCGAGGAAGGCGCTTCCGTCGGCGTACACATCAACCCGCAGGCCAGCGGTCTCGAGCAATTGGGCAAGGGCATCGCGCATGTCCTCGTCGTCATCCACCACGAATACGGTCTGGTTCATGATGCGAATTCAAGAACAAAATGAAACAGTCCGCCAGGGGTCCGGGGCTCGACCCACAGGCGCCCGCCGAGCGCCTCGATCAGGCTGCGACTGATGCGCAGGCCGACACCCAGTCCATATTCCTTGTGGCTGGACAGGGGTTCGAAGATCCTTTCGGCCCGTTCCGCCGGTATGCCGACGCCTGTGTCACTGACGCTCACTTGAGCCATGTTTTCCCTCCTCCCGGTGGTGATGATGATGCTGCCGTGCCCTTTGCGCGTTTCCCTGATTGCGTCCACGGCGTTGCGCAGCAGATTGAGCAGCACCTGCTCGATATGGATGTTCACGGCCCGCACCGGAGGCAAGGCCTCGTCCAGTTCGAGCACGAGCTGGACGCCGCGGCTGCGCGCCTTGGCCGTCATCAGGTCGCAGGTGTCCCGCACCACCTTGTTCAGGTCGAGCGAAACCGGTTCGATCCGGCCCCTGCCGACAAAGGCGCGCATGTGCTTGATGGCTTCGCCCGCCCGCAGGGACTGCTTGCTGATTTTATCCAGATTGCGGGTCAGCTTCTCTTGGTCTGGCGGATCCTGATGCAGCAGTTGCTGGGTCGCCTCGGCATAGCTGGCGATGGCGGCCAGCGGCTGGTTCAGCTCGTGCGCCAGAACGGTCGCCAGTTCGTTGGCGGTCTGCAGCCGCTGCAGCCGGGAGGCATCCTCCAGCGCCTCGCGCGCCCGGTGTTCGGCCTTGATCTGGTCGGTGATGTCGATGCCGGTGCCGATCAGATACCGGACTGCGCCGGCATCGTCCCGCAGTACCGAATTGCGCCAGGACAGCAGCCGCATCGAGCCATCGCGCAGTATCCAGTGGTTTTCGTGCAGGACATGCGCCTTGCCCGAGCTCAGCGACCGGATGGCGCGCCTGACCCCCTCGAGCTCATCGGCCGGGACCAGGTTGAGCCAGCGGTTCGAGCCCCTGAATTCCTCGAAATCGTAACCTGTCAGGGCGTTGCAAGCCGTGTTGTAGCGCACCAGCCGCTCCTCGGGGTCGATCACGACAACCAGCGCGGCCACGGTATTGAGAATGGCATCGACAAAATTACGCTCGCGCTGCAGTTGATCGCCATGACCGGTCAACTGGGATTGCAGCAGCCTGCGTTCGGTAATGTCCGATACCACGCCCAGGGCATGCAGGGGCTTCCCGCTCGCATCCCGTGCCATGATCAGCTTCATGTCCACCCAGATCGGGGCGCCATCTTTTCGAATGTAGCGCTTTTCTGCCTGGAGGCTGCTTTCCTTGTCGTGCTCCAGGCGAAGAAAGCTGTCCAGGTCCAGTGCCTTGTCGTCCGGATGGCTCAAGTCGGTAAACGCCTGGCCGATCAGTTCGGCCTCGCTGAACCCGGTCATGGCGCAGTAGCGAGGGTTGACCATCATCAGCCTGCCGCTATGCGGGTCCGCCTGGAAGAGCCCGACGGGCGCATCCTGGAACAGCGCGCGGAATTTCTGTTCACTCACGCGCAAGGCCTGCTCGGCCTGCTGGCGTTCCTTGATTTCTGCTTCCATGTCAGCCGTGCGTTCGCCCACCCGCTGCTCGAGATGCTCGGTGAGAATGCGCAGGTTGAGCTCGGCCCGCTTCAGGGCCGTAATGTCGGTCAGGGTCAGCACCACGCCGCTGATCCGATTATCCGAAGTGCGATAGGGCGTGATACGGCGCAGATACCATGCCTCGTTCTCTCGCGAGACTTCGCGCTCGCAGGGCGCCAGGCTCTGCAACACCCGGTCGATGTCGCGCGACAGCTCGGGATCTTCGAACCGAGCAGTGATATGGTCGATGGGGCGCCCGACGTCGGTGGCGATCAGGTTGAACAAGGCAGTCGCGCTGGGCGTAAACCGGTGGATCGTGCGGTCCACGCCCAGGAACAGGGTGGCATTGTCGACACTGGCCAGGAAATTGTTCATGTCGTTGTTGGTGTCCTCGAGTTCGTCCACCTTGTCGCGCAACTGCGCGTTGACCATGCTCAATTCCTCGTTGAGCGACTGCAGCTCCTCCTTCGACGTCTCGAGCTCCTCGTTGGCCGACTGGAGCTCTTCGTTCATCGACATGACTTCCTCGTTGGAGGCCTTGAGCTCCTCGTTGCTGCTTTCCAGCTCCTCGATGGTGCTTTGCAGTTCTTCGCGCGTGGTTTTCAGCTCGTGTTCCAGCTGGCGCACCAGATGCTCATCGCTTCTGCCCGGCTCGGCGCCTTCGGTCGCGTCCGGCAGGTTCACCAACTCGTCCTGGAAGGTCACCATGAGCAAGCCCTCCTCGCCCAGGCGGTCCTGCTGCAGGGGCCGCACGCTCAGGCCGACACGTACCGCCTTGCCGGCGCGCTTGAGGCGAATGCCCGGCACATCGATGCGGGTGTCCTCGTTGATGGCCTTGACGACCGCAGCCCGGATGCGCGGGCGCAGCGACGACAGGCTCAGGGTCAGCAGGTCATGCGTGGGCGGGCCGCTCGGCTGCTGCAAATACAGCTGGCTGGCGCCCGAATAGTGCAGCACCTCGTAGCGCCGGTTGATGACGACTGCAGCCGGCGCATATTCTTCCAGCAGGATGGTGCGGGTCAGTTCCGTCAGGCTGTCGGTCAAGGCTGGAGGGGGAGGTATCATCAATCGCGATTCGCTGAATGGCTCGCCTGTCCGGATGGGAAACCCTGCCCGGACCGGGCGAGCCGTGCTGACACGGCGGAATACCCGCCATTTTTTGGAAAGCGGGCGATAGAGATCCGCCTGCCGCCCAATGCTCTCTGAGGGGCCGAGTACCAGGACCCCGTTGTCGTTGAGCGAGAAATGGAATAGTTGCAGCAGTTTCTGCTGGGCCTCGGGTTCGAGATAGATGAGCAGGTTGCGGCAACTCACCAGATCCAGCTTTGAAAAAGGCGCGTCGGCCAGGATGTTCTGCGAGGCAAACAGCACCGATTCCCTCAGTTGCTTGCTCACCTGCCAATTGTGCTCATCGGCACGGACAAAAAAGCGTTCGCGCCGCTTTCGATCCAGGTCGGTCAGCACAATCTCGGGATAGACGCCCCGGCGCCCCACCTCCAGGGCGGCCTCGTCCACATCGGTCGCAAAAACCTGGACCGGGCACGCATTGCCGGATGCCGTCATGTGCTCGATCAGCAGCATGGCGATCGAATAGGCCTCCTCGCCCGTGGCGCATGCGGGCACCCACACCCGGAAAGGCGCATCCGGCTCGCGTCCCTCCAGCATGTCGGGCAACAAACGTGTTTCCAGAAACTCGAACATCTCCGGGTCGCGAAAGAAACAGGTCACGCTGATCAGCAGGTCCTTGCACAGCAGGGACAATTCCTCCGGCCTTTCGCGCAAGAAGGCCAGGTAATCGGACAACTGATCCAGATGGTTGAGCCCCATGCGCCGGTGCACGCGACGCAGCAGCATGCGCTTGCGATAGGCCCGGAAATCGAACCGGGTGCGCGCGCGCAACAAGGCGATCACCTGGGACAGGTCGCCCAGCACGGCCGCCGACTCAGCCTGCGACGTGCCACCCGTATAAAAATGCTGCACATACTTGACCAAGGCGCCGGGCATGCTGGCTGGCGGCAACACATAGTCGGCCAGCCCGGTTTCGATCGCGCTGAGAGGCATGCGGTCGTATTCGGCCGTGGCCGGGTCCTGCACCATGACCATGCCGCCGGCATCCTTGATCGACCGGAGTCCCAGCGAACCATGGGTGCCCGTACCCGAGAGAATGACGCAGATCGCCCGCTCCTGCTGATCCGCGGCCAGCGAACGCAAGAAGGGGTCGATCGCCGTTTCGCCAACCGCGCGAGGCGGCGGATCGCTGAGCCGGATCGCCCCTTCCTGCAGGCTCAGGTATTGGTTGGGCGGAATGACATAGGCATGGTCGGCCAATAGCCGCTGGCCATCCTGCGCTTCGCCCACCGGGATCGAAGCGTGCTTGCCCAGCAGGAACGCCATCAGGCTTTCATGATGCGGATCGAGATGCGGAATCAGCACAAAGGCCATGCCGCTGTCGGGTGGCACGGACTGGACAAATGCCTTGAACGCGCTGAGTCCGCCGGCCGAGGCCACGATGCCGACGACGGCCCGGAGCGGACGGGAAGACTCAGCCGTTGACGTGGGCGATGCGCGCTTCCTGCTGGAAGCGGCGGGTTTGGCCGGCGTGCTCTTGCCGGTTGGTTTGGTCATGCCGGATTGCTTGGGCGGCATGGATCAGCAGCTGGAAGCTTTCCGTTTCAGAACCATGTTTGTGTCCCCTCGCCTGGCTGGTCCGGCATGCCTGCTAGCCGCAACGCGCCAAGCATGCTCGTCATCGATTGTTTCCCTTACCTGAATAGTAACAAACAAGCCCGGATATCCCTCACGCCAGGCCTGACTGCCCGTATCGGGTGCGCTGGCTGTGCGCGAGCCAGGATCGTGCAAGCTGCACTTGAAACAGCGCCCTTGCCTGCCCGCGGCTCGAATCTTGTCGACAAATCTTACACACCCGCCAAGCCCCCCCAAAAGCCCAGCATAACCCATTGTTAATAAATAGATTTTATCAACCCCTGTATTTGGCATACGGATTGCTTGAGCGCAGCCACGGCAGGCCGTGGCACTTCCCTCAAAGCGCCCACTTCCCGCTTGATGCAAAGAACAACCGGACTACCTCCTCAACACCACCAAGGAATACAACATGAGTCTCTTGCCCCCTACCAAGCTGTTTGCAGCCCTGGGCCTGTCCCTGTTTGCCGCTTCGGCCCAGGCCGTCACCTTTACGGATTACGCGTTCCAGCTGGACAGTTTCTGGGTATTCAGGAACGTCAGTTCGAGCGCATTGGACAACCCCACCGGATTGATAGGGGCCACCCCGCTATTCGTGGATCACTTCAACAACGGCATTTTGCCGGGCCAGTCCGACCCGGACCTTAGGTTTCCCAATGGCAACCTGGCCACGTATAGCGTCGCCGGCGGCGTAGGCCCTGAAGACAACGGCAAGCTGACCCTGAGCTCCACCCAGATGGTCGACAATGGATACGGCACCCTGCGCACCAACGTCATCCTCAACACCAACACCAGCAATCTGGCGACCGACTCCAACCTGGGGCTGAAGCAGAGCAACGACAACTTCGCAGTGATCGGCGTGTGGGATCTGACCTACATCGGCAACAACATGGGCTCCTACGGCATCCGCTTCAACGACAGCCTCAACGGCGTCACCGGCGACGACATCATCTCCCTGTCCGTGCAAGGCCGGGCGGATGGCGAGACGGTGGTCAGCATGCTGCGCTTCAACAACACCAACGGCACCAGCAGCGTGCTGGAACGCCATGTGCTGCAAGCCGGTCACCAGCAGATCGCCCTGGGCCTGGGCTACCTGGACACGGACGACAATGGCAGCAAGGAGGTGGCAGCCGGTTATTTCTACCTGGACAACGGTTTGCCCTCCACCTTTTACGACATGAGCGCCACAACCCAGATTTTCCACGGAGAAACCTGGACCCGGGCGGCCTTCTTTGCCGCCAACAGCAATGTCACGCCGGTTCCCGAAGCCAGCCAGTACGCCATGATGCTGGCGGGCCTGGGCCTGGTCGGATTCATGGTGCGCCGCCGCCGGGCTTGAACCTCCCCGGCAATCCCGAAAGGCCGCCGCGTTGGCGGCCTTTTTCATGGGGGTTCTATGCTGGGTTGATCAGATCAGGAGCCCCCTGCCATGCCCATCCATGACGCCCGTAACGTGTGTGGCCTGCTCAAAGGCACGATGCCGCCATGAAACGACCCATCGCACCCGAGGCGCTCGTTCGCCAGGCCGGCGGATGCTTCTCGCATGCGCTCGGCATCAACCTGGCCGCCCCGGATGCGAGCGAGCGCTTCAAATGGTTTCTCGCTGCCGTGCTGTATGGCGCACGTATCTCGGAATCGATCGCCAGCCGGACCTGGTGCGCATTTGCCGCACGCGGCATGCTCTCGCCTGAACGTATCCTGGACTCCGGCTGGAACACGCTGGTCGAGATTCTCGATGCCGGCGGCTATGTACGCTACGACTACAAGACAGCCACGAAATTGCTCGAGGTCTGCGGTTCGCTGGTGCGCGAGTATGGCGGCAGCCTGGATGCTCTGCACGACTCCGCACGCGATCCACGCGACCTCGAAGCCAGGCTCAAGGCACTGGGCAAGGGTATAGGCGACACCACGGTTGGCATTTTCCTGCGCGAGTTGCGCGGCGTCTGGAGCCAGGCGAACCCTCCGCTTTCTCCGCTGGCAGCGACAGCTGCACAGACGCTCGGCTATCTGCGCCCCGGCCTCGACGATCCCCGGCGCGCGCTGGCCAGCCTGAAACAAACCTGGTCGGCGCGAGGCTTGCCGGCAGGCGAGTTCCCCGATTTCGAGTCTGCGCTGGTTCACGAGGGGCTGCGGCTGCGACGGCAGGCATCCCGCCGTCCCGACGCCCGGCCGGCTGCCTAGTGCGTCCATTCAGACAAGCCGCCTTCCCGACGTCCCGGCATCAGGCTGCCAATGCCATTTGCTATACATATGAAAACAGGCAGGCTGGCTATTCAACGGGCCTGCCGGAACCCATACCCCCAGGACAAGCCATGACACGCAATCCTATCGATGTCTCATCTCGGGTCAGTCCGCGCCTGTCGGCGTTGCTCAGAGGGCGAGTCGACAATCCTGAATGCGAGCAGCCGGTTTCCTTGAAGGCAGTGCGACGCTTTCTGGCCGACCTGTTGCCTGCCGATTTCAGCGAGGCTGAACGCCTGCACCATTTCGACGTCAGCGAATCGCTGCTCGACGAACTCGACGCGCTCATCGACGAATTCGGCGGCACGGCGCTGGCAGTGGATTTTGTCCAGGACCATGCCAGCGAAGGGCTGTCGCGCGCTGTCGAGGCCGTGGTCAACGACGAGAACCGCGAGAACCCGCCAACCCTGGCCACCATCCGGGAAGCCCTGATCGGCGGCCTGGGTGCCCGCCTGGTCGGCGACGGCGTGCTCGATGAAGACGAGGACGATTCGCTGCTGCCCGAGATCGAGGCGCTGATCGAGGCGTATGGCGCAGACACCCTCGCCGAGGAAGTGCTGCGCTACGAATGATGAACCGGACCCCGGAGGCCACCGCATGCAGGTAAAGCGGCGCACACGGCGCGCGCTGGCTGGCTCTCTGGTGATACTCGGCGGCGTACTGATCTACCTGGCGCCCGAAATTTGGGGGGGACTGCTGGTGCTGGCGCTGGGGGTGGTCATCGAACTGGCCGGCATCGCGCTGGAACGCAAGGAATAACCCGGCCGGCGCACCCGGCCCGGGGGCGGGATCACTGTTCGCCCACCCAGGACACGTAAAGGAGCTGCTCATGAAAACGCGATTTGCAGGTTTCGAACCCGTCCGGCGCGACCGCCTGATCCAGGATGCCCGCCACGACGCCTACAAGGCCAGGCACAAGCTGTCGGAGCCGACCGTCTGTCCGAATTGCGGCGCGGTATACCACCAGGGCCACTGGCAATGGCTGGCCCGGCCCTCCCAGGCGCACGAGGCAATGTGCCCGGCCTGCCACCGCATCCATGATCACTTCCCGGCCGGTTTTGTCACCCTGAACGGCAGCTTTCTCAAGGACCATCGCGATGAACTGATGCGTCTGGTCAGGAACGAGGAAGAACGCGCCAAGGCGGAGCATCCCCTCAAGCGCATCATGAACGTCGAGGAACAGGACGACGGCACCCTCATCACCACGACCGACATCCACCTCGCCCGCGGAATCGGCGATGCCATCCACCACGCTTACCAGGGCGAACTGGAGTACCACTACAACGAACAGGAAAATCTGCTACGCGTGCTGTGGCAGCGATGATAAAAGGGAATGGGCTGAAGCGCCAAGTCTGGATGGGATAACGACGCCGTTGATAAAATCCTTGGTAATCAACGACATGAGCCATATTGGCGGAGAGGGTGGGATTCGAACCCACGGTAGGCTTGCACCTACGCCTGATTTCGAGTCAGGTACATTCGACCACTCTGCCACCTCTCCGGGACGCGCATTGTAACCGAGACTGACGATTTTCTGGACGAAAATTTCACACTCGTTCAGACTGTGGCCATGCCCATCATAAAAAAAACGGGTTTGATCGGGAAGCTGGCTGCGTTGTCCTTGAGTCTGGTATTGGTGGCATGCAGCCGCCCCGCCCCGCCACCTGAAGTCACCGGCGAGTTGCGTGTTGGAACGCGCAACAGCCCGGCGACTTTTTTCATTGCCCACAACGGTGAAGCGGCGGGCTTTGAACACGACCTGGTGGTGGCATTCAGCAAATCCCAGAACTGGTCGATCCGCTGGACCGAGAAAACCCGGCCCGACGCGCTGTTCGACCTGCTCGATACGCAGCAGATCCATCTGGCCACCGCCGCCCTGCCCCAGGCCGTGGTCAAGGAAAGACACCTGATTTCCGGACCGGTACTGTTCGAAACGCCGGTCCATGTCGTGTATCGCGCTGCCAGCAAGCCCCCGCGCAGCATCAAAGACCTGGAAGGCAAGCGGCTGGCGCTAATCATCGGGTCGGGCCACACGCCCATGATGATGCGCCTGAAGCGCAAGCACCCGGGCCTTTCCTGGGCCGCGCTGGAAAATGTCTGGCCGGAGGAATTGCTGGCGCAGCTCCAGACCGGCACATACGACGCCGTCATCATCGCCGGGATGGATTTCGACCCGATGCGCAGCTTCTATCCCGAACTCGCCGTGGCGTTTGACCTGCCTGACAAGCAGAAGATCGTCTGGGCGCTCCCCAAGGCAAGTTCTCTGCTGCTGAGAAACAATCTGGTGCGGTTTGTCGAAACCGCCAAAAAGGACGGCACGCTGAAGCGCATCTACGAACGCTACTTCGGCCACGTCAAACGCCTGGACAGCACGGATGTCCTCGGGATCCTGCAGCGCCGGCCGCAGCGGCTGCCCCAGTATCGCAAGTTTTTCCGCGAAGCGCAGACGCTCACCGGCATCGACTGGCGCCTGCTGGCGGCCATCGGTTACCAGGAATCGCAGTGGAACCCGCTGGCCACCTCGCCCACCGGGGTGCGCGGCCTGATGATGCTGACGGGCCAGACGGCCGACCGCATGGGGGTGAAGAACCGTCTCGACCCCCGTCAAAGCATACTGGGCGGTGCGCGGTATCTGGCGCTGATGAAGGATGCGCTGCCGGCTCGCATTCCCGAGCCCGACCGCACCTGGCTGGCGCTGGCCGCCTACAACCAGGGACAGGGCCATATGGAGGACGCGCGCCGCATCGCGCAGGCGCGGGGAGGCAATCCGGACAGATGGGTGGACGTGAAGGAAGCCCTGCCCTACCTGAGCCGCGGCACCTACTCCAAGGTCACCAAGTACGGCTATGCACGCGGCAACGAAGCGCTGCATTTCACCGAGAACATCCGCAACTACTACGACATCCTGCTGCGGCTGGAGCCGGAATATTCGCCGCTCTTCAACCTCGGCAGCATCGAGGAGGCGCTGGCCGACCCCGGCTGACCGGATCGCCTGCTCAGGCGGGCAGAAGCGTGTCGACGCCGCCCATCCACGGCCGCAGCGCCTCCGGCACGGTGACGCTGCCGTCGGCGTTCTGGTAGTTCTCCAGGATCGCCACCAGCGTGCGGCCGATTGCCAGCCCCGAACCGTTCAGCGTGTGCAGCAGTTCGGGCTTGCCCTGCCCGACGCGGAAGCGCGCCTGCATGCGGCGCGACTGGAAGGCCTCGAAATTCGAGCACGAGGAAATCTCGCGGTAGGTGTTCTGCGCAGGCAGCCACACTTCGAGGTCGTAGGTCTTGGCGGCCGAAAAGCCCATGTCGCCGCTGCACAGCGCCATCTTGCGGTACGGCAGGCCCAGCTTCTGCAGGATCGCCTCGGCGTGGCCGGTCAGGCTTTCGAGCGCGGCATAGGAGTCTTCCGGCTTCACCATCTGCACCAGTTCCACCTTGTCGAACTGGTGCTGGCGGATCATGCCGCGGGTGTCGCGGCCGTAGGAACCCGCCTCGGAGCGGAAGCACGGCGTGTGGGCGACGTACTTCAGCGGCAGCGCGTCGGCGTCGACGATCTCGTCGCGCAGCAGGTTGGTCACCGGCACTTCGGCGGTGGGAATCAGGTAGAGCTTCTCTGCATCGGTGCGCGGGACATGGAACAGGTCTTCCTCGAACTTGGGCAACTGGCCGGTGCCGCGCATCGAGTCGGCGTTGACCAGGTACGGCACGTACACCTCGGTGTAGCCGTGCTCGCCGGTGTGCTGGTCGAGCATGAACTGCGCCAGGGCGCGGTGCAGGCGGGCCAGCGGGCCTCTCATCACGGTGAAGCGGCTGCCGGTAATCTTGACCGCCGCGGCGAAGTCGAGCTGGCCCAGGCCTTCGCCGAGATCGACATGGTCGCGCACGGCGAAATCGAATGCCTTGGGCGTGCCCCAGCGGCTCACCTCGACGTTGGCGGTTTCGTCCTTGCCGACCACCACCGACTCGTGCGGCAGGTTCGGCACGCCCATCAGGAAATCGCCGATCTCGGTCTGCAGCGCGGCCAGGCGGGTTTCCATCTGCTTCAGTTCGTCGCCCAGGCCGGACACCTCGGCCATCACTTCGGTGGTGTCCTCGCCCTTGCCCTTCATCATGCCGATCTGCTTGGACAGGGTGTTGCGGCGGCTTTGCGCCTCCTGGGTGCGGGTCTGGATCGTCTTGCGTTCGGCTTCCAGCGCATCGAAGCGCGCTGCGTCGAAGTTGAAACCGCGCGCAGCCAGCCGATCGGCGACCAGGGCTGCATCTTTGCGCAGGAGTTGGATATCAAGCATGGGAGTGTGGGATAAGCGCCAAAAGCGCTATTTTCCACGATAGCGGCCCCTTCGGGCTAGGGGCGAGGCAGATTTCCCGCCTGCCGCATCCGCAGCCCCCTCTTCATCAGGCCGTAACAGGCGAACCCTACATTCTCGCGTGATTGCCGCACTCGACCGGCAATCGAGGATACCAACACACTCAACCCCAACTACAAGGGAGTCATTCATGTTCGCACGCAAGCCTCTCCAGGTGATGCTGTCCATCGCGTTCGTCGCGCTGGCCGGCAACGCCCACGCAGCCACCGGCCCCAGCAGCTCGGCCACCCCTTATGTCACGCCCACCGCGGCAGGCATCAGCGTGACGTCGATCCTCACGGTCGGCGATACCGTCGGCGGCTACCGCATGGTCGGGATTCCCGACGGCCTCGGCGCCTACGACAACTACAACGGCACCTTCACGGTGCTGATGAACCATGAACTCGGCGCGACTCTCGGCGCCGTGCGCGCGCACGGCAGCACGGGCGCCTTCGTGTCGCAATGGGTCATCAACAAGAGCGATTTTTCCGTCGTCTCGGGACAGGACATGATCCAGAGCGCCAGCAGCGTCAACACCTGGAACGGCGGCGGCTGGGTATCCGGCACCACCTCGTTCGCCCGCCTGTGCTCTGCCGACCTGGCGCCCTTGAGCGCGTTCTACAACAGCAACACCGGGCTGGGCTACCACGGCCAGATTTTCATGAACGGCGAAGAAACCGGGGCCGAAGGCCGCGCGTTCGCCTTTGTCGCCACCGGGTCGTCTGCCGGAACGGTCTACCAGACGCCTTACCTGGGCAGGTTCTCGTGGGAAAACTCGCTGGCCAACCCGTATAGCGGCGACAAGACCGTGGTGATCGGCACCGACGACACGACGCCCGGCCAGGTGTACATGTATGTCGGCAACAAGCAGGGCACCGGCAATGCCGTCGAGCAGGCCGGCCTGCACAACGGCCAGCTGTATGGCATCAAGGTCGATGGCGTGGCGACCGAAACCGGCGCCATCAATGCGAACTTTACCCTGGTCAACGTCAACTGGAACCAGAGCGGCGCGGCCCTGCAGACCGAGAGCGTCGCCAGCGGCATCACCCAGTTTGCCCGCCCGGAAGACGGCCACTGGGCCGATGCCGACACGTTCTATTTCGTGACGACCGGCGCTTCCGGCAACACGGCCAAGCTGTACCGGGCCGACTTCAGCGATGCCAGCGACCTGACCCTCGGCGGCACGGTCACCATGGTCAAGGACAGCGCCACGCTGACGGGAACCGACGGCGCCAGCGCCCGTTCGTTCGACAACCTGTTCGTGGCCCAGGACGGCACCATCCTGATACAGGAAGACCCGGGCAACAACGGCTACATCGCCAAGACCTGGATGTACGATCCCGGCACGGATACCTGGAAGCAGGTCCTCGAATCGGACCGTTCGCGCTTCCTGAGCGGCGGTACTGGCTTCCTGACGCAGGATGAAGAAAACTCAGGCATCATCGAAATCACCGGCATCCTCGGCAGGAACGACGGCAAGCGCTATTTCATCGGCAACACGCAGGCCCATTACGGCATTCCGGGCGAGTTGGTGGAAGGCGGCCAGTTGTACGTGATGTCGGCGCCGGTGCCCGAAGCGGACACCTACGCCATGATGCTGGCGGGACTGGGGCTGGTCGGCTTTGCCGTCGCCCGGCGCAGGCAGGCGCGATAAGCGGCAGAGAACGGGTGGCCGTCAGGCCGCCCGTTTTGTATTGCCGTATCAGTATAAGCAGCGGCGCCAGAAGCATGAATCCCCTGGCGGTGTTGACGTCAGGCCGCCTCGACCATCCCCACGGCCTCGTCCACGTCCACCGCCACGACGCGCGACACGCCCGGCTCCTGCATGGTGACGCCGGCCAGGTGCTGGGCCACTTCCATAGTGACGCGGTTGTGGGTGATGAACAGGAACTGGGTGTGGTCGGACATGGCCTTGACCAGATTGCAGTAGCGTTCGGTGTTGGCGTCGTCGAGCGGCGCGTCGACCTCGTCGAGCAGGCAGAACGGCGCCGGGTTGAGCTTGAACATGGCAAACACCAGCGACAGCGCGGTGAGCGTTTTCTCGCCGCCCGACAGCAGGTGGATCGAGGCGTTCTTCTTGCCGGGCGGCTGGGCGAACACCTGTACGCCCGAGTCGAGCAGTTCCTCGCCGGTCAGGATCAGCTTGGCCTGGCCGCCGCCGAACAGTTTCGGGAACATCTCGCCCATGTGGCGGTTGACGGTGTCGAAGGTTTCCTTGAGCCGCGCACGCGATTCCTGGTCGATGCGATGGATCGCGTCTTCCAGCGTGGTCACGGCTTCCAGCAGGTCGGCGCTTTGCGCGGCCAGGTATTCGGTGCGCTCCTGCGCCTGGGTCAGCTCGTCCAGCGCGGCCAGGTTCACCGCACCGAGCGCGGCGATCTCGTTCTGCAGGCGGGTGATCTGGGCTTGCAGCTGCGCCGGCTTGGGACTGTCGGCGAGGCCCGATTCGAGCACGGCCTCGTCGGCCTCGGCCTCGCGCAGCTGCAGCTCGAACTGCGACTGCATCAGCATCGCTTCCTGGTCCTTGAGCTTGAGCTGCTCGATGGAGCGGCGCAGCGGGTCGAGCCCCTGTTCGCAGCCCAGTCGTGCCTCGTCGTGGCTTCTCAGCTGCGCGGTCAGGCCTTCCAGCGCGTCGCGCGCCGCGGCCAGCGCGGCTTCGCACGTGGTGCGCGACTCCAGCGCCTTCTGCAGCTCGTCGTCCAGCGCGTCGGCCGGCAGGCGGCCGAGTTCTTCGCGGGTTTGCTGCAGGCGCGTTTCGTCGCTGGCGATTTCCTGCTGGGTGCGCGCGAGGCTGTCGCTCAGTTCGCGTATCTTGTTGGTGCAGGTGGTCAGCGCAAAACCGGCTTCCTGATGCCGCCGCTCGGCTGCGCGCTGCAATTCGCGCGCCTCGAACACGGCGCGGTCGGCCTGGTCGCGCTTCTGGCGGGCGGCGTTGAGCGCGTCCTGCGCGGCCTCGCTTTGCTCGCGATAATCGCGCAGGCGGGCTTCGAGCGTTTCCAGCGTGGCGCGCTCGCTGTCGAGCTGGTAGCTGACTTCTTCCAGTTCCTGGGTGATTTGCGAGGCGCGGCTTTGCACCCGCTCCACCGCCTGCTGCAGGCGCAGCAATTCCATCTGCGCGGTATGGTGGCGGCTCTGGGTCTGCCCGGTCTGCGCACGCAGCGCCTGGATCTCGCGCTGGCGCTCCATGTAGCCTTGCTGGGCTTCGGCGTAGGCCGCTTCCAGCCGCGCCACTTCTTCGCGCAGGCCGGCCGCATCGCTGGTCAGGCGCTCGAGTTCGCGGCCGCGCGCGAGTATGCCTTCCACGGCGGTGTGCGGGCCATGGAAGGTGACGCTGTGGCGGCTGAACACGTGGCCCTGCGGCGTCACGACGCACTCGCCCGCCTGCAGGCTGGCGCGGCGGACCTGGGCGGCGTCCACGTCGTCGGCCCAGTACACGCCGCCGAGCCAGTCGGCGAGCGCGGCGGCGGCCGCGGCATCGTCGCTTTCGATCTTGCTGGCGAGCAGTTCGGGGGCAAGCTGCGGCGCCGCGCCCTGCCCGTTCCATACGGTGAGGCGGGCGGGC
>JBFHQA010000042.1:0-19225 GCA_041592455.1 Thiobacillus sp. | reverse complement strand
TTTTCCGAAGATCGTCGATGGCATTGGCGAAGGCGTCGCCCATGTTCGACGCGGCGCCGGCCATCGAATTCATCTTGGCGTCGGCCGTTCCCGCTGACATACGACCCAATTCGTCGATAAAGTCGCGCATCACATCCCGTGTGATCGTCCCCTTTTCAGACATCGCCTGCACTTCAGCAGTCGTCTTGCCTGTGACCTTTGCCAGGGCGTCGTAAACCGGAATGCCGGCGTCGATCAGTTGCAGAATGTCCTGGCCTTGCAGTTTGCCGCGCCCCCACGCCTGTCCCAGCGCCAACGTTACGCGCTCG
Organism: Thiobacillus sp.; assembly: GCA_041592455.1. Classification (GTDB taxonomy): domain Bacteria; phylum Pseudomonadota; class Gammaproteobacteria; order Burkholderiales; family Thiobacillaceae; genus Thiobacillus. The sequence continues at coordinate 18,917 of JBFHQA010000042.1, read as the reverse complement.
GCTCCATCCGCTCCGGTACTGTACTTGGCGGCGGCATCGGCGACTTTGCGCAGCGTCCCATCCATCGGGTCGAGACCGAAGTTCTTCAGTGTCATGAACGCCTTGGTCGTGGACTCGACGCTGTAGGGCGTTTCGACGGCAAACTGCTTGATCCACGCGAAGGCCTGTTCGCCTGCCTGCGCTGAACCCATGACGGCTTTCAGCTGGATGTCGAGTTGCTCGAAATTGGACGCGGTGGTGATGACCCCTTTGGCCATGCCGAAGATGGCGTAGAAGCTCACAAACTGCGCCGCCATGGATTTCAGGCTGGCTGTGATGTTGGCCGCCATGCCGGCGTTTGCCTTTACAACATCATCGGCCTGCTTACGCGCCGCAGCAGCCACTTCGGATGCCTGTTTGCGCGCAATGGCAGCCGCCTCATCAGCCCCCTGCTTGAGGACGTTGTTGATACGGCTGGCCGCGCCTTCTACGGTCTTCGCCGCCTCATCCATCCCCTTCTTAACCCCGGATGTTTCGGCTGATACACGGACATCAATCTCTTTGTCGCTCATAGCACTCTCCTGAAAATTGGTTCTCCACCTCTTTCATCGCTTCGCCTGAACCGCGCGGGCGACGGCAGCGTCTATTTCTGCATCAATGACCCCTTCTTTCTTCAATTCAGCCAGGGCCGAGCGCAGGAACGAGCGGGGCGGAAGACCATCTGGACTCACCGCCGGCTTGCTGGCAGTGAGTCCCGACTTGAACCCGTCGCGATGTTTCTTCAGGTCGTCCTTGATCGATTGGCCGTACTCGTGGAACTTTCCGTAAAAGACGTTCGTGCCGACGATCCCGCTGATCTCGTCGGCGCTGGACTCGACGCGCTGAGTGATGGAGCGGCGCAGGCGCCCGGTGCGGACGTTGAGCACTTCCCCGCTGAGCTTTTGCTTTACCCGGGTCAGCAGCTTGAGCGCGATGCGGCCGATCCCCTTCTGGATTTCCCCGCGCGCGGCTGCATCGAAGCGGCGCAGGTCGGCGACGACTTCGCGGTCGCCGGTTACGGATCCCTTAATCATCGGCATCACCCTCACGCGTCGTTTCTGCTACGTTGGGTCTGCGCTATAAGATCGATGTTCACGGCCGCCGGCACGCTCGCATTGGTCAAAGCGCCAGCTGAAGCGAACCACCCGTTATTCACCATGTAACTCAGCCATCCGGCATACACCCCGGTCGGGAAGTCGGCTTCGAAGTAGCGATTCATGAAGATCGGTCCAGCCAACGGGCCCCCTATGCCGCTTTCGTGGATAAGGTGGGACTGAATCTCACACCGGACTCTGGGCTGCGCTCCGGTGAAGGCGTTCGGGCTCGATTCGGTATCAGCGCCCATTCCCGTAGGCATCGTGAAAGAGCCCGTAGACGGGTCGATCTGGTCTCTGAATTTCAGTCCGTCGATGTGGTTGGTTACGCCTGGGCTCCCAGGGGTTACACATCCAACAATTTCGCCGTTAACCACGCCAAGGTTGTTGGTAGGCGGGCTGACGACAAAGGCACGCGCGGGAATGCGGCCAGTCATGATGCGGTTGAGGAGTTTGGGGGTTGCGCGATAGAGGCTCATTTCGTTCTCCTTTCAGTTCAGACTCGGGTCGCCGCAGCAATCTCAGCCAGCAGCGCTTGCTTGTGGGTCCGACGGGCTTCCGAATCGGGGCGAGGCGGGTTCTTGCAGTACACGGCCTTCATCTCTTCCTCTTTCCAGCCGGCCACAATCCCGGCCTGCTGCCGGCGCTCTTCGAAAAGCTCTTTGGTTGCGATAGCCTTGTCCTGCGCGGCCACCCACGCATCGGCCAAGCGGTTTGCCTCGGCGACCTCGGTGTGCAGCTGCTCCCGCAGCTTCTCGTTCTGCTGCTCATTGAGCGCCGCCAGCGCCTCCCGCTGCTTGTCGGCGGCCTCCCGCGCCAAGGCATAGAACTTCTCGACCAGCAGCTCGCTAACGCGGATCTTGTGCTTGAGGTCGGGCGCCGCATCGGCCAGGGCCTTGCGGGCCGCGTCGAGTGCGGCTTGCGTGGCTTGCAGATCGCTGTCCTCGCCGAGCTGCTGCGCCGCGTCGGCGTTGGCGTGCGCCTGCTCGGCAGAGGTGACGTTGGATTCCAGCGCGGCCAGTGCGTCTCTGAGTCGGTCGCGCTCGCGTTCGGCCGCGAGGCTCTTGTCGTGCGTCTCACTGGCCTCCTGCGCGGCCTGCCGGTGGTCGGCGATGGCTTGCTCCATGGGTGTCATGCGTTTCTCCTTTGGGTGGTGGGTTGGATTTCCGGCATCGCAGCTGCCGAATGGCTGTCGTGTGCCCTGGCGTGGCGCCGCAACGCCCACAGCAGGTTCAACAAGTCGAGGGGGTGGGTGATTTCCAGTGCTCTCGCCGCATCAAGGGCAGCAGCCTCGGGGCTCATGCCGGGGCGCCAGTAGCACCAGGGCGGAACGTCTTCGATGCGTCCACGGAAAGAGGCCTGTACGCGCTTAGTCATTGAATCCCCCTGTCCGCCTGGCCGGCCGGGTGTTCTGCGCTGAATAGGCCGCGGCGCGAGCTGCGCGCAGGGCGTCCGGATCGGCATCGCTGAACCGCGAGAACTCACCTTCGAAGTTCAGCATCACCTTGCCGAGCGGCCCCATGCGCTGCTTGCGGATCAGCACCTCGGCGAATCCCTTGTCATGCGTGTCGGGGTTGTAGACCTCATCGCGATAGATGCACAGCACCACGTCGGCGTCCTGCTCGATCGCGCCGGACTCGCGCAGATCGGACAGCACCGGGCGCTTGTCCGTGCGCTTCTCCAGGTCGCGGTTCAGCTGCGACAGCAGGATCACCGGGGCGCCCAGCTCACGGGCCATCAGCTTGAGCGCGCGCGTCAGGCCGCCGAGCTGTTCGTTCCGGGTGTTGCCGTCGCCGGCCATCAGCTGCAGGTAGTCGATCACCACCAGATCGAGTCGGCCGTAGCGATGCTTGACCTTGCGCGCCCGGGCCCGCATCCGCGCCGGCGTGTTCGCTGGTGCGTCATCAATCACCAAGCGCTTGCCAGTCAGGCGGCGTAGTGCCACCGACAGGCGGTCGAAGTCTTCCTTCCGCATGTCGCCGTTGCGGACGGCCGTGGTCGAGATCCCGCCGAAGCGGCAGACTGAACGTTCGACCAGCTGAGGCGCGCCCATCTCGAGCGAGAACACCAGCGCCACGCCGCCATCACCCGCGACGTTCTCGGCGATGTTCACGGCCAGCGTTGTTTTCCCCATGCTCGGACGGCCGGCGACGATGATCAGATCACCCGGCTGCAGGCCACACGTCAGGCGATCGAGATCGGCGTAGCCAGAGGCGATGCCAGAAAACTCGCCGGCCTTGTGGAAGCGTTCATCTATCCCGCGCAGCACCGCCGGCAGCAGATCGTCGACCTCCTGCGGGTCGGTGCCGGCGCCGCTTCCCTCGCTCAGCGCCATGATCAACGCCTGGGCTTCCTGGATAGCCTCGCCGGAGTCGCCGCCCTGAGCCGCAGCCATGTCCGCGATGCGGTGACCAGCTGCGAGCAGATCGCGCCGGATTCGCTTCTCGGTCACGATTGCTGCATACCGTGCAATATTCGCCGCTGAGGGTGTTTCGGATGCCAAGGCGACCACGTATGCCAACCCGACCCTTTCAGCTTCACCACGGGCCGCTATCGCGGTCGCAAGGGTCACCGAGTCGACCGGCTCCCCCCGCTCGAACATCACGCGCATGGTTTCGAAGACGATGCGATGGTCGGCAAGGTAGAAATCCGCCGGCGTGAGCAGGTCGGCGATGCGATCCCACGCGCCGTTGTCGATCAGCAGGCCGCCGAGCACAGCCTGTTCGGATTCGACGGAGTGCGGGGGCTGGATAGCCGATGCCGGAATTCCGATGTCGGGTAGCGTGCGGGCGTTCATGCTGCTGCCTCGCGCTGGTGGTACTTCCCTTCGATGATCTTCACCAGGTTGGCAGGGGTCACGATCCACTCGAGATCAATCTCGAATGGCGGCCGTCCCGCTGCAGTCGTCTGGCCCGTCAGGAATTCGCTGTCAGCGATGTAGCCGAAGAACCGCTCCCACCAGCCAAGCGACTGCCGCTTGATGTCCTCACGCCAGCGAGCGCGCAACTTGGCACGCCTGGCATCATTCCAGACTCGAACCTGCCTGCCCATCGGCAGGATGCGGTGATACAGATCGATGATTTCTTGATGCGGGCAGGTGTCAGCCGGCTTGCCGGCGACAACCGGTGCGCCAGCACCGGAACCCTGGAAGGGGGAATCAGGAATCAGGTTAAGGGAATCAGAGAAGAGGGAATCAGCCGGGCAAGTTCTGTTCTTGTCTGGTGCTTGCACAGTGCTTGCACAGTGCTTGTCTGGTGCTGGTATGGTGCTCGCCTGCTCCTTGCAGTGCGGGTTCTGGTGTTTTCCGAAGTTCACCACCTGGATGAAACGCCCGCCGACTGCGGTATAGCGCAGGATGAACCCAGCTTCGTGTAGCTCGGTGAGCAAGTCGTCGACGCTGCCATCGTCATAGGGCAGCAGCTCGGCGCGGATACGTTTCGGCCGGTCTTCCATGCGGCCTTCCCGATCGGCGAGACACCACAGGCCGGCGAACAGTAGGCGGGCAAGCGGCGAGCACTCGGCCAGAGCCTCGTTCTTGAAGAAACCTGGCTTAATGCCACGGGCACGCATCAGGAGTTACCCCCGTCCTGGAACTTCCGCATCCAGTACATAGCGTTGGCCGAGTGCTCTTTGGCTTCCTCGGGAGTGGCAGCGCGCTTCACCAGCCAGGCCGAGCAAAGCGCGAGCAGGAAGTCGGTCTTCGCCGGTTCGCTGCGCTGCTTTGCGGCTTGATCGGCAGCCCGGTACATGTCAGACCGGCGGCGCATGTCAGGCAGCCTTCTGTGCGATAGCCTGGCGGACCTCTCCTGCTTTCCACCTGGTCGTATTTCCGCCCAGCTGGTACGGCTTCGGCAGCCGCCCACTGTTCGACCACCGCCAGATCGTCAGGCGGTGGACTTGAAAAAGTGACGCGAGGTGGATGTCGGTGACAAACGCGCTATCGGGCAGCGCATCGAAATTGATCGGGGTGTCGTTGCTTTCGTCTGCCATGCTCTTCTCCTGTTTGGAAAGCCCACCCGTTGCGGGGCGGTGCATGGCTAAGCAAATTAATCAGAAAAATTTAGAGGTGTGCAATTTTTTGTAGAACGGACATCAGTGGCCGTTAATGGAGAGAAACGCAGCGCGCAGAAAACGAACTTTCCGAAAAAAAACGCCCGTGGAATGCGGGCGCTTTTGAAAAAATTGAAACCTAGCAAGGTCAGGCGGGGTGGCTTCAACACCAGGGTTGCTTCCAGGTCAAGGTCGGCTGATCGCTCATGACCGCAGCCTGGCTTGTTCATCGACCCATGCCCTGATCTCCGATTCCAGCCACCCCGAAGCAAACCCAAGTTTGATCGGTTTCGGGAATGTCCCGGCTGCGATCATCCTGTAGATCAACGTCTTCTTGATCCCCACCCGGTCAATCACTTGGGGCAAGCGAATAATTCTGTCGTTTGGATCCATGATTACCCTCCCCCATCAGCGCTTGTTCTCTGGGTAGGCGGGACAAGCCTTCGCGTTGCACCCCGAACCCACTTGCCATCAGGAGCTCGCTCACTTTCTCAGCAATTTCCATGGCCCCGTCGTGCGAGTAGCCCCCGGCGATCCGCTCGGTGCGCCCGTCGTCGAAATAGATCACTGGAACCCACAACGGATAGGTGCCAAGGTTGGCTTGAGTGGGCGCTATCGCCTCAATGGCGCGATCGATAGAATGGCATGCAGCCATGGTGCAATCTCCTTACAGGTTGCGTTGTGGTTAGGGCTGGCCGGGTGCTGCGAACACCCCACCAGCCCGCTTTGCCTGAAACCGTCAGGCGGCGGGTTTCTTGTGCATCGGAATCACGTCTGCTCCATTTTCCAGTGCGTCACACGTGTCGGCCCACGCCTGCATCATCCGGCGACGTTCGGGAAGGTGCTGGCTACGGGCGTAGGCAGCAACGGTGTTATTCGCTTCCTTGTGGTCCAACTGGCGCTCCATCGCCTCCACGCTCCAGCCTTGCTCGCTCAGGATCGACCGTGCCGACGCCCGGAAACCATGCACACACTGTTTGCCCTGATAGCCCATGTTGTTGAGCATCTTGCCGACAGTGTTCTCGCTGATAACCTCGCCCTCGCCGTAGCCCTTGGCTTTCGGAAACAGATACGGTGTGTGCCCGGTCAGGTCGCGCAGTTCTTCCAGTAGCGCGATGGTCTGATTCGACAGCGGCACGGTGTGCGCCGGCAGGCTCTTGCCCACCTTCATCCGCTTGGCTGGCACCTTCCACTCACGCGCATCGAAGTCGAACTCCTCCCAGCGAGCAAAGCGGAATTCCTGAGCGCGCACGAAGGTCAGCAGCGCAAAGTAGGCGGCGTGCCTGGTCACAGGGTCAAAGCCGGTTGCTTCTCGCAGGTCTCGCAGGAACTCCCCGAACTCGCGACGCTCAGTAATCGCCGGCCGGTGGGTGGTCGCCGGCTTCTGCATGGCGCCCAGCAGATGCGCTGCAGGGTTGTCTTCCGCCCTGCCCGTCGCGATGGCATAGCGGAATACCTGCCCGCACATTTCCCGTATGCGGCTGGCAGTGTAGGCGATGCCCTGAGACTCGATCTTGCGCAGCATCGCCAGCAGTTGCGAGGCCTTGACCTCGGCGACGCTCAGATGGCCGATCTCGGAGAAGACGTGGGCGTCCAGATGCGTCATGGCCTTGTCAGCCGTTACCTTCGCCCATTTCTTCGATTTCCCAGCATGCCACTCACGCGCCACGGCCTCGAAGCTGTTGGAGCTGGCCAGCTTCTCGGCGTGTTTGTTTTCCTTCCGGGCCACGCTCGGGTCAACCCCATCTGCCAGCAGTCTGCGTGCGTCAGCATGCTTCTCACGGGCTCGCGCCAGGCTTACATCGGGGTACGTGCCCAGTGCGAGCGTCTTGAATTTGCCGCCGAACCGGTAGTTGTAACGCCAATACCGGCCAGTGGCGCTGACCAGAAGGCACAACCCGCCACCATCGGCCAGCTTATAGGACTTGTCAGATGGTTTGGCCTTCTTGATTGCTGTATCGGTCAGGGGCATTTGGTACCGTTTCTGAGGGTATCCGGTTTGAGGGCATTGGAGATACCCGCGGAGATACCCTCGATTTGTGGGTATTTCCATGCTACACACGGCTACGGCAAATCACAACAAAAAACCCGCTATCCGTTACCAGATGCGGGTTTTAGCTACGACGTGCTACGGGTAATTATTGAATAGTGGTGCCGCTTGTCGGATTCGAACTGACGACCTACCGCTTACAAGGCGGTTGCTCTACCAACTGAGCTAAAGCGGCGACGGGCGACATTATAACGATGTCGCTCGGATGAACGCGTGTTTACTTGACGACTTTGAGCGAGGGCCGGCCCTTGGGGGGGACCGGTGCCTCATCCTGATCGCCGGACGGCTGATCGGTCGGGGGCGGTGCATCCTCGATCTCGAAATGCAGGCCCTGGCCGTTTTCTCGCGCGAAGATGGCGCCTACCCGATCAACGGGGATGGCAATTTCGTGCGACACCCCGCCGAACCGGGCCGAGAACTGAATCCAGTCGTTGTCCATGGTGAGATTCCGCGTGGCCCCGGCACTGACGTTGAGGACGATCTGGCCTTCCTTGACGAATCCGGGCGGGACCCGGGTGCGCTCGTCGACGACGACCAGTAGCTGGGGGGTCAGACCCGAGTCCGCGCACCACTCGTACAGCGCGCGGATCAGGTAGGGCTTGGTGGAAATCTCGGCCACAGGCTTGCCGGTTACTTGCGCAACGCTTTCTCGGTCGGCGTCAGCGCGTTGATGAAGGCAGGACGGCTGAACAGGCGCTCGCGGTACTTGAGCACGGGCGCGGCAACCTTGGGCAGTTCGATGCCGTAATGCTCGAGACGCCACAGCAGCGGCGCGATGGCCACGTCCAGCATCGAGAACTCGTCGTTCATCAGGTACTTCTGCTTGGTGAGGATGGGCGTGAGCTGGGAGAGGCTGTCGCGGATTTCCTGGCGCGCCTTGTCCGATCCCTTGCCGAGGCTGTGCTCGAGCGTGTTGACGTGCGTGAACAGGTCCTGCTCGAAGTTGAACAGCACCAGGCGGGCGCGGGCGCGCATGACGGGGTCCGGCGGCATCAGCTGGGGATGCGGGAAGCGCTCGTCGATGTATTCGTCGATGATGTTGGACTCGGTCAGGACCAGGTCGCGCTCGACCAGCACCGGCATCTTGCCGCTGGGGCTGATGCTGGCGACTTCTTCAGGCTTGTTGTGCATGTCCACATCGATGATTTCGAAATCCATGTCCTTTTCAAACAGGACAATGCGGCAGCGGTGGCTGTACGGGCAGGTGCTGCCGGAATACAAGGTCATCATGTCGGGGGCTCCCTCAGGTGTAGCGAGTTGATGCTAAAACGCCAACAGCCGGACACTGTCCGGCTGTTGGCTGATCGGTATGGCCGGGTTCAGTGTACGTCTTTCCAGTACTCTTTCTTCAGGTAGTAAGCCACTACAAAGAAGAATGCCAGGAAGACCAGAACGATGACGCCGAGCTGCTTGCGCTGCACCTGGGCGGGCTCGCCCATCCAGGTGAGATAGTTGACCAGGTCACCCATCATGGCGTCGTACTCGGCCAGCGTCACGCTGCCGGGCTTGACCAGTTCGAGACGCTCGATGACTTCATGCTCGCCGTCCTTCTTGTAAACCGGGGCCATTTCACCCTGCAGTTCCCACAGCACGTGCGGCATGCCGACCTTGTCGAACACGGTGTTGTTCCAGCCGGTCGCACGCGACTCGTCGCGGTAGAAACCGCGCAGGTAGGTGTACAGCCAGTCGGAACCGCGCGAACGGGCGATCACGCTGAGGTCGGGCGGCGTGGCGCCGAACCAGGCCTTGGCGTCGGCCTTGGTCATGCCGACCTTCATGGTCTCGCCCGGCTTCTCTGCTGCGAACAGCAGGTTGGCCTTGATCTGGTCCTCGGTCAGGCCCAGGTCCTGCAGGCGCGAGTAGCGCATGGCGCTGGCGCTGTGACAGTTCAGGCAGTGGTTCACGAACAGGCGTGCGCCGCGTTGCAGGGACTCCTGGTCGGCCAGGTTGACCGGAGCCTTGTCGAGATGGACGTTGGCTCCAGCGGCGAAGGCCATGACGGGGGCTGCCGCCAGCAGGAAAAGAAAATTCTTCAAGCGTTTCATTTAGCCAGTCACCCTTTCCGGTTCCGGTTTGGTTTTGTCAATCGAGGTATACCAGGGCATCAACAGGAAAAACAGGAAGTAGATCACTGAGAACACCTGGGCAAAAATCGTCGCCACCGGAGTGGACGGCAACAGGCCAAGATAGCCAAGACCGATGAAGGACACGATGAACAGCGCCAGCATGATCTTGTAGATCGGGCCGCGGTAGCGGATCGACTTGACCTTGCTGCGGTCGAGCCACGGCAGGAAGAACAGCAGCACGATCGACAGGCCCATGGCCACGACGCCCGGGAACTGCGAGCCGAACATCGGCGGCACCGCACGCAGGATCGCGTAGAACGGCGTGAAGTACCACAGCGGCGCAATGTGCTCGGGCGTCTTCAGCGGGTCGGCCGGGACGAAGTTGGCCGCTTCGAGGAAGTAGCCGCCCATTGCCGGAGCGAAGAAGAGGATCGCCGAGAACACCATCAGGAAGACGATCACGCCGACGATGTCCTTGACCGTGTAGTACGGGTGGAACGGAATGCCGTCGAGCGGAATGCCGGTCTTGGGATCCTTCTTCTTCTTGATCTCGACGCCGTCGGGGTTGTTGGAGCCGACTTCGTGCAGCGCCACGAGGTGGACGGCAACCAGGGCGATCAGCACCAGCGGCAGCGCGATCACGTGGAACGCGAAGAAGCGGTTCAGCGTGGCGTCGGAAATCACGTAGTCGCCGCGAATCCAGATCGACAGATCTTCACCGATGAACGGCACGGCAGCGAACAGGTTGACGATCACCTGTGCACCCCAGTAGGACATCTGGCCCCACGGCAGCAGGTAGCCGAGGAAGGCTTCGGCCATCAGCGCCAGGTAGATCAGCACGCCGAAGATCCAGATCAATTCGCGGGGCTTGCGGTACGAACCGTACATCAGGCCGCGGAACATGTGCAGATAGACGACGACGAAGAACATCGAGGCGCCGGTGGAGTGCATGTATCGGATCAGCCAGCCCCATTCGACGTCACGCATGATGTATTCGACCGATGCAAAGGCGAGCTCTGCGTCGGGCTTGTAGTTCATGGTGAGGAAAATGCCGGTGACGATCTGGATCACCAGCACCAGAAGGGCCAGCGAACCGAAGAAGTACCAGAAGTTGAAGTTCTTGGGCGCGTAGTACTCGGACAGGTGCGCCTTGTAGGTAGCGGTGAGGGGGAATCGGTCATCGACCCAACCCATCACTTTTTGCAGGGCAGACATTAATTAAGCTCCTTTTGCGTCTACACCGATCAGCAACTTGGCGTCGCTGAGGTATTGATGGGGCGGAATCACCAGATTGGTCGGGGCGGGCACGCCCTTGAACACGCGCGCAGCGAGGTCGAAGGTCGAGCCGTGGCAGGGGCAGAAGAAGCCGCCCGGCCAGTTGCCGCCCAGATCGGCGGCGCCAACGTCCTTGCGGAAGGTCGGCGAGCATCCCAGGTGGGTACAGATGCCGACGGCCACCAGGAACTCGGGCTTGATCGAGCGGGTGTCGTTCTTGCAGTAGTCGGGCTGCTGAGGCATCTCGCTCTTGGCATCGGCCAACCGGTCATCGTGCTTGCCCAGCAGGTCAAGCATGTCCTTGGTGCGGTTGACGATCCAGACGGGCTTGCCGCGCCATTCGACGGTCAGCAGCATGCCGGGTTCGATCTTGCTGATGTCGACCTCAACCGGAGCGCCCGCCGCTTTCGCGCGCGCACTCGGCATCATGCTCATCACCAGCGGTACGGCCACACCTGCTGCCGCGACGCCCCCGACAGCGCTTGTCGCTGCAATCAGGAATTTTCGTTTACTTGTGTCCACTTTGGGCCCATCCACTTCCTGGCTCATGTTTACCTAACCTGAACGTGTTGCGAGAAAACCGGCATTCTAACCAAATTGGTGCCCTCTCCGGAAGCCCGTTGTCGCGATAAGGTGATAGATAGTGCCGCTGGGCTATAATCGCGACGTGGCGAAATCACGCCAAGCCCCTGAATTTAATCAATATGCGCAAACTCTGGTTGCTCTTCGCCCAATCCACCACCGTGGCCCTGGGCGTGCTGTTCATCATTGCCCTGTTCAAGCCCGACCTGCTGCGCTGGCAGCCCCAGCAACAGAGCCTGACGATCAAGCAAGCCCAGACGGCGATGCCTGGCGGCCAGATTCCCGGCGATTCGTTCGCGCCTGCGGCGACCCGTGTCATCCCGACGGTCGTGAACATCTTCACCCAGCAAAAGGTGCGGAACTCCACGCATCCGGCACTGCAAGACCCCGTATTCCGCTATTTCTTCGGCGACAGGCTGGATCCGCGCCCGCGCCAGGCGTCCAACCTGGGCTCCGGGGTGATCGTCAGCCCGAACGGCTACATCCTCACCAACCATCATGTGGTGGATGCCGCCGATGAAATCCAGGTCGCGCTGGCCAGCGGCAAGACGCTACCCGCGCGCGTGGTCGGTGCCGACCCCGAGACCGACCTGGCCGTGCTGAAGATCGACGCCAGCGAACTGCCGGCGATTACCTTCGCGCAGCCCGAAAGCCTCAAGGTCGGCGACTGGGTGCTGGCGGTGGGCAACCCCTTCGGCGTGGGCCAGACCGTGACCGCAGGCATCGTCAGCGCGCTGGGGCGTACCCACCTCGGCATCAACACGTTCGAGAATTTCATCCAGACCGACGCGGCCATCAATCCGGGCAATTCCGGCGGCGCGCTGGTCGACGCTGCCGGCAACCTGGTCGGCGTCAACAGCGCGATTTATTCGCGCACCGGCGGGTCGCAAGGCATCGGCTTTGCCATCCCCGTCAGCATTGCGCGCCAGGTGATGGAGCAGATCATCAAGACTGGCAGCGTGACGCGGGGATGGGTCGGCATCGAGGTGCAGGACCTGACGCCCGAACTGGCCGAGTCGTTCAGCCTCAAGAGCGCCGAAGGCGCGCTGATCGCCGGCGTGCTGAAAGGCGGTCCCGCCGATGCCGGCGGCATCCGTCCGGGTGACATTCTGGTGCTGGTCAACGGCAAGAAGGTCGTGGACTCGTCTTCGCTGCTCAACCTGATCGCCGATTTGCAGCCCGGCGTCGATGCGCAACTGCGGGTGGCGCGCAAGCAGCAATTGATCGACCTGAAGATCAAGGTAGGCCGCCGCCCCATGCAGCGCGCCCTGGCGCCCGACCAGGAGCCCTGAGCCAAGGCACGCGCACACCTTTGTTCAAGCGTTGCCGAGGCGTTTGAACCTCGAAGCCGCCTGACGCGCCCGCGTTTCTAGTCTGCCCCGATGCGGCTCAAAACGCGCATGCGGGTCGGATAGTAGAACGCCTCGCGCTCCACATCGGCATAGCGCCAGCCCGCCGCCTGGAGGGCACGTGCCTTCAGTTCGGGGTCCTGCAGCCTGAGGCTGGCCAGGACCAGCACTTCGGAAGGCGAGTACAGCGCCCCGTCCGCCAGCACGGGCTCGGCATGCAAGGTGGCCAGAAGGGGCTGTGCCTCACGCTTCCACCCCTGTTCGCTGGCAAAGGAATTCCAGGCTGTCCTGGCGAATTCCCGTGCCCGTTCCCGCGACTGCTTGTTGCCGGTGGCGTCCGCGTGGTCGAGCAGGCCCTGGACCACATAGGCGTAGTCTTCCAGTTCAGCGTGGTGCAGCACTTTTCCGCGCGCCGTCGACTTCATCAGGACTCCATTCCTGGACAAGCGCGTCAGCAGGAATCGTTGCAGCCCATCCGCGCGTTTCCGGAAGGCAGGGTCGAGCGTGATCGCCTGGCTGAATGCCGACAGCGCCAGCCCGTTCAGGCCCGCATTGAGCTTGTCGTCCTTGGGCAGCGGTCGCGCCAGCCGCACTGGCTTGAGCACACGCGCGGCTTCGACGAGCAGACGCCGCTCTTCGGCTGAAGGCGTCCGGTATTCGGCTGGCAAATAGCCGTCGTCAAAACTGCGCGCCACGTCGAGCTTCCAGACTCGCCTGACCGCCGCAAAGGCTTCGGGCGTCAGGTGGCGCTTGAGTTCATCGGGCTCCCAAAGATAGGTCGCTCCTTCCCGCCCGGCCTCGTCCACGGCCGAGGTGCTGCTGTACATTCCGCCGCTCCCATCCAGCAGCTCGGTCTGCATGAAGTCGAGCGTGCTGCGGGCCACGTCGCGATAGCGCGGCTGGCGCAGCACGCTGGCCGCGCGCAGGTACAGCACGGCCAGGTGCGCGTTGTCGTAGAGCATTTTCTCGAAATGCGGCGTATCCCAGCCGGGATCGACGGTATAGCGGAAGAATCCGCCCCCGATGTGATCGCGCATCCCGCGCGCAGCCATCTGGTCGAAGGTCAGCTTCAGGAATTCGAGCAGCTTCGGATCGGGCCGCGCAGCCTGCCTGTCCAGCAAGGCATGCAACTGGGGCGCCATCGGAAACTTGCTGACCTGGCTGAAACCGCCATGCAGGGTGTCTGCCTCGTGCCAGGCGCCCGTCATGAACTGGTTCCAGGCGCGCGTCGTAAACGCCTTGTCCGGCGCCACGCTCTCGGGGCGGGACAAGGGCGGCGGCGCAGCCTGCTGGGCCAGGCGCCGGATGCCTGCCTTGTCCGCTGCCCAGCGTCCCGAAAGATTAGTCAGCAATTTGCGGAATTCATCCGGAGGCGCGTACAGCACGACATAGACCGGGTAGCCCTCGGGGGTCACGAACGCATTCAACGGCCAGCCGGCCACGCCATTGAGACGAGCCGAAAATGACTGCAGGGCCTCGTCCAGGCCGGTATTGAGTTCACGGTCGACCTTGACCGGGATGAAATCACGATTGAGGGCCGCGGCGATCTGCGGGTTCTTGTAGCTCTCCCGCTGCATGACGTGGCACCAGTGGCAGGCGTAATACCCCACCGACACGAACAGCATCTTGTTTTCGCGCCTGGCGCGGGCGACCGTGTCGGCATTCCATTCCTGCCAGGCGACCGGGTCGGTGCCATGCAGGGCCAGATAAGGCGAAGGGTGGCCGGACAGGCGATTGCCCGGCGCTGCCGCCCACGCCTGGGCGGCCAGCATCAGGCCCAGCAGGACAGCGAGGAACCTGCCTTTCTCAAACCCGAACATAGGTCCACCCCTGCTGGAGTCGGGTAACGATCTCACCGATGGCAGTGGGGGCGGTTTTCGCGACCGGCAGCAGGACGACATTCTGGCCTTCGTTCTTGAAGCGTGCGACGGACTGGCTGCACGCCACAAAATAGAGGTTCGCATGGCGCTTTCTCATGCTGGCGATGCGATCGGAATACGGGCTGACCCCTTCGCGCAGCAGATCAAGCCCATGGCTGTTGGCGATGATCTCGATCTGCATCGGACGCTGGTCGCGCTCCGCCTGATCCAGGTAACGCTCAGCCTGATCCAGCACTGCCCGCATTTTGACCGGCTCCGCGCTGTCGATATGCAACAGCACCCGATTCGGGTCGGATTCACGCGCCAGGCTGGCGGTTTGAAACCCCTCGGCCACAGGGCCCGCAGGGATTGCCGATGCAACGGTCTCATAGCCGCGCAGGGCCCAGCCACCGCTCAAGCCCACCAGCAGGACCAGGCAACCGTAGGCGCAGCGCTGCACGAACTGCCTTCTGGTATTTGCCTGGATGCGCTTGTTCCTGGGTGCCGGCGGTTCGGCATACGCCAGGCGGACCATGCTCTGCAGGCTGCGGAATCCGCATACCCGCTGCGCCAGTTCGCGATCGTCGCGCATGCGCGCGATCAGGGCCTCGCTTTCCGCTACGTCCAGTTCTCCATCCACAAAGGCCTGCAGCACTTCGTCCGACACATGGGACTTCATGTCACGGGACATCATTTCACGCTCCTCAGATACGTTTGGGCCGTCGGCTGCACAGCGGATGGCTCAAGCAGCTTCTTGAGATTTTCCCGCGCACGCGACAGGCGGCTCATGACCGTGCCCACCGGAATATTCAGAATCTCGGCCACCTCGGCATACCCGAACTCCTCCAGGTCGACCAGGGTGAGCACCTGGCGCTGCCCCATCGACAGTCGGTCGACTGCGGCCCGGACGCAGGAGATGACCTGCTCGCGGTTGCAGCATGTCTCGGGGGAATCGGCGCCGGATTCCAGCCGGTCTTCCCAGTCATCGACGTCGTCGAATTCGCGCTGGCTGCGCAGGTAGTCGAGCCAGCAATGGTTCATGATCGAAACCAGCCAGGCCTTCAAAGCCGACTCGTCGCGCAACTGGGCGCGACGCGCCCAGGCCTTGGACAGGGCTTCCTGAACAATGTCGTCGGCCAGCGTCGCATCGTGGCACCAGGCATAGGCTATTCGGTACAGCACAGGGCGCTGCGCCTCGATATTCGGACGAAAAGGTCCAAACAACATACGGGGTATCATGCTCATGGGATGTAGACGTGTTAGGGAGTACTTTTATTCCATGCCCATTCCGTGAATTTTTTTACATTTCATGGAATAAACGCGTCGACGCCTGCGTCTTAACCATTAAGGCTCTGATAAAGCCGGTTAATTCCTATATCAATCTACAGGAGACACATCATTATGACACGCACCCTCGCACCCGTACTCGCCGCCCTGCTGCTTTCCGTCGCTCCGATGACGCACGCCAGCCCGCTGGCCGAAGCCGCCGGCCCGTCCGCTTCCGCTGAAGAAAAAGTGGTCTACCACGTGAACGACAGCGACAACGCAACGGCCGCCCTGCGCAACATCAACAACCACCTGAACGCCGCTCCCGATGCCAAGATCGTGGTGGTGACTCACAGCGGCGGCATCGACTTCCTGCTGAACGGCGCAGCCGACAAGAACGGCAACCCCTACGAGCCCACCGTCCAGGCACTGAAGGCCAAAGGCGTTGATTTCCGCGTCTGCGCCAACACCCTGAAGGGCCGCAAGATCGATGCCAAGACCGTCCTGCCGGAAGCTTCCATCGTTCCGTCCGGCGTGGCTGAGATCGGCAAGCTGCAGTCCAAGGAAGGCTACGTCTACCTGAAGCCCTAAGGCTTCGTCCAGCAGTACCCGGCTGGCTGCCCCTTCGGGCAGTCAGCCCCAAATAAACACTAACAACTCGACTGATCAAGTGGTGCTGATTGCACCGGCTTGGCCTTTGTTCGCCTTTTATCAACGTCTGGAGACACACCCGTGGCCAAAATCCGCTCTTTTTTTCTCGTGCTCGCATCCCTGCTGCTGACCTCGGCAGCCGCCCCCACCCTGGCAGCCGAGCCCAGCTTCGCCGATTACAAGTACGTCCTGCACATCAGCGACATGGATCCCTTCAAGCAGGAACTGATCCTGAACAATGCTTCGAACCTGCTTGACGCCTACGGCCCCGGCCAGGTCGAAGTCGAGATCGTCGCCTACGGGCCCGGTCTGCGCCTGATGTTTGCCGAGAACGTCAACGCCAAGCGCATCGATTCGCTCTCGCAAAGCGGCGTCAAATTTGCAGCGTGCGGCAACACCCTCAAGGGCATGACCAAGCTGATGGGCTCTGAACCCAAGCTCACCCCCGTTGCCAAGGTCGTGCCTGGCGGCATCGTTCGCATCGGCGAACTGGTCAAGCAGGGATACATCTACGTCAAGCCCTGATGTCGGCCGGGCAGCAAGGGGTCCGGTTACTACAGGGACGCGTCCCTGATTTTTACTAGAAGCAGAATTTTTCTACATGAGGAGAAGCAAATTGGGAGATAACAATCAATTCAAGCGCGCACTGATCAGCGCGGCCTGCAGCATGGCTTTTGCTGCGGCAGGTTCGGCACACGCAGCCAACTGGCTGATGCTGCAGGGCACCGAGGACCCGGCTTCGGCTTCGCGCGCCGAGGTGTGGGGCTTTATCCAGGCTAAATACGAACAAGACTTCAGCGACGCCAACGCCAACGGCCAATACGTCCCGCCCAAGCTGCTCGGCCCTGAGCTGGACTCCCAGGACGGTTTCAACATCAACCGTGCCCGCATCGGCGTGCGCGGCACCGGTTTCCCCCTGGACAGCAAGATCAACTATTTTGCGCTGCTGGAAATGGGCAACAACGGCATCACCCACGGCAACGGCGCGTTTGCCAAGCTGACCGATGCCAGCATCACACTGAACCACATCCCGGGCGCACGGGTGCGCGCGGGTCTGTTCAAGACGCCGGGATCGGAAGAGGCGCTGCAGGCCATTCACGTGTTCGACTACATCAACTTCACTGAAGGTGCCAATGGCCTGCTCAATGAACGCTTCCCCAACAAGGGCTACAGCGGCGCGAACGTAGGCCCGTTTACCGAAGCGCAACTGCAGGGCGGTTCGAAGCTCAACACTTTCAATAGCCCGGTTGGCGCGTTCCGTGATGTCGGTGTCCAGGTGTTCGACGCATTCGACATCGGGAATGACTGGGAATTGTCCTACGCTGCCATGGTCGGCAACGGCAACGGCATCGAGTTCAGCAACAGCGATGGCGAATACGACAAGTATCTCTACCTGTCTGCCGAGAAGAAGCTTGACGGCGGCAAAGGCGGTCGCGCCCACGGCTTGAAGTTCTTTGGCTGGGGGCAATGGGGCTCGCGTCAACTGGACATCACGGATGACACTACGGCTAACGCCATTACCTATGACCGCAATCGCGCGGGCCTGGGCGTCAAGTACCTGAAAAAGCCGTTCCGGGTAACTGCCGAGTACATCAAGGCTGAAGGCATGATCTGGGTTGGACCCGACAAGCCGACCTTCATCTTCACCAACGCAGCAAACGGCGATGGCAGAAACGCCGACGCCTATTCATGGTACGTGGAAGGCGGCTGGTACATCCCCAACACCAAGTGGGAAATCGATGCACGCTTTGACACCATGACGCGCCTGGAAGGCCAGCCCAGCCAGCACCGCTTCGACAAGTGGACGCTGGGTGTGCAGTACCACTTCAACCCGAAGACCCGCGTGACCTTCAACTATGAGATCCGTGACTTCGAATGTAACTCCGGGAATTCTGCCGGACCCGCATGCGGCAACCCGAACACCAACCTGCAAGGTGTGGGTGACAAGGTCGGCGTGCAGTTGACGGCGATTTTCTAAGCACTCGTTAGCAGAAGTCTCCTGCTGCCCACCAGCCTGTCTGGTGGGTTTTTTTTCATTTGACTGGATCAAGCCGGGGCATTCGGCACCAGGCCCATGGAATGCCGTTCAATCGAGCGCCCTGTGGTTCCGCTGCCCCTCATGAAAGGAACGCAATGACTGTAATTCACTCTTCCAGGCTCCGCTGGCTTGGCCTTCTGGCTGCGTCGGCTGTTTTGTCCGGCTGTGCCGGAACCGGCAGCACCAGCGAAAGCGCCGCCGGACGCATCAAGATCACCTCGGATCCGGCCGGTGCGATGGCGTATGCGGATGGCGCCGAACTGGGCGCCACCCCCGTGCAGATCGCACCCGGCAATCATTTCCGTTCGGGATTCGTGGGCTTTTCCTACCGCTACGTCGGCAAGCTCAGCATCAAGAAACCGGGGTGCGAAACGTGGACGACCGAGGTGAACGACTACATCCTGTCGAAGGATGTGCACGCCAAGCTGAAGTGCGACCCGAACTACCAGCCGGCCCCGGCCCCCGCTGCGGCAGGTGCCACCGGGACAGCGGCCCCAGGCCAGGACTCGGCGGCCGAACGGCTGGAGCGCATCGAAAGCCTGCGCAAGAAAGGGCTGATCAGCGATGACGAGTACAAGCAACTGCGTGCGCGGGTGCTCGACAAGCTCTAACCCCCCCG
>JBFHQA010000041.1:0-19483 GCA_041592455.1 Thiobacillus sp. | reverse complement strand
CTACAGCACACGTCTGGCGATGGGCGTTTCGCTGGCCGAAAAGATCAAGCGCGAGTATGCCCACCTGAAGATCGACGTGGTCATCCCGATTCCGGACACCAGCCGGCCTTCGGCCCTGCAGCTGGCGAACCATCTCAAGGTGCCGTACCGTGAAGGCTTCATCAAGAACCGCTATATCGGTCGCACCTTCATCATGCCGGGGCAGGCCTTGCGCAAGAAATCGGTGAGGCAGAAGCTCAACGCCATTGCCGAGGAATTCAAGGGCAAGAACGTCCTGCTGGTGGACGACTCGATCGTGCGTGGCACCACCAGCCGCGAAATCGTGCAGATGGCGCGCGACGCCGGCGCGGAGAACGTGTATTTCGCCTCGGCCTCGCCGCCGGTACGCTATTCCAACGTCTATGGCATCGACATGCCCACGCGCAACGAACTGATTGCCAGCGGTCGAACCGACGAGGAAATTGCGCGCGAAATCGGTTGCGATGCCATGATCTACCAGGATCTCGATGCCATGGTGGAGGTGGTGCGCGCCGCCAACCCGGCGATCCAGGATTTCGATACCTCCTGCTTTGACGGCCGCTACATCACCGGCGACGTCACGCCGGAATACCTGAATTACATCGAAACCATGCGTAATGGCGAAACTCCGCCGCCTTCGGCCTTGTCTACCCAGCAACTGGACCTGAACCTGGCAAGGAAAGGTTGACCGCAACCGGCGCCGGGCGTAGATTGCAGCCAGCGCCGATTTGAACCTCAGCTTGCGGGCGCCTGATAAATCCGGCTAAAGCGTGCGAGGGAAACCCCGAACCGCGCTTGCCGTTCGGGGTTGTTTATTTTGGAATCTCTAATGAACGACGAATACGACATCGACACTCTCGCCGTGCGGGCGGGCACTGTACGCAGCCAGTTCAACGAACACTCCGAGGCCATGTTCCTGACCTCTAGCTTCGTCTTCGGCAGTGCGGCGGAAGCTGCGGCGCGCTTCAAGGGCGAAGAACCTGGCCCGATCTACGCGCGCTTCACCAATCCGACCGTCAGCATGATGGAAGCCCGCCTGGCCGCGCTCGAAGGCGCCGAGCGTTGCGTGGCGTTTGCCTCCGGCATGGCAGCGATCCTGGCCACCGTGATGGGGTTGATGAAGGCCGGCGAGCACGTCGTGGCGTCGCGCTCGATTTTCGGGTCGACGGTGCAGTTGTTCAACAACATCCTCGGCCGCTTCGGCATCGAGACGACGTTCGTGTCGCCGACCGACCCCGAAGAATGGCGGGCCGCGGTCAAGCCCGACACGAAACTGTTCTTCGTCGAGTCGCCGTCCAACCCGCTGACCGAAGTGAGCGACATCCGCGCG
Source organism: Thiobacillus sp. (assembly GCA_041592455.1). Lineage (GTDB taxonomy): Bacteria > Pseudomonadota > Gammaproteobacteria > Burkholderiales > Thiobacillaceae > Thiobacillus. The sequence continues at coordinate 18,135 of JBFHQA010000041.1, read as the reverse complement.
CTGGCCCGGATCGCCCACGAATCGGGCGCCTGGCTCGCGGTCGACAACTGCTTCTGTTCGCCCGCCTTGCAAAAGCCGCTGGACATGGGGGCCGACATCGTCATCCACTCCGCCACCAAGTACCTCGACGGACAGGGCAGGGTGCTCGGCGGCGCCGTGCTGGGCAGCCAGGCCTTGATGGAGGGGGTCTACACCTTCCTGCGCACGGCGGGCCCAACCTTGTCGGCGTTCAACGCCTGGGTGATCCTGAAAGGGCTCGAAACGCTCTCGATCCGGATGGATGCGCACTCGAAGAACGCCCTGGCGCTGGCTCAGTGGCTCGAAGCGCAACCGCAGGTCGCCCGCGTGCTGTATCCGGGCCTGCCGTCGCACCCGCAGCATGAACTGGCAATGGCCCAGCAAAAAACCGGTGGTGGCATCGTCGCTTTCGAACTCAAGGGCGGCAAGGATGCCGCATGGAAGCTGATCGATGCGACCCGCATGCTCTCGATCACGGCCAACCTGGGCGATACCAAGACCACCATCACGCATCCGGCCACCACCACGCACAGTCGGATGACGCCCGAGCAACGCGAGGCCGCCGGCATCAGCGACGGACTGGTGCGTATCGCGGTGGGACTGGAATCGATCCACGACATCCAGGCCGACCTGGCAAGGGGGCTGGCATGACGCTGAAATGGCTGCTCCTCGGCATGCTTGGCATCGGCAGCGCCCAGGCCTCCGACATGATCGCCCTGCGCTACATCGATCAGGATCCCGGCGGGCCGGCCTACCTGACCCGTATCTTCGTGACCCCCCAGTACCTCAGGATGGACACGGGCGAGGATGGCGGCGACTTCATCCTGCTGGATCGCCGCCAGCGCAAGGTCATCAACGTCCTGCGCGGCAACGGCATGATCATGGTGTTCAAGGCGGGCAAGCAGCCGTCCCGCCCGGCCGACTGGGCGCCGCAACTCGAGTCAAGCAAGACCGGGCGCGGACTTCGGTTCAGCCTGTCGGTCAAGGGCGTGACGTGCAGCGAAGGCCTGGCTGCGCCAGGCGCCGCACCCGACGCAGTCCGCGCGATGTCGGAGCTGAAGTCGGTCCTGGCCGCCACGCAGTACCGGGTCTGGAGCGAGTCCCCCGCGTCGATGCAGCATCAGTGCGACCTGGCGAACCAGGTCTGGGAAACGGGCACCACGCTCAAGCTGGGTCTGCCGCTGGAGGAGCGCGACTTTACCGGCCGCTCGCGGAAGATCGAACGCGAAGGCCGTGAACCGCTCAAACCCGGCCTGTTCAGGATACCGAAGGACCTGCCCTCGATGGAGATGCCTTCATAGGTCGTCGACCTTGAGCGTGCAACCCGAACGGTCGCACACGACGTAGCCCCAGCGCGCATACCAGTCCGGCACGACCCAGCGCTCGCACTCATGGCCGCCGATGGCGTGCAGGTGCCGGGCCGGGCGGTGCGTGTGGCCATGAATCAGTCGGCAGACACCTGCCTCGCGCAGGGTTCGAGTGACCTCGTCAGCATTCACGTCCATGATGTCGGCGGGCTTGGCCGCCTTGGCGGACTCGCTGCCCGCTCGTGCCTGCCGGGCCATACGCTGGCGCAACGCAAGCGGGAGCAACCTCAGGAACCCGAGCACCAGCGGGCGCCGGATACGGCGCCGGAAGGCTTGATACGCCATATCGTCGGTGCATAGCGTGTCGCCATGCATCAGCAGCGTGGGAACACCATACAGGTCGATCCGGCTGGGGTCGCCGAGCAGCGTCATGCCGGATCGGGCGGCATATCGACTGGCAAGCATGAAATCGCGATTGCCGTGCATGAAATACACGCCGGTGCCAGCGTCGACCAGCGTTTTCAGATGGCGTGCCGTGTCGTGTGCCACCTGCTCGTCATGGTCGTCGCCGACCCAGGCCTCGAACAGGTCGCCCAGGATGTAGAGCGCGTCCGCCCCGGCGACTTCGTCCTGCAGGAAACGAAAAAAACGCCCGGTGGCGACCGGGCGTTCGTCGGTGAGGTGCAGGTCCGCCACGAAATAGCTGCGACCTGCGCTCCCTGACTGGCTTGCGCTCACTTCCGGTCAGACGATTTCGGCCTTCGTGATGACCACGTCTTCCAGCGGCACATCCTGGTGGCCGGCGCGATTGCCGGTCTTGACTTTCCTGATCGCGTCGACCACGTCGGTTCCGTCGACGACCTTGCCGAACACGGCGTAGCCATAACCCTGCGGGGTGGGCGAGGTGAAGTTCAGGAAGCTGTTATTGGCGACGTTGATGAAGAACTGGGCCGTGGCCGAATTCGGATTGGGCGTGCGCGCCATGGCAATCGTGTAGGCCTCGTTCTTCAGGCCGTTGGCTGCTTCGTTCTCGATGGCGTCGCGGGTCGGCTTCTGTGTCATGCCGGGCTCGAAGCCGCCACCCTGGATCATGAATCCGTCGATCACGCGGTGAAAGATCGTGCCGTCAAAAAAACCGTCGCGCACGTATTGCAGGAAATTCTCCACCGTTTTCGGGGCCTTCTCGGCATCGAGTTCGAGGGTGATGATGCCGTGGTTGGTGTGCAGCTTGACCATGTGTCGTCCTATAGTGAGGTTTCGTGAATGATTTTCCAGCGCCCATTTTCGCGTACCCAGTACTGGCGCTTGAGCGTGCGGTCGCTGAGGTTGCTGCTCTTGTAAACCTGCTCAAAACTGACCAGTGCGAAGTCCGGCCGCTCGGGATAAAGCATCAGGCTGACCTTGTTGAGCTCGACCTTGATCCAGGTCTTGGCAGCGTTGACCTTCTGCTTGCTGGCGCTGAACGACTGGATATCCTGTGAGCCGCTGCGGAAAGACGGGCTGTAGTGGCGAAGCAGCCGTGCCGTATCGAGGCTTTCCCAGTCCTTGGTCCATTGGTCGAGCGCAGCGGTCAGGTCGGCCCGGCCGGCATCGAGGCGGTCGTAGGCAACCCATTCGACCTGTTCGGCGATGATGACCGGGGTCTTGCCCGTCTGGATATAGGCGCCGAGGCGATTCAGGTCGTCGTTGGCCAGCACCACGCAGCCTTCGCTGGCGCGCGGGGTGCGGCTGTAGGTGTTGCTCGGACTGCCGTGGATCCAGATGCCATGGCCGTTGCGTCCCATGCGGGTGTCCCACTCATTGGGATACGACAGCGTGAAGGCGCCGCTGCCGTAGAAATCGGTGAGTTCCCGGGGCGACTTGAAGCTGGAAATCGTGTAGATGCCGATGGGCGTGCGGTTGTCGCCCTCCTTTTGCTTGCCCGCGCCGGCCTTGCCGATGGTGACGTAGAAATCGGCCACGCGGACGGGCAGGCCGGCGCGGTTTTCGTAAACGTACAGGCGCGACCGGCTGGCGTCCACGACCAGGGCGTGGCGATAGCTGTCGTCCAGGTTCAACAGATACACCGGCACCTTGTCGTTGGGCAGGGCGTCGGTGAGCGCGCGCACGCGCTGGCGGGCTTCGTCTCGCAGCTGTTCCAGGTCGGCATTACGGGTGCTTCCGGTATTGCCTAGCGTGACGAGCGGCTGGGCGCGTGCCAGCAGCAGGTCGCCTTTCACCAGTTGGGCCAGGCGGAAGTTGGGGTACTGGGAGGTCAGCCGGTCGACCGAGCTGAGGGCTTCGGGGACACGGCTCTCCGAGATGGCCAGCAGGCTGCTGGCCAACTGGCGGTCGGCATCCACATCGGCTGCGTGCAGCGCAGGGGAGACCAGCAGAAGCGCGAGCAGAAGACGAAGCATGCTTACTTGGAGTCCTCGCCGACGATGAGCCACTTGCCGCCTTGCTGGGACAGCGTCAGGGTCTTGGTGACCGTGGAGCTGAAGCGATCAGAGCTGTAGGCCTGGCGGAACGTGGCGGTGGCCGTGTCGCCTTTCTGTTCGATGTTCATGTCGCTCAGCTGGACCTTGATGAACTTGGGTCCGACCACTCGCGACCGGCGCTGTTCCACCCAGCTGCTGCGGGTCATGCCATCGGCCGAGAAATCGCTGGCGTAGGCGGCCAGGTAGGCGTCGACGTCACGGGATGACCAGGCTTCCGCCCAGTTGTTGACTGCGGCTTCGATCGTGCTGGTGGCCGGGGCCGGGCTCGCCTGGGCAGGCTTGGACGGCGCAGCGCTGGCGGCAGCGGGTTTCTGCGGGGCGCTGGCAACCGGCTTGACCGGTGCGGATTTGCGCGGCTGCCCCTGGATCATGTCCTGGATCAGCGCCAGCTTGGTCTGGGCAGCCGAATTCCTGCTGTCGAGCGCCAGCGCCTTGTCGTAGGCGATTGACGCCATCTTGGCGTAGATGTCGCCCAGGTTTTCATGTGCCGTGGCGTAGCTGGGATGCGTCCGGATCGCCATTTCGAGCGCGTTCTTGGCGGCGTCGTACTTGCTTTGCGATGCGTACAGCACCGCCAGGTTGTTGTAGGGCTCGGGCAACTCGGGGTAATCCTGCGTCAGCGCGGTGAACACGGCGATGGCATCGTTGGTCTTGCCCTGGTCGGCGAGGATCAGGCCCTTGAGAAAGCGAGCCTGGGCGTCCTTGGGATTCTTGGACAGATAACGGTTGGCCCGGTCGAGCGCACCATTGAGATCGCCCTTGCGGAACTGCTGGTTGATTTCCTGGACTTCATTGGCCTGCACCGGGGCGGCAAGCAGAATGGCGCAAGCGGCAACAGCTGCTAGAAAACGTGACGGGACCATGTGATATGCTCGGTTCATCTTGGGAAGCAGGCATTCTAACAATATCGACACGGCTGAGACAGTCGGTTCATGACTTGATTCCCCATGTTCACATTCCGTCCGTAGCCATCCTGCATCATGCTGCACATCACCAACTCCCTCACACGCACCAAGGAAGCCTTCGTTCCGCTCGTTCCCGGCCAGGTCGGCATGTATGTATGCGGCATGACCGTGTACGACCTGTGCCACCTGGGACACGCGCGCGTCTTCGTGGTCTTCGACATGGTGACGCGCTGGCTGCGTGCGAGCGGCTACCAGGTCAAGTATGTCAGGAACATAACGGACATCGACGACAAAATCATTAGGCGCGCGCACGAAAACAAGGAAACGCCGGCCGAGCTGACCGAGCGCTTCATCGCCGAGATGCACCAGGACGAACGGGCGCTGGGCGTGCTGCCGCCTGACCACGAGCCCCGCGCCACCGCCTATGTGGCCCGGATGCTCGACCTGATCGCCAGGCTCGAGCAGGGCGGCCTCGCCTACGCGGCGCCCAACGGCGATGTGTACTACAGCGTGCGCGGATTTTCCGATTACGGGCGCCTGTCCGGCAAGAGCCTCGACGAATTGCGCGCCGGCGAGCGCGTCGAGGTCGACCCCAACAAGCGCGACCCCATGGATTTCGTGTTGTGGAAGGCGGCCAAGCCGGGCGAGCCTGCCTGGGAGTCGCCCTGGGGCCCGGGCCGTCCGGGCTGGCACATCGAATGCTCGGCGATGAGTGCAGACCTGCTGGGCAACCATTTCGACATCCACGGCGGCGGCCAGGATCTCCAGTTTCCGCATCACGAGAACGAGATCGCGCAATCCGAGGGCGCGCATGGCTGCAAGTTCGTCAATTACTGGCTGCACAACGGCTTTGTCCGGGTGGACAACGAAAAGATGTCCAAGTCGCTGGGCAACTTCTTCACCATCCGCGAGGTCTTGCAACAGTACGATGCCGAAGTGGTGCGCTTTTTCATCTTGCGCGCGCACTATCGCAGCCCGCTCAACTATTCCGACGCGCACCTGGATGACGCCAAGGGGGCGTTGACGCGCCTCTACACGGCCCTGAAGAATGCGCCGCAAGAAGCCGCTCCGCTGGACTGGGAACAGCCGGCAGCCCGGCGTTTCCGGGAGGCGATGGACGACGATTTCAACACGCCCGAGGCGCTGGCCGTGCTGTTCGAACTGGCCACGGAAGCCAACCGCGGCGATGCGGCGGCAGCCCGGATGCTGCGAAACCTGGGGGGGGTTCTCGGGTTGCTGCAGCGCGATGCCGCTGAATTCCTGCGAGCCTGCACCGGCGAGGCTGGCATGGCCGAGGCCGAAATCGAGGCGCTGATCGCCGCCCGCCAGCAGGCGCGCAAGGACAGGAACTTCGCCGAATCCGACCGGATCCGCGATGCGTTGACCGCTGCCGGCATTGTGCTGGAAGACGGCGCGGGCGGTACCAGCTGGCGCCGGGCCTGAAATTCGCAGGCGCAAAAAAAGGGATGGCCAAGCCATCCCTTTTTTACGTCTGCAGTGGCTGGATTACTTGGCCGGTGCAGGGCTGGCCGCTGCTGCGGGTGCCGCGACAGGCGCCATGTAGGTGCCGGGATTCATCATCATCATCCAGCTGTTGGGGTCCATGAAGTTGAAGCTGCCGGCGGTTGCGGGCTGGGTGCCTGCTGCAGCCGGTTGTCCATAGGCCGTGGGCGCCATGTTCATCCAGGCGTTCGGATCAAAGAAATTGAAGGTGGGAGCTGCCGCGGGAGCCGCGCCGACCTGGGCGCCGGTGGCCGGGGCCATCCAGGTGCCCCAGGAGCCGTAGGTGGCCGGATTCATCGAGGCGTTCATCCAGTTGGTGTACATGGCCGGGTTCATCGGCGCCATCATCAGCTGCATCGCGCGAGGATCCATCGGCGCCATCATCCACTTGGTGTACATGGCCGGATTCATGGATTGCATCATCATGTTCCACATGTTGGGGTCCATGGGCATCATCATCCAGCGCATCATCTTGCCGGGGTCGGCCATCTGGGTCATCAGCGCCGTATAGAAGTTTGGATCCATGGACGCGGCCATCCACTTCATGTACATGTTGGGATCGGAAAACTGCATATAGTTGGTCATGGCGCGCGGGTCCATCATCGAACCCATCATGCGGTACCAGTTGCCGGGTTCCATCATGCTGACGCCCATCTGCGAGTAGAAACCGGGTTCGGTCACGGCATTGGCCCAGGGCACAAATACCTTGGGGTCGCGGTAGGCCGACGCGTTGCGGGTGAAGTCGGTCATGCGCTCCAGCCATTGCGCGCTGGTCTGCGGGACTGCAGGTTCTGCTGCGGGCGATTTGGCCGGTGCAGCATCTGCAGCCCAGGTCAGGGGGGAGGCCATCAGGCCCAGGGCAAGAACGAGGGATTGGATTTTCATGATCAACGACTCCTTACACGATGGTTTCAGGGTGGACGTACTGATAAATGAATGGATGCTAGCTGTACCAGACTGATTGAAACTCTATATAAGTATATAGTCAATACCTAATATTACTCAGACCCGATTACTTTCACATAATAGGCAAATGAAAACCGGTCAACTTGTGTACATAGGCGCTGTCGATTGGCATCACCCCACCTGGAGCAAGGGCTTTTATCCGGACGGCCTGCCGGCTGACTGGCTGTTGTCTTATTACAACACCCAGTTCCAGGCAGTCTATCTGCCCGCATCGACCTGGCAGTCGACACCGGACTCGACCTGGACGCAATGGCTGGAGGACACCCAGGAAAATTTCATCTTCGTTCTCGAGGCGGGGGCGAAACGCGCCAAACCCGCTTCAGAGCGGGTGTGGCTGGCATCGCCCGAGTGGGAAGCTGCCCATGTCTGGTGGCTCGATGAACATCCCGATATGCGAGAACTGGCCCGGCGCATCGAACACCAGGCAGAAACCGGCAACGCGCTTTTCGTGTTCAGCCGCAGCGGGAATCTGGCGGCGCTGGAGAAAGTCGGTTCGCTGAGGCAGGTGATGGGCTATTAAATCTTTGCTAAATCGCGTTGCGGCCGTTATCAGGCGGTTGCCCTTCGGTAAAATGCAGGGCTAATAACGTATACAGGCTCGATTTCTTGCTTGACGATAATCTGGTCGAAATCTCAGATGTCGCATTTGGCTATGGTGCCCGGCCGGTTTTGAAGGGCATCAACCTGACCGCCAGACGGGGTCAGGTCATAGCCATCATGGGCAGCAGCGGTTGCGGCAAAACCACTCTCTTGCGCCTGATTGGCGGGCAGATCAAGCCCGGCCAGGGCAGCGTGCGCGTGGCAGGCGAGTCCCTGGGCGAACTCGACCGGGCCGGTTTGTACCGTCTGCGCCGCAAGATGGGCATGCTGTTCCAGTTTGGCGCCCTGTTCACCGACATGTCCGTGTTCGACAACGTGGCATTCCCGATGCGCGAGCATGCCGACCTGCCCGAAGATGTCATCCGCGACCTGGTGTTGATGAAGCTGCATGCAGTGGGTTTGCGCGGGGCCGCCCACCTGATGCCCTCCGAACTGTCGGGCGGCATGGCGCGTCGGGTCGCGCTGGCGCGTGCCATCGCACTCGACCCTCAACTGGTGATGTACGACGAACCCTTTGCCGGCCTGGATCCCATTTCGCTGGGCATCACCGGAAACCTGATCCGGCGCCTGACCGATACGCTGGGCCTGACATCGCTGGTCGTCACCCATGATGTCCAGGAATCCCTGAAGATCGTCGACTACGTCTATTTCGTGTCGGAGGGGGTCATCGTCGCCGAGGGGACGGCGAACGAGATCCGTGCGTCCGACCTGCCCTATGTCCACCAGTTCGTCCACGGCGAAGCTGATGGTCCGGTGCCGTTCCATTATGCGGCTCCACCCTATGTTGAAGATTTGCGACTCGGAGGGGTGAGTGCTTAAGCAGGCGATTGAAAACCTGGGCAACCGTACTATCCAGGGTGTGTGGCGCATCGGCTTTGCCGCGCGCTTCTTTCTGGCGATCCTGCTTCATTCCGGAACGGCTTTCCGCCGATTCGGTCTGACCATACGCGAGATGTATTTCAGCGGGGTGCTGTCGCTCATCATCATCCTGGTGTCGGGCCTGTTCGTGGGCATGGTGCTCGGCCTGCAGGGATACGAAACCCTGCAGACCTATGGTTCCGAAGAAGCCCTCGGTATTCTGGTGGCCTTGTCGCTGGTCCGCGAGCTGGGGCCCGTCGTTGCGGCGTTGTTGTTTGCGAGCCGGGCCGGCAGCGCGATCACGGCCGAGATCGGCCTGATGAAGGCGACTGAGCAGCTATCGGCCATGGAAATGATGGCGGTGGATCCCATTGCCCGCGTCGTGGCGCCGCGCTTCTGGGCTGGCGTGATCTCGATGCCGTTGCTGGCCGCGCTGTTTTCCGCCATGGGGATTTTCGGGGGCTACCTGGTTGGTGTCCAGTTGATCGGTGTTGACGAAGGTTCGTTCTGGTCGCAAATGCAAAGCGCGGTCGATTTCGAGCAGGACATCCTCAATGGCGTGATCAAGAGCGTCGTGTTTGGCATCGCGATCACGACGATCGCGCTGTTCGAGGGCTATGATGCGCCGCCGACGGCAGAGGGCGTATCAGGCGCTACCACTCGAACCGTGGTGACCTCGAGCCTGGCCGTCCTGGCGCTCGATTTTGTTTTGACTGCATTCATGTTTCGGGGACTCAGCTAAATGAACAAGACCGTACTCGATCTCTGGGTGGGACTGTTTGTCGTGGCAGGCATCGTTGCGCTTCTGTTTCTGACGCTCAAGGTCGGCAGCATGAATGCCGTCAATGCATCTGACAGCTATGAAGTTGTTGCACGCTTTGAAAACATCGGGGGGCTGAAGCAGCGCGCACCGATCAAGAGTGCAGGCGTGGTGGTGGGACGCGTGACCGATATCCGCTTCGACAATGAAACCTACGAAGCAGCCGTCACCCTGCGTCTGGACAAGCGCTTTGCTTTTCCAAAAGACACCTCCGCAGCCATCATGACTTCGGGCTTGCTGGGAGAACAGTACATCGGCCTGGAAGCAGGGGGCGACAGTGCTAAATTAAAAGACAAGGATCAGATTCTCATCACGCAGGATGCCGTGGTGCTGGAAAACCTGATTGGTCAATTTTTATACGGTAAGGCTCAAGAAGGAGCGCCACAATGACTCTGAACAAACTGGCCTGCACGCTTGCTGCGGCGGGCATGCTGCTGACGGCTCTGCCCGGGCAGGCTGAAACCATCAACCTTCAACAGGCGGTGCAGATGAGCCTGACGGCCGATCCCCGCATCAAGGAGCGCGAGCAGGTCGTCGAGGCGGCCCGTGGCCTGTTGCAGGAAGTCGAAGGAAACGCCGGCTGGCGCGTCAGCGCCAATGCGTTTGTCGGCCTGGCGCCGAAAGTCGAAGGCGGCTTCTACAAGGGCGGCGCCTTTACCGGCACGCAGCCCCGGACCGACTCCGATCGCATCAATGGCCTGTCCGACTGGACCCATCTCGATTTCGCATTGATCAAGCCGCTCTATACCTTCGGCAAGGTCGAACGCTACGGTGAAGCCGCCCAGGGCAATATCGACATCAAGCGCGGAGAACTCGGGCAGACCCGTACCGACACGGTCTACGACACCAAGCGTGCCTATTACGGCTACCTGACCGCGCGGGATGTGCGCGTCTTCCTGGAAGACATGCAGGGCCGCCTTGACCAGGCCATTCGCACGGTCGAGCGTCATTTGCGCGAAGAAACCGGCGAATCCAAGCATTCGGACCTGTACGCGCTGCAGACGGCCAAGAGCCTGCTTGCCAAGTATGTGCACCAGTCCCGCGCCATCGAAAAAATCAGCCTCGATGGCCTGAAGGTCCTGACCGGGATCGGCCTGAAAGGCAAGCTCACGGTGGCGGACGAGCGCATCGAGCCGCTGCCCTTCCCGCAGACGGAGCTGGCCGAGTTCCAGTCCCGCGCCTTGCAGGACCGCCCCGAGATGCAGCAGCTCGAAGCCGGATTGCGTGCCCGTCGTGCCCTGGTGGCTGCCAAGAAGGCCGATCGCATGCCGGACGTGTATGCGGGCGTGATCGGGCAATTCAACTATGCGTCCCAGCGCGACCGGCTCGACAACCCGTATATCAACGACCCCTTCAACGGGGGCGGGTTGACGCCCGTGGTGGGCGTGAAATGGGATACCGTCTTCGGTGTGGCCAGCGCACGGGTGAACCAGGCGCAGGCGGAACTGGAGGCCATCAATCACAAGAAGGCGTTTGCCGTGGCCGGCATTCCGTTCGAGGTGGGCGAGGCCTATGCCAATGCGCGCGCCAACTACGACGCCCAGCTCGAACTCGCGGAAGGCGCTTCGGCCGCCCGTCGCTGGATGGTGGCTTCGCTGGCTGACTTTTCGGCCGGCATCGAAAGCGCCGACAAGGTGGCCGACGCTATCAAGAATTACGTGCTGGCACAGACCGAATACCTGCGTACTGTGAACGATTACAACATGAACGTGGCGCAGTTGGCCCGCTTGACCGGAGAACCCAAGTAAGCACGGCCGGTCAATTGCTTATATCGATTGCCTCAGGCACAACAAACAGGACACAAAACATGACGTTGCGTTCATTCTTATTGCTGCTGGCCATGTGGGCCGGCTTGGTCTCGGCCCCGGCAAGGGCCGCAGACACGCCGCCCGACGTGTTGGCGCGTACCACTACCCAGGAAGTGCTGACCATCCTGAAAAGGGACAAGGAGTTGCAGAATGGCAATCTTGCCAAGGTCTACCAGCTGGTCGAGGCCAAGATCCTGCCCAATTTCGACTTCAACCGCATGACCCAGCTGGTGATCGGCAAGCACTGGCCGCGCGCCACGCCGACCCAGAAGCAGGCGCTGGTGACTGAATTCCGCAACCTGCTGGTGCGGACCTATTCGAGTTCGCTGACCGCGTTCACCAACCAGACGGTCGAGTTCAAGCCGTTGATCATGCGGGCAGGCGATACCGACGTCACTGTGCGTTCCGAAATCAACCAGCCGGGCGGCCAGCCGATTCCGATCGATTACCGGATGTACAGCACGGCGTTTGGCTGGAAGATCTACGATGTCACCATCGACGGTGTCAGCCTGGTGACCAACTACCGCTCCTCGTTCTCGAGCGTCATTCGCCAGAATGGCATCGACGGATTGATCAAGACCCTGGCCGACCAGTCCAGTCGCAGCCCGGTCGCGGCACCCGCTGCGCGAGCCGGCTCATGATGGAGTGCGAGGACTCGCGCTGCAGTCTGTCTGGCGAAGTGACGGTCGACAATGCAGGCAGCTTGTTGCGTGAACTGCAGCCGCGGCTGGCCGCAGGGGTGAACACGCTCGATTTCAGCGGCGTGGAGAAGGCCGATTCGGCGGCGCTCGCGCTCGTCTTCAGCGCCATGCGGCACGCTCGCCAGGCCGGAAACACGCTGTCCTGCACCGGCTTGCCGGACAGTTTTACCACCCTCGCCGAGCTCTACGGGGTCGCCGACTTGCTCCCCGCATGAACGGGAGCGTTGCCGCCATCCAGGTCTCAGGCCTGTGCAAGCAGTTTCGTCAGACCCGGGCGCTCGACGACGTCTCGCTTGAAATCCGGCAGGGCGAGTTTTTCGGCCTGCTGGGTCCCAACGGCGCAGGCAAGACCACCCTCATCACCATCCTGGCAGGCCTGGCACGGGCCGATTCCGGACGTGCCCTGGTCATGGGTCACGACGTGGTGCGCGATTATCGTCAGGCGCGGCGCGCGCTGGGCGTGGTGCCGCAGGAACTGGTCTACGATCCCTTTTTCAATGTGCGCGAGACTCTGCGCATCCAGTCGGGCTATTTCGGCCTCAAGCATAACGACCGCTGGATCGACGAGATCATGCACCACCTCGACCTGACACCCCACGCGAACAAGAACACGCAAAGCCTGTCGGGCGGCATGAAGCGCCGCTTGCTGGTGGCACAGGCGCTCGTGCACAAGCCCCCGGTTATCATCCTCGACGAGCCGACCGCCGGGGTGGACGTCGATTTACGTCGCTCGCTGTGGGCGTTCATCAGCGGGCTCAACCGCGAAGGGCATACCATTCTGCTCACCACGCATTACCTGGAAGAGGCCGAATCCCTGTGCGGTCGCATCGCCATGCTGAAGAGCGGGCGAGTGGTGGCGCTGGACGACACGCGCAACCTGCTGCAGCATACCAACGATCATTGCGCGCAGCTGAGCCTGGCGGGCGACCGGGTGCCCGAGGCGTGGAGCGCGCGACTGCTGCGCGAAGCGGACGGCCGCTGGCGTGTCAATTTCAGCGACTACCGCGATCTTGAAGCCCTGCTGGCCGACCTGCGCGTAGCGGGCATACGCGTGATCGAGATGCAGCTTCAGGAGCCCGACCTGGAGGATGTCTTTACCGACATCATGAAACGCGCATGACGGGATTTCAGGCCCTGTTCTACAAGGAACTGCTGCGCTTCTGGAAGGTGGTGGTGCAGACAGTGGTCGCCCCCGTGGTGACAGCCTTGCTCTATCTGCTGATTTTTTCCCATGTGCTGGAAGCGCATGTCGAGGTCTACCCGGGCGTGTCGTACACCAGTTTCCTGGTGCCTGGCCTGGTCATGATGAGCATGCTGCAGAACGCGTTCTCCAACAGCTCGTCGAGCCTGATCCAGTCCAAGATGCAGGGCAATATCGTCTTCGTCCTGCTGCCGCCCTTGTCGTATCTCGAGTTTTTCCTGGCCTACCTGGGCGCGGCGGTCGTGCGCGGCCTCGTCGTGGGGCTAGGGGTATGGGCCGTGACCCTGTGGTTCGCACCGTGGCAGGCACCCCATCTGGGCTGGCTGCTGGCCTACGCGCTGCTGGCCTGCGCGATCATGGGCGCGCTCGGCATCGTGGCCGGCATCTGGGCGGAAAAATACGACCAGCTGGCGGCGTTCCAGAATTTCCTGATCCTGCCGCTGACCTTCCTGTCCGGGGTGTTCTATTCGATTCATTCGCTTCCACCGTTCTGGCAGGCCATCTCGCACGCCAACCCTGTGTTCTACCTGATCGACGGCTTCCGCTATGCGTTTGTCGGGCAGTCGGATACCGATCCCTGGCTCGGACTGCTGGTCGCAGGGGCCTGCTTTGTGGCAATATCTGCGGTTACCCTGCTGTTTCTGCGCAGCGGTTACAAACTCAGACATTGAAAAAGGCAAGACGAGCATGGTTACCCCCGACGACATCAAAGGCTGGATCACCGATAAACTCCCGTGCGATTACATCGAACTGGACGGCGACGGCCAGCATTTCCAGGCCGTGATCGTCAGTCCGTCGTTTACCGGCAAGAACATGATCCAGCAGCATCGTCTGGTCTATGAGGCACTGGGTGAGCGCATGCATGCCCAGATCCATGCGCTGTCGATGAAAACCTACACCCCTGAAGACTGGGCGGCCCGCTGAATGGACGCATTGCTGATCCATGGCGGCAACCCGCTGTCCGGCGAGGTGCGCATCTCCGGTGCCAAGAATGCCGCGCTGCCGATCCTGACTGCCAGCCTGCTGACCGCCGATCCGATGCGGTTCGGCAACGTGCCGCATCTCAAGGACATCAGCACCCTGCTGGCGCTGCTCGGACACATGGGCGTGCGCGTCACGCTCGACGACAAGAACCACGTGACGCTGTGTGGTGAATCGATTCCGCACAAGGAAGCGCCCTACGAAATGGTGAAGACCATGCGGGCCGCCATCCTGGTGCTGGGTCCGACGCTGGCCCGCTTCGGCGAGGCGCGCGTGTCGCTGCCCGGCGGCTGCGCCATCGGTTCGCGCCCGGTCGACCTGCACATCAAGGGCCTGCAGGCGATGGGGGCCGACATCCAGATCGAGCACGGCTACATCCACGCCCGCTGCAAGCGCCTCCAGGGCGCACGCATCGTGATGGACGTGGTGACCGTGACCGGCACCGAGAACCTGATGATGGCGGCCGCGCTGGCCGAAGGCACCACCGTGCTGGAGAATGCCGCGTGCGAGCCCGAGGTCGTCGACCTGGCCAACTGCCTGATCGCCATGGGCGCGAAAATCGAGGGCGCGGGCAGCAGTGTGATCACGATCCAGGGCGTGGAGTCGCTCCACGGCGCCGAGCATACCGTCATGGCCGACCGCATCGAGACCGGCACCTTCCTGGTGGCCGCCGCCATGACCGGCGGGCGCGTTCGCACCACGCACGCCCAGCCCGACACGCTCGACGCGGTGATGAGCAAGCTGCGCGAGGCGGGCGCAAAGATTGAGGTTGGGGCCGACTGGATCGAGATCGAATCCGACGGCAAGCTGCAGTCGGTCGACGTGCGTACCGCGCCGCATCCGGCGTTTCCCACCGACATGCAGGCCCAGTTCATGGCGATGAACACCATCGCTAGCGGCGCGGCCAGCGTCACCGAAACCATCTTCGAAAACCGCTTCATGCACGTGCAGGAACTGCGCCGGCTGGGCGCCAACATCGAAGTGTCCGGCCATACGGCGCTGGTGCGCGGCGTGCCGCGCCTGGACGGCGCCATCGTCATGGCCACCGACCTGCGTGCATCGGCCTGTCTCGTGCTGGCTGGCCTGGTGGCGGCGGGCGAGACCACCATCGAGCGCATCTACCACCTCGACCGCGGCTACGAGCGCATCGAGGAAAAACTGACCCAGCTGGGCGCGCGCATCAAGCGCGTACATTGACCGACATCGAACATGAGCTACACAGGCATCACGCTGGCCCTGTCCAAGGGCCGCATCTTTGAAGAAACCCTGCCGCTGCTGGCCGCCGCAGGCATCACGCCGGCGGAAAGCCCGGAATCGTCGCGCAAGCTGATCATCGGCACCAATCGCGACGACGTTCGGCTGATCATCGTGCGCGCCAGTGACGTGCCGACCTACGTGCAGTACGGCGCTGCCGACCTCGGCATCGCCGGCAAGGACGTGATCAACGAGCACGGTGGCAATGGCCTCTACCAGCCGCTCGACCTGCAGATCGCCAAGTGCCGCATGATGGTCGCCGTGCGCGAGGGCTACGACTACGCGGGCACGGTGAAGCAGGGCGCCCGCATCCGCGTGGCCACCAAATACGTCAACGCCGCGCGCGACCACTTCGCCTCCAAGGGCGTGCACATCGACCTCATCAAACTGTACGGCTCGATGGAACTGGCCCCGCTGGTCGGCCTGTCCGACGTCATCGTTGACCTCGTCTCCACCGGCGGCACGCTCAAGGCCAACGGACTGGTGGCGGTCGAGCACATCAGCGACATCAGCTCGCGCCTGGTCGTCAACCAGGCCTCGCTCAAGCTCAAGCGCGCCCTGATCCAGCCGGTGATCGACGCGTTTTCGACGGCGGTCGACGCGCGCAACGCCGGATAACCGTGCCGGCAGTTTTTAACCCCGGCTCGTGGGCGCCCGTCGTCCTGGCCTGGTCGTTCCTGCTGCTGCTGCCGTTCGGCCGCTCGTCCGAGCTGCCCATCTTCATCATGGCCGTCCTGGGCGGCGTGCTGATCTGGAAACACGGCAAACAGGCCGTGTGGCAAGGCGGCGCCAAAACCTTTAGCCTGCTGTTCCTGTGCCTCTGGGTCCCCATCGCCCTGTCGGTGCCGGATTCCCTGTGGTTCAAGAAATCGCTCAGCACGACGCTCACGTTTCCGCGCATCTACCTGGCGGGCATCTATCTCATCTGGATGCTGGGAGAGGATCTTGCGCGCCAGCGCCTGCTCAAGCTGTCGGCGTGGCTGCTGATGTTCTGGGTGGTCGATGCCCTGATCCAGGCTGCGGTCGGCTACGACTTGCTGGGCTACGCGTATCCTGCTCGCTTGAACGGCATTTTCGGCCCCACCAACTGGAAGCTTGGCCTCACGCTCGCCATGCTGTCGCCCATGGTCTGGGAATATGTCTCCCGCCATGGTGCCAAGTGGCATCTGGCGCTCGCGTGGCTTGGAACGGCAGCGGTCGTGCTGCTGGCGAGCAACCGTGAAAGCTGGATCGTGTTTGCGCTCGCCACCGTGATGTGGGTCTGGGTCTATGCGCGCCGAATGGGCTTCAATCCAGCCAGGCTGCTGGTGCCGATAGTGCTTGTTGCGGTCCTGGCAGGGCTTGGGGCCTACCAGGTCAACCCCAAGTTTGAGCAGCGCGTGAACCAGTCGGTGGCGGCCCAGGATTTCAGCTATGAAAGCCTGAATGCCGCAAGCTCCATGCGTCTGCAGATCTGGGTGAACGCCATCAAGGTGTTTGAACAGCATCCTTTCAACGGCGCGGGGGTGCGCGCGTTTCGTTATGCCTATCCGGATGTTGCAGAGGAGGGGGACCTTTTCATCAGCAGTGATGGCAAGACGGGGGTCATCTATGCTCACCAACTGTTGTTGGAGGTGGGGTCTGAGACCGGCATCCTTGGCCTGGCAGGCCTGCTTGTGTTTATTACTATTCTTTTTCGGACCGGCCGGGGACTGTCAGGCAATGTATTAGCCTGGACTGGCTGGCTGGGATTGTTTGTCTGGATATTCCCGGTTAACGCGCACACAGCGATCTATTCGGCGTATTGGTCTTTGTTGCTTGGGTGGCTGCTCGCACTATCGTTTGCGGGCCACCGGGAAATTGAGATACCCACAAAAAATTGAAGAAAAACTCGTTAAATAGGTATGCTTGTCCCCAGTTTGCCGTTTTTTCCTGCCAAGACATGCGGGTTGGATCATGCGGCTTTACAAGCCCCGTATCGATAGTTACCTGTTGTTGAATTCATGATGACCAAGAAAGCCCTCATCACCGGCGTCACCGGCCAGGACGGCGCCTACCTCGCCGAATTCCTGCTGGGCAAGGGCTACGAAGTCCACGGCATCAAGCGCCGCACCTCGCTGTTCAACACCGACCGCATCGACCACCTGTACGAAGGCCCCGAAGTCAGCCAGCGCAAGTTCGTCCTGCACCACGGCGACCTCACCGACTCGTCCAGCCTCATCCGCATCATCCAGCAGGTGCAGCCCGACGAAATCTACAACCTGGCCGCCCAGTCGCACGTCGCCGTATCGTTCGAAGAACCCGAATACACCGCCAACTCCGACGCCCTGGGCGCCCTGCGCATCCTCGAAGCCATCCGCATCCTTGGCCTGGAAAAGAAAACCCGCTTCTACCAGGCCAGCACCTCCGAACTCTTTGGCCTCGTCCAGGAAATCCCGCAAAAGGAAACCACCCCCTTCTACCCGCGCAGCCCCTACGCCTGCGCCAAGCTCTACGCCTACTGGATCACCATCAACTACCGTGAAGCCTACGGCATGTATGCCTGCAACGGCATCCTGTTCAACCACGAGTCTCCCATCCGCGGCGAAACCTTCGTCACCCGCAAGATCACCCGCGCCCTCGCGCGCATCAAGCTCGGCCTGCAGGATTGTCTCTTCCTCGGCAACATGGACGCCAAGCGCGACTGGGGCCACGCCAAGGACTACGTCGAAATGCAGTGGCTCATGCTGCAGCAGGACACCCCCGAAGACTTCG